>NZ_SRID01000789.1 GCF_004684805.1 Streptomyces palmae
CCCGTATCCCCCGCCCCCGACGCGCCGAACCGGCGCCGCCTCGCCCTGGTGCTGGCCGGCATCATGCTCGCCTCCCTCAACATGCGAGCCGCGCTGGCCGGGGTCTCCCCGCTGCTCGGCGAGATCGGTGACGACTTCGGGCTCTCCGCCACCGTCCGCAGCCTGGTCACCACCGTTCCGCTGATCTTCATGGGGCTGGCCTCGCCGCTCGCCCCCCGGATGGCCCGCCGCTGGGGCACCGACCCCGTACTGCTCGGCGCACTGGTCCTGCTGGGCGGCGGCATCCTGCTGCGGGTGGCCCCGCCGATGGTGGCGCTGTTCGCCGGCGGAGCGCTGGTGGGCAGCGGCATAGCACTGCTCAACGTGTTGATGCCGGGCCTGGTCAAGCGGGACTTCCCGGACCGCGCGGCCGGCATGACCGCGCTCTACACCACCGCGATGATCGGCGGTGCCACGGCCTCGGCCGCGGCGGCCGTACCGCTGGAGAACGCGCTCGGCGGCTGGCGCGGCTCACTCGCCTCCTGGGCGCTGCTGGCCGGTCTCGCGGCCTTGGTCTGGCTGCCACAGGCCCTGCTCGCCCGGCGCGCCCCCCGTCAC
>NZ_SRID01000790.1 GCF_004684805.1 Streptomyces palmae
GGGTCAGGTGCCGGGGCGCGCCGTGGGTGACGGCTGGCCGGTGGCCTCGGCGGCGGCCGACGCCTGGGCGTTGCCGCGGGCCAGGATGCGGGAGAAGGCGTAGTCCGAGATCTCCCGGCCGGCCGCCAGCGCCTTGGTGTCCGAGGTGGGCACCGGCGCCCCGGAGGTGTAGCCGGAGATGGTGAAGTAGACGTAGCGGCCCAGGGTGTTGGCGCTGCTGCGGCAGGCGACCCGGCGGCAGAAGGTGGGGACGCCGCTGCCGGGCAGCGAGGCGATGTTCGGCTTGGCCTGGGCCATCGCCCTCCCGGCCGCCGCCTTGGTGTCGAAGACCGCGATGCCGACGGTGACCGCCACCCCGTCCTTGCTGTACGTGGCGCGGAACAGCTGGCGGCAGCCGTTGCGGCTGAGGACCGAGGGCAGGGCGCCCTGGGCCGCCGAGGCGCAGCCGCGGGTGGCGCTGGTCGCCCCCTTGGCGTACTCGTGGTGGCGGACGGTCGCGGCCTTCCCCGGGAACAGGGTGCCGGCGCTGATCGGCGCGGTGTCCTTCTTCCGGCTGGACAGGATGTCCACCGGGTCCGGCGGGGCTGTCTCTTATAC
>NZ_SRID01000791.1 GCF_004684805.1 Streptomyces palmae
CCCCCGTGCCGGCCCCCACCTGCCTCAGCATCAACCAGCAGACCGTGCGGCAGTGGTCACTGCCCCAGCTGGTGGCCGGCTGCCGCGCCGCCGGGGTGACCGCGGTCGGCCTGTGGCGGGAACCCGTCCGGGAGTACGGGCCGGCAGCCGCCGCCCGCCTGGTACGGGAGGCCGGGCTGACCGTCAGCAGCCTGTGCCGGGGCGGCTTCTTCACCGCCTCGGAGCCGGCCGAGCGCCGCGCCGCGCTGGCCGACAACCGGGCCGCCATCGACGAGGCCGCCGCGCTGGGCACCGGCACCCTGGCCCTGGTCTCCGGTGGCCTCCCGCCCGGCAGCCGCGATCTGGCGGGCGCACGGCGCCGGGTCGCCGACGCCCTGGCCGAACTCGCCCCGTACGCGGCCGAACGGGGCGTACGGCTGGCGATCGAGCCCCTGCACCCGATGTACGCGGCCGACCGCTGCGTGGTCTCCACCCTGGCCCAGGCGCTCGACCTGGCCGAGGGCTTCCCCGCCGAGCAGGTCGGCGTGGTGGTGGACAGCTACCACCTCTGGTGGGACGACACACTGCCCGAGCAACTGGCCCGGGCGGGCCGGGCG
>NZ_SRID01000114.1 GCF_004684805.1 Streptomyces palmae
GGGCAGTACGAGACGGCGGGGCCGCGGGAGGAGGGCGCGTACGCGCAGCCGGAGTTGGCGCGGGATGTACTGGCCCAGGTCGAGGCGCTGGGGCGTGGGGTCCATGTGCTGGGCCACTCGCTCGGCGGGCTGATCGTACGGGCGGCGGCGCTGCTCGACGCGAGTGGCTTCGCCTCCCTGACGCTGATGAGCTCCGGTCCGGCGGCCATCTCCGCCTCCCAGCGGGAGCGTACGAAGCTGCTGCTGGAGGCGCTGGGGGTGCTCGACATGGCCTCGGTGTGGCAGGCGATGCGGGACCTGGACCCCCCGGAGGCGCCCGCGTCGAGGGCGTCGGCCGAGGTCCGGGAGTTTCTGCGGCGCCGTTGGATGAGCACCGTCCCCGAGCAACTCATCGCCACCGGACGGCAGTTGATGTTCGCCACGGACCAGGTGGCGGAGCTGGCCGCGGTGGCGCCGGCCAGGCACGTGGTGTCCGGCGAGGTCGACTACGCCTGGCCGGTGGCGCTGCTGGACGCGATGGCGGATCGGCTGGACGCCCGGCGTACGGTGATCGCGGGCGCCGGCCACTCCCCCAATGCCGAACAGCCCCTGGCCTGCGCCCGCGCGCTGGCCGACTTCTGGGAGGACGTCACGGTCGACGGCTGAGCCGCCCTCCGCGGGCGGGCAACGGCGCGGGCACGGCGCGGAGCGGGCGGGGCGCCTTCCCGGTGGATGCCGTCCGGGGTCAGTACTGCGCCTGGAGGTGTTCCCAGAACCCGTCGCGCAGTGCGCGCCGCAGGTCGGCATGGCCGCGCAGGGACAGTCTCAGCAGGGCCTCGGCCTCCAGGAGCAGTTCCTGGTCGACCGCGCCGGGGAGATAGGGGCGGCCGGGCAGCAGTTCGGCGAGGGTCTCGCGGCCGCGGTCGGCGAGCCAGCGTGCGGCGACCTGCGCACCCACGAAGCGAACCTCCTCGCGGGCCGGGAGCGCCGCGCCTGACGCCAGGTCGCCGTAGGGTTCGTGCACTTCCGTGCGGCGGGTGACGTAGGGCTTGCAGAAGTCGAGGTCGAAGGTGCGCTGGCTGTCGACCTCCCACAGGAGTGGTTCGGCCTGGTTGCGGCCGCTGGCCGCCTCGATGCCCCACAGGTGCACCCGGGCCCCGTAGCCCTGCGCCGCCTCCACCGCGGAGACCAGGTCCTCGTCGCCGCCGAGCAGCACCGCGTCGCCGATGGCGCGGTGCCGGGCGAGCGATTCGAGGTCGCCGCGGATGAGCGAGTCGACGCCCTTCTGCTGGTTGTTGGCGTTGAGGTTGCCCAGCCGCACCTTGACGTCCGGCAGTTCCGCGACGCGCTGCTGCTCGGGGGTGTGGATGCGGCGGCGGGCCCCGTCGTACCAGTAGACGCGGAGCAGCCGGCTGTCCGGGAAGATCGTCCTGGCCCTGTCGATGAGCGCCTCGATCAGTCCTTCGGCGTCCAGGGCGAAGGCTCTGCGGTCCTCGGTCCCGGCGACCAGCCGGCCGGCGGCGGCGTAGACGTATCCGGCGTCCACGAAGATCGCGTGGGTGGAGGGGGTGGTCGCCACCTCGGCGAGCACCCGCTGCAGCAGTTCGTTGGTGCGCTCGATGGCCTGGGCGATCGAGCTGAGGTCCGGCTGGCCCGCAGGCATGGCGTCGTTCATACGCGGTTCATTGTCCGGGGCGCGGGGCGGGCCGCACAAACCGCCAGTCGGCGACGGGGAACGCTGCGTCACACCCAGGTTCTTAGTCTGCCGAAAAATTTCCTTAGCGTAGGGAATGTTTGCAGGATGCATCCCGTTGTAACGGGTGGGACAGGACGGCACTGTGGCCGTACTGAGCCCACCATCAGTTCTCCTCAGGAGGATCAGACGAAGGGAGAAGCCTGTGCGCTTCGAGATCATGCGCCTCGATGACATCGACGGCAACGCCGTGGAAAGCACCGTCGTGGACGCCGCCTCCGTCAATCGGATCGTGCAGCAGGCCGCCGCACTCGGCCAGCGCATCTACATCCGCCCGGCAGACACCGCGGCCTCATAGCCGCGGCCGCACAGGGTTCTCCCCGGCGAGCCGAGGGGAAGCCACCGTACGCGACGCCCCCGCACGGACGATCCGTGCGGGGGCGTCGCGCGTACGGCGCGGGCTTGCGGGCTCAGGCGCCCTGGACGACCTGGAGGACGCCGTTGATGATCTGCTGCACGGCGATCGCCGAGAGCATCATTCCGGCCAGCCGGGTCACCAGCACCACCCCGCCGTCCTTGATCACCCGGATGATCAGCAGCGAGTAGCGCATGGTCAGCCACAGCACCACATGCATCGCCGCGATCGCGGCCCACACCGATATCTGCCCGCCGACGCCGTCCGCGTGCTGCACCGCGAGGATCACCGCGACGATGGCGCCCGGCCCGGCCAGCAGCGGCATGCCCAGCGGCACCAGCGCCACATTGACGTCCTTGGTCTGCTGGGGTTCGTCGGTCTTGCCGGTCAGCAGGTCCAGCGCGATCAGCAGGAGCAGCAGACCGCCGGCGATCATCAGCGCGGGCACCGAGACATGCAGGTAGTCCAGGATCTGCTGGCCCAGGACGCCGAAGACGGCGATCACACCGAACGCGACGGCGACCGCCTGCCAGGCCATCCGCCGCTGCACCTTGTGCGGTCGTCCCGCGGTCAGGGCCAGGAAGATCGGAGTGATCCCCGGGGGGTCCATGATGACAAAAAGGGTGAGAAAAAGGGATCCAAAGACAGCGACGTCGAACACAGTGAGCCTTGCGGGAAGAGACGAGCGGAGAACGCGGGGACGGACGGAGGTGCGGAAACGGGCGGCGCCGGGCACGGCGCGGCCGAGCGCGCCCGGCCTCGGCCGGACGGACCGGGGCCCGGGTCGGGCGGGGCTGCGGACCGGTGCGCGGGCGCGGTGAGTGGCTAGCCGTACTGCCGCACGGGGTCGCCTCCACCGGTGCCGGGCACCGGGAAGGCGCCGGTGGCGCGGCGCACGATCTCTCCGTAGACCTCCGGGTCGGTGGTGTACTCACCGAGCCCGACGGTCTTCCGGCTGCCGTGGTAGTCACTGGACCCGGTGGTCAGCAGGCCGAGGTCGGCGGCGAGCCCGCGCAGCCGGGCGCGGGTCGGCTCGTCATGGTCCATGTGGTCGACCTCGACGCCGTCCAGACCGGCCGCGGCCAGCTCGGCGATGGCGCTCTCCGGCACACATCGGCCGCGCTTCACGGCGAGCGGGTGAGCCAGCACGGCGACCCCGCCGGCGGCCTTGACCAGGCGGACCGCCTCGAAGGGGTCGAGTTCGTGTTTGCGCACGTCGGCCCGGCCGCCGGTGCCGATCCAGTCGGCGGTGAAGGCGTCCGAGACGGTGGGGACCACGCCGAGTTCCACCAGGGCGCTGGCGATGTGCGGGCGGCCGACGGCCACCCCGGTCGGCGGCCCGCCGGCGGGCCCCGCCGCCGCGGTCTGTGCGGGCAGTCCGGCGATCCGCGCGACCTGCTCCCAGGTGATGGGGACGCCCAGCTCCCGCAGCCTGCCGATGATCTTCCGCGCCCGGGGCACCCGGTCGTCGCGCACCAGCTCGCGCTCGCGCGCCAGCTCCGGCTCGGCCGGGTCGAAGAGGTACGCCAGCAGGTGCATGCTCACGCCCTCGCCGTCGCCGCCGCTCTCGGGCGCCAGTCGGCAGGAGAGCTCGGCGCCGGTCACCAGGGTCAGCCCCGGCGGCAGCGCGGCCCGTGCCGCGGCATGGCCGGCGACGGTGTCGTGGTCGGTGAGCGCGATGACGTCCAGTCCGGCCGCGGCGGCGCTGCGCACCAGCTCGGCGGGGGTGTCCGTGCCGTCGGAGACAGTGGAGTGGGTGTGCAGGTCGATGCGCACGACGTACTCCAGGCTGCGGCGGTGGGACAGAGGGGACCGCACCACTCTACCGGGTTGTCCGACCTTCACCCGAATGGGCCATTCCGGTTATCCGGATCGCCCGCGGGGTCCCCGGTTGCCTTCGGAGCGGGGACGCGCTTCCCGGGCCGGCGGGGCGGGCCGGGGCGGTCGGCGCATCCCGAACCGGCGCCCCGGGTGCGCCCGGGGCGCCGTTCCCCGCCCCCGCGTTCGGTCAGGCGATCAGCCGCGGGGAGAGCGCCCCGCACGGCACCAGTTCCAGCTCCGCCCCGGCGTCCCGCAGATCGGTCAGTATCAGCTCGTCGTACATCAGCATTCCGGTCTGCTCGGGCCACGCGATGGCCCACAGCCACAGTCCGCGCGCCTCGCCCGCGAAGACCGCCCGGTCCTCCGGCGCGCCGCCCACGTGCCACAGCGGGGTGGGCCGCCCCGCGGCCATGACCTTGACGTTCGGCGCCCTGTCCACCTGCATGCCCTCGCCGGGGTCGGGGCCGGGCAGACCCGCGTACCGGGCACCGAGCCCCACCCCGAGCTCCTCGGCGATCAGCAGCAGCTCACCAGGGCCGCCGAGCGGACCGGGGCCCGTGCAGGCGACGGCGGTGGCGCGGCCACCGCTGCGGTCGTCCCCCGCGCAGGCGACACCGGTGAACAGCCAGCCGACCGGCAGCGGCCATGGCATCCAGACCGGCACCTGGGCGCGGTTCACCACGACCGTGAGCGCCTCCACGCTCGGCGGGACGACAGGCTGCAGCGGATACACCGTGCCGTGCACCTCGCACTGCCAGGAGTCGGCGAAGAGACCGGGCGCCCGCACCCGACGACCACACTTCGGGCAACTGGGTTCGCCCCTCATAGCGCTCCACGGTCCTCCCCGGGGGACGCCGCGTCAAGGACGATCACCCGTCCGGAGGCCGCCCGACCGGGCAAAGTAAATGTATCTTGCAATCATTAGGTTGTCTAACCTAATATGCGGAGGTCAGTGACTCCTCGGCGAAGGGAAGCGGACATGCGCGCGAGCGACTCCAGCCCCAGCTCCAGGGACACCGGTGCCCAGGCCCCGCACGGCCAGGGCACCGGCGGCATCCTGCGCCAGCCGCCCGCGGTGTGGGCCACCGCGGGCGCCTCGGTCGTCGCCTTCATGGGCATCGGCCTGGTCGACCCGATCCTGCCGTCCATAGCCCAGGGCCTGGACGCCTCCCCCAGCCAGGTCTCCCTGCTCTTCACCTCGTACTTCCTGATCACCGCCGTGGCGATGCTGGTCACCGGCTTCGTCTCCAGCCGCATCGGCGGCCGGCGAACGCTGCTCCTCGGACTGGCGCTGGTGGTGGTCTTCGCCGCGCTCGCCGGGACCTCCTCCTCGGTGGCCGAACTCGTCGGCTTCCGGGCCGGTTGGGGCCTGGGCAACGCGCTCTTCGTCTCCACCTCACTGGCCGTCATCGTGGGCGCGGCGGCCGGGGGCAGCGCCGCGGCGATCCTGCTCTACGAGTCGGCACTCGGTCTGGGCATGGCCTGCGGCCCCCTGCTGGGCGCGGTGCTCGGCGACATGAAGTGGCGCTACCCGTTCTTCGGCACCGCGGTGCTGATGGCCATCGGCTTCGCCGCCATCACGGCCTTCCTCAAGGAGCAGCCCAGGCCCGCCCGCAAGACCTCGCTGCTCGACCCGGTCAGGGCGCTGGGGCACGGCGGGCTGGCCAGCGCCGCCGCCTCCGCCTTCTTCTACAACTACGCCTTCTTCACCGTGCTGGCGTTCACGCCGTTCGTGCTCGACATGTCGCCGTACCGCTCCGGCGCGGTCTTCTTCGCCTGGGGCCTTCTCCTGGCGGTCTTCTCCGTGCTGGTCGCCCCGCGGCTGCAGCGGCGCTTCGGCTCGCTGCGGGTGCTGGGCGGCTCGCTGGTACTGCTCGCCGCCGACCTGGTGGTGCTCGGTTACGGCGACCACTCCACCGCGGTGGCCGGCACCATCGCCTCCGGGGCCTTCATCGGGCTGAACAACACCGTCTTCACCGAGTTGGCCCTGGGCGTCTCGGACGCCCCGCGACCGGTGGCCAGCGCGGGCTACAACTTCGTGCGCTGGTTCGCGGCCGCCGCCGCGCCCTACCTCGCCCCGAAGATCGAGGAGTGGACCGACATCCACATTCCGTTCGTGGTGGCCGCCGCGGCGGCCATGACCGGCGCGGCCATCGTCTGGGTACGGCGCCGGGCGCTCACCCCGGAGGCGCCCGGGCCGGCGCCCACCGCACCGGAGGGCACCGCCACCGCCTTCGCGGGGTAGCCGGCGACGGGGCCTCAGTCCAGCGGCACCGTGCCGCGCAGCGGGTCGCGCAGGTCCGTGCCGTGCCGCAGCCAGCGGTCCTGGAGCGCGCCCGCGCCGTGCACCCGCTTCCAGGCCGCCTCGTTGGGGGTCATCGGCAACAGCGGCAGGAAGCGCACCGGGTCCATCGGCTCATCGAGCGTCAGATCCTCCACCAGACCGCCCGGTTCGGCGACCAGTACGGAGGTGAACGGGGCCCCGGGCCACAGCGGCTCACCGGTGTCCAGCGAGTTGCCGGGGGCCACCACCACCCCTTCCACCTGCGGGGAGGCGGCCAGTACGGCCAGCGGGCGGAGCACCTTGTCCAGCACCTGGCCGTCCACCCGGCCGGCCCGCACGGAGAGCAGCAGTTCGGCGCGCGGCCCGCGCACCGGGTCGGCGAACACCACGGACAGCGAGTCGCCCGCCGCGCCCAGGCCGCCGGAGCCGCCCAGGCCGCCGCCGGAGCCCGAGGGATCCGTCATCGGATGGGCCGACATCCCGAGCGTGGCGTAGCGCACCACATCGCCGTCGGTGAAGCGGAGCACCTCGATACGGTCCGTGCCGAGGAACGTCACGGCGGCGCGTGCGTCCGGCTCGCCCAGCGCACTGCGCAACCGGGCCTCGACCAGCTCAGATACGACTGACATGCGGCGACCCTACTGCGCCCCGATCGGAGGGCCGGATCGGGCGGGTCCGGAGGTGGCGTGGAGCACAGGTATGGAACAGGCAAAGCGGCGAGGGAACGGTTCTGCCGACTGATAGCCTTGACCTCTGCCCAGGGAATTACGTCGTCCCCCAGCGGGGACCGGCCGGAGGAGGTGGGGCTGCGGTGGATCCTAGTCGACCGTGCAGTACCGGCAGCTCCCCCGTTGAACCCGTTCGGACGCAGTCCCGGTGATCTGAATCCTTCCGTACCCCACTGCCCGGCAGTGAAACACGCGAAGTTCGCTGGTGTCCGCGGCATCTGACGGTGGAGCGTCTCGACCTCGCTTCAATCCGTTTCTGCGATCTTCCGTCAGCGCCACCCGCGGAGGAGCGCCGCCCGCTTTGCGGACGTGTACCTCGTACCTCGCCGAGGTCTCCGTACGTCCACCTTCCGGGCCGCGCTGCGCCCCGCGCGTCCGCCGCTGACGGCCGGCCCGTGAAGGAGCCCGCCATGTCGATGATCCGCGACCTGCGCGCCGCCGTCCGTCCCGCCCTGCGCCGCGGCCACGCCGCACAGCCGTACGACACCACCCGCGATCCCTCGGTGACCACGGCGGTCGTGGACTGCGCCGTCTACCGCGAGGGCAAGCGGGTCAGCGACCACCTCAGCCCCTCGGAGGCGATGGCGCGGGTGCGGGCCGACGGCGGGTTCGCCTGGATCGGGCTGCACGAGCCGACCGAGCGCGAGTTCTCCGGTATCGCCCAGGAGTTCGGGCTGCACCCGCTGGCCGTGGAGGACGCGGTCCACGCCCACCAGCGGCCCAAGCTGGAGCGCTACGACGACACGCTGTTCACCGTCTTCAAGACCATCCACTACGTGGAGCACGCCGAACTCACCGCCACCAGCGAGGTGGTGGAAACCGGCGAGGTGATGTGCTTCACCGGCCGGAACTTCATCGTGACCGTGCGGCACGGCGGGCAGGGCTCGCTGCGGGCGCTGCGGCACCGGCTCCAGGAGGACCCGGAGCTGCTCGCCAAGGGCCCCTCCGCGGTGCTGCACGCCATCGCGGACCAGGTGGTCGACGGCTACCTCGCGGTCGCCGACGCGCTCCAGGACGACATCGACGAGGTGGAGATCGACGTCTTCTCGGCCGGGAGCGGCCGGGGCGCCCGGCGAGGCGGCGACGCGGGCCGGATCTACCAGCTCAAGCGCGAGGTGCTGGAGTTCAAGCGCGCGGTCTCCCCGCTGCTGCGGCCGATGCAGCTGCTCAGCGAGCGGCCGATGCGGCTGGTCGACCCGGACATCCAGAAGTACTTCCGGGACGTCGCCGACCACCTGGTGCGGGTCAACGAGCAGGTGCTGTCCTTCGACGACCTGCTGAACTCCATCCTCCAGGCCAACCTGGCCCAGGCCAGCGTGGCGCAGAACGAGGACATGCGGAAGATCACCGCCTGGGCGGCGATCGTCGCGGTGCCGACCATGGTCTGCGGTGTGTACGGCATGAACTTCACCCACATGCCGGAGCTGCACTGGAAGTACGGCTACCCGGCGGTGATGTCCGTGATCGTCGGCGTCTGTTTCGTCATCCACCGCAGCTTCAAGCGGAACGGGTGGCTGTAGCGCCTGTCCGGCGGGGCCTCGCGGAACGGTGGCGGTAGGGCCTGCCCGATGGTGGCGGCGTCCCGCAACGGTTGGCGGTAAGGACCGTACGACGGGGGCTCGCGGCGTCGCGGTTCTCAGAGCACCGGGTCGGTGACCGGTTCCGTCGGGGCGCCGGCCCGGGGGCGTTCGCGGCGGTCCGCCAGGATCACCAGGGCCAGTCCGAGCAGGATGACCGCCAGCGCCGGGTAGGCGATCGCGGGTGGGGTCTGGCCCAGCCACAGGGCGGCGATCAGGGCCGCGCCGGGGGTCTCCAGGAGTATCGCGGTGGAGGTCACCGCGGGGCCGAGCCCCTTGACCACCCGGTTGATGAGGGTGTGGCCGAGCAGTTGGGCGGTGGCGGTCAGCAGGGCGAGCTTGAGCCAGGCCGAGCCGCTGTAGCCGCCCAGCCGGGCCCCGCACACCAGGCAGGTGGCGAGCAGCAGCAGGGCCGTCACCGTGTAGCAGATGTAGGTGTACGCGGTGGTGCTCACCGTACGGCGCACCTCCGCGCCCAGCACCACGTACCCGGCGGCGGCGATGCCGCCGGCCAGCGCCAGGGCGTCCCCGGCCAGCGCGCGCGGGGACATCGAGAGGTCCACGCCGGTGAGCACCAGGACCCCGAGGAAGGCGACCCCCATGCCGGCCCAGGCCAGTGCCGGGGGGCGGTGGCCGCGCAGCCGCAGCAGCAGCGCGGCCCAGATCGGGGTGGTGGTGACGAGTGCGGTGGAGGAGGCGACCGAGGTCATCTGAAGGCTCGGCAGCCACACGCCGAAGTGCACCGCCAGCAGGGCGCCCGCGGCCACCGACAGCAGCACCGCGCGGCGGCCCATGGTCCGCAGTTCGGCGCGCAGGCCGCGGCGCAGCGCCACCACGAGGGTGAGGACGCCGACCGCCATGGCGTTCCGCCAGAAGGCGATGGCCAGCGGCGGGGCGGCGGTGGCGGCGATCAGCGGAGCCGAGAGCGAGACACTGGCGACCGCGACCGCGAGCAGCGCGATGTCGAGCGGTGCGGCACCGCTGCGGACGGCCTCCGGGGTGCTGGACGAGGCGGTCGAGCCGGTCGACGCGGCCGGGGCGGTCAGGGAGCGGTTGCGGGGGCGAGCGGGCACCGCCTCAGAGTAAGGGGTGTGCACCGATGACGGCACTGTCGCGCCGTACTACGAGACGGGGCCGCGGATGCCGCGGGCGGGGCGGGCGGTCGGCGCCGCGGAACGGGGCCGGCCGCGCAGCGGAACAGGGCGGTCGGCGCCGCGGGCGGGGCGCGCCGCGTCCTACAGTGAGCGCATGACACAGCAGCTGATGGACCGCGCCCTCATCGAGGAGGCCACCAAGAAGTCGGGCCTGATCTGGGTCGCGGGCGAGCACCGGAGCCCGGACGGTCCGGGGGCCGGCGGCGCGGTGGCGCCGCGCTCGCTGTGGCACGTGTGGCACGAGGGCGCCGTCTACCTGGTCGGTGGCCCCGGTGAGCAGCCGCTGGACGGCCTGGGCCTGGTGGACGGCGGCACCGCCGAGGTGACGGTGCGCAGCAAGGACAAGGGCGGGCGCCTGGTCGGCTGGCGGGCGCGGGTGAGCGAGCCGGCGGTGCGCGGCGAGGAGTGGACCGCCGCGGTCGAGCAGCTCAAGGGCAAGCGGCTCAACGCGCCGGACGCCGAGCGGATCGCGGACCGCTGGGCCGCCGACTGCCGGGTGCTGCGGCTGGAGCCACTGGACGGACCGGTGGCACAGCTGCCGGACGGCTCGCTGGCGGCGGCGCCGCTCCCCTCCCCCGCGATCACCCGCCGACCGATGCCGGCGGCTCTGCCCAAGCTGCTCTCCCGCCGCCGACGGCGCGGCTGAGCGCGGTCCGCCGCCACGGCGCACGCGGAGTGGCCGCCCCCACGCGCCTTCGCCGTCCGCCGCGGTCGAGAGGCCGTGCACCGTACGGCCAGGGGTCGCCCAGGCTGCGGGAGCGCGGGGCCGCCGCACACTTCGGGGCCGCGCTGTCTTCCGGTGCGCCGCTCATCGGCCGGCACGCCCGGCGCGTATCGGACGGCCCGGCCCCGGCTGCCGCCGCCCCGCCGCGGCCGGGGCGCCCGCCGTGGGGTGGCGTACCCCCGGGCCGCGGTCCCGCCGAGTGGCGCCCTCGTACGGTCGAGCGGCCGGTGGCCGCTATTCGTGGGCCGGTATCTGCTGCCCGTAGTCGACGGTCTCTTCCTTGCCGGGCGCGGCGAGCGGGAACGTCTTGTTCCAGTCGGCGAGCAGGATGGTGCCCGCGCCGCCCGCCCGCTTCAGCCGCAGCGGATACGGGGTGCCCTCCAGCGAGACGTCGAGGGAGCCGCCGCTGCCCTCGGCCGCGAGCACCCGGATGGTGCGGACTCCGGCGATCTTCCCCCGGTCGCCGGTGGAGAGCGCGCCGTGCAGCCCCAGCACCCCGTCGAGCAGCACGTCCTTCTCGGTGAAGCCGCCGAGCTGCTGGTACGAGGGATCGCCGGCCGGCACCTTCACGTATTTGCCGTCCAGCTTCCGGGCCGCGGCCTGGTCGCTCTCGGAGCCCTCCTTGCGGGTCCAGAAGTCGGCGTCCGCCTTGAGGTACAGCTCCTTGCCGACGCGCAGCAGTTCGAAGCGGGAGTCCTTGGTGGCGACCTCGCCGACGCCGCCCTTGTCGCTGAGCCGCATGTCCAGCTTGTAGGAGCTCCCCTTGCTGACCAGAGTCCCGGTCAGGTGGACGGTGTCGGCGCCGCGGGCAGCCTTGGCGGCCTTGCTCTCGATGGTGCGGGCGGGCAGTTTGCCGACCCCGTTGGTGTTCGCGTCGGGGTCCTCCCCGCCGCCGCCGCAGCCCGTGAGGACCGCGGTCAGCCCCACGCACATCGCTCCCATGAGAGCCACGTTCCCGATGCGCACGTCTGCCTGCCTCCTATGCCGGTGCAGCAGGCAGCGTACCGGTGCTCCGGGCGACCGCCCGCGGGATCCCATCGGGACGGCGGCACGGGCCGGGGCACGTTAGCCTGAATCCGCAATGCGGAGGAATGTCCCGAATGAGACGACATTCCGGGCGCCTGGCATGCGGGAGGTGGGACGGTGGCCGCGTTCGGATCCAGGGTCTTCGTGTCGCACCTCGCGGGCGTCGCCGTCTTCGACCCCAACGGCGACCAGGTGGGCCGGGTCCGCGACCTGGTCGCCATGCTGCGGCTGGCCGGCCGGCCGCCGCGGGTACTGGGGTTGGTCGTCGAGGTGGTCAGCCGGCGCCGCATCTTCCTCCCCATGACCCGGGTGACCGGAATGGAGTCCGGCCAGGTCATCACCACCGGAGTGGTGAACATGCGGCGCTTCGAGCAGCGCCCGACCGAGACCCTGGTGCTGGGTGAGCTGCTGGACCGCCGGGTGCGGCTGGTGGAGACCCAGGAGGAGGTCACCGTGCTGGACGTCGCGATGGCCCAGTTGCCCGCCCGCCGCGACTGGCAGATCGACAAGGTCTTCGTCCGGCGCGGCAGGGGCGGGGCGCTGCGGCGGAAGGGGGAGACCCTGACCGTGGAGTGGTCCGCGGTCACCGGCTTCTCCCTCGAGGAGCACGGCCAGGGCGCGGAGAACCTGCTCGCCACCTTCGAACAGCTGCGCCCCGCCGACCTGGCCAACGTGCTGCACCACCTGTCCGCCAAGCGGCGTGCCGAGGTGGCCGCGGCGCTGGACGACGACCGGCTGGCGGACGTGCTGGAGGAGTTGCCCGACGTGGACCAGGTGGAGATCCTCGGCAAGCTCCAGGAGGAGCGCGCCGCGGACGTGCTGGAGGCGATGGACCCCGACGACGCGGCCGACCTCCTCTCCGAGCTGCCGGAGGCGGACAAGGAGCGGCTGCTGGGCCTGATGCGGCCCCGGGACGCGGCGGACATGCGCCGGCTGATGGCGTACGAGGAGCGCACCGCCGGCGGGCTGATGACCACCGAGCCGATCGTGCTGCTGCCGGACGCCACGGTGGCGGACGCGCTGGCCCGGGTGCGCAATCCGGACTTGTCCCCGGCGCTGGCCGCCCAGGTGTACGTGTGCCGGGCCCCGGACGAGACCCCCACCGGCAAGTACCTGGGCACCGTGCACTTCCAGCGGCTGCTGCGCGACCCGCCGTTCACCCTGGTCAGCTCGTTGGTGGACAGCGAACTCGCGCCGCTGTCGCCGGACACCTCGCTGCCCCTGGTGACCAGCTATCTGGCCACCTACAACATGGTCGCGGCCCCGGTGGTGGACGAGAGCGGCTCGCTGCTGGGCGCGGTGACGGTGGACGACGTACTGGACCACCTGCTGCCGGAGGACTGGCGGGAGCGGGAGCTGCACAGCGCGGACGTGCCCGGGATGCGGGGGGCCGCCGGTGGCGGATGAGGGAGGCCGGCTCTCCCGGCCCAAGGAGCCCCGCCGCACCCTGCTGCCCAGGCCGCGGTGGGACCCCGAGGCGTTCGGCAAGGCGTCCGAGCACATCGCGCGCTTCCTGGGCACCGGCCGCTTCATCGCCTGGATGACGGTCTTCGTGGCCGTGTGGCTGGGCTGGAACGTGCTGGCGCCGCCCCATCTGCGCTTCGACAGGTTCCCGTTCATCTTCCTGACGCTGATGCTGTCGCTCCAGGCCTCGTACGCCGCCCCGCTGATCCTGCTGGCCCAGTACCGGCAGGCGGACCGGGACCGGGTCGCGGTGGAGCAGGACCGCAAGCAGAACGAGCGGAGCATCGCGGACACCGAGTACCTGACCCGGGAGATCGCGGCGCTGCGCATGGGCCTGGGCGAGGTCGCCACCCGGGACTGGATCCGCTCGGAGTTCGAGGAGCTGGTCAGGGAACTGGGACAGCGCCAGGCATTCCCGCTGGAGAGTGAGGAACACGACCGCTGACTGGCTTACCGGCGGGTCACCGGGGCGCCGTACCATCGGGGCATGGCTACCGACACTCCCCCGGGCTCCGCACCGACCGAAGACGCGGTGCGGGCCGCCCTCGCCACGGTGAACGACCCGGAGATCCACAAGCCGATCACCGAGCTCGGCATGGTCAAATCGGTCGAGATCGCCGATGACGGCGCGGTCGCGGTGGTCGTCTACCTGACCGTGTCCGGGTGCCCGATGCGGGAGACGATCACCAAGAACGTGTCCGACGCCGTGGCCAAGGTGCCCGGTGTCACCCGGGTCGCGGTCGACCTGGACGTGATGAGCGACGAGCAGCGGCGCGAGCTGGCGGCCTCGCTCCGCGGCGGGCAGGCCGAGCGCGAGGTGCCCTTCGCCAAGCCCGGCTCGCTGACCCGGGTGTACGCGGTGGCGTCCGGCAAGGGCGGCGTCGGCAAGTCCTCGGTCACCGTCAACCTGGCGGCCGCGATGGCCGCCGACGGGCTCAAGGTCGGCGTGGTCGACGCGGACATCTACGGCCACTCGGTGCCCCGCATGCTGGGCGTGGACGGCCGTCCCACCCAGGTCGAGAACATGATCATGCCGCCCTCGGCGAATGGCGTGAAGGTCATCTCGATCGGCATGTTCACCCCGGGGAACGCCCCGGTGGTGTGGCGCGGGCCGATGCTGCACCGCGCCCTCCAGCAGTTCCTCGCCGATGTGTACTGGGGCGACCTGGACGTCCTGCTGCTCGACCTGCCGCCGGGCACCGGCGACATCGCCATCTCGGTGGCCCAGCTGGTGCCGAACGCCGAGATCCTGGTGGTCACCACCCCGCAGCAGGCCGCCGCCGAGGTGGCCGAGCGGGCCGGTTCGATCGCGGTGCAGACCCACCAGAAGATCGTCGGCGTGGTGGAGAACATGTCCGGGCTGCCCTGCCCGCACTGCGACGAGATGGTCGACGTGTTCGGCACCGGCGGCGGTCAGCTGGTCGCCGACGGCCTCACCCGCACCACCGGCGCCACCGTGCCGGTGCTCGGCAGCATCCCGATCGACGTACGGCTGCGCGAGGGCGGCGACGAGGGCAAGCCGGTGGTCATCACCGACCCCGACTCCGCGGCGGGCAGCGCACTGCGCTCCATCGCCGGCAAGCTGGGCGGACGGCAGCGCGGCCTGTCCGGCATGTCACTCGGCATCACCCCCCGCAACAAGTTCTAGAGCCGAGATCCCCGCGTCCCCAAGGGGCGCGGGGCCCCTCGCGGACGCCATCCCGGACGACCTCGCCCCAAGGGGCGCGGCGCCCCTTGCGACGCAATCCCGGACGACCCCCCGCCCCGAAGGGGCGCGGGGAACTGCGCGACCAGCCCCCACCGGCCTGCGGACGGCAATCGACCGGCGGGGCAGCCTCCCGCGTCGTCTCAAGCCCCCGCGTACCCCGTGATGTCCTTGATCACCGAAAACCCGAGCCCATACGCGCTCATCCCGCGCCCGTACGCCCCGATGTGCACCCCGCTGCCCCCGCACGCCGCCGCCTCGCCAGAGCCATCGCAGCAGCCGTTGTGCTCGGAGCCGGCCAGCACCCAGCCGTACTCGGACTCGCGGTAGCGGAAGGAGATCGGGGAGCCGTCCACCGGCAGCGACAGCTGGGACCAGGCGGAGCCGTCCAGGTCGTCGGCGAGCTCCCAGGCGATCGCGGTCTGCTGGTCCAGCCAGTCCTGCCGCAGCGCGCGCTCCATCCGGGACGGCCAGGTCGCCGAGAGCAGCCCCGCCCCGGCCAGCCAGGCGGCGGACGAGACCGAGGTGGCCTCCAGTACGCCGGTACCGTCCGCGCTCTTGCGCAGCGGGCGGCTGGCCACCGTCACCACCACCGCGAAACGTTGCTTCTCCCGGGCCTCGGCATCCACTTCCGCCCGCAGCGAGGGCTCGTCGCCATGGCCGGTCGAGCCGTGCTCCACGGTGCCGTCCGAGCTCGCGCCGACCTGCATCAGCCAGCGCGGTCCGGTGAACGCCTCGTCGAGGCCGTACCACGGGAACGCGGCCATCAGATAGCCGTCGATGGCGCGGCGGGCCCCTGCGGGCCTCCCCGGCGGGGTCGGCTCGGCGGCACCCGGCGTACTGGTCACCGCGGACGGTGCCGCTGCCCGTCTCGTCGTCTCCATCTGACCGGAGCCTCCTCGTTTGCCCTGCTCGCGGGTGGCCCGCCCCCCTCGGGCGACCTCAACCCTGGACAAGGGGAGGATAGCCATACCGGGCGAGCACCCCGGGCATACGGGGTCCTCAGGTGGCGTCGGCGTCGAACGGCGGGCGCTCCGCGGGGGCCGGCGTGTCCCGCTTCCGCAGCAGGTCGGAGCCGCCCGAGGCGGTGCCGCCGGCGGCCGGGGCGGACGGCACGGGATCGCTCGGGCGGCCGTTCACCGCGTCGGCGACCTCGGCCATCTCCTTGCGCAGGTCGAAGCTGCTGGCCAGCTCCCGCAGCCCGTACTCGTCCTTGTCCTTGTCCAGCAGGTGCTTGCGGGCGAAGGTCTTGGGGTTGAGGTCCTCGAACTCGAAGTCCTTGAACTCCGGTCCCAACTCGGAGCGGATGTCCTGCTTGGCGCTGTCGGAGAACTCCCGCACCTTGCGCAGGAACCCCGTGACGTCCTGGATCACCTTGGGCAGCTTCTCCGGCCCGAAGACCAGGACCGCGAGGATGACGATCGCGATCATCTCGAGGGGTCCTATGTCGAAGAACACCTGGCAGCTCCTTGAGACGTGTGCGGCCCGCGGTCCAGGCCACCGAACACGGTACCTGCCCCGCGGGGAACCCCGGGAGACGGCGTGGCCAACATCCGGGGTCGCGCCGCGGGCACCGGCCGCCCCGCGATCACTCGCCGTCCGCCGAGCCGAGGGTGAGCGACATGCTGTGCTCCTGGCCGCCGCGCTCCACGGTCAGCCGCAGCCGGTCGCCCGGGCGGTGGCTGCGGATCTTGACGATCAGCTCCGATCCGCTGTGCACCCGCACCCCGTCCACCGCGGTGATCACATCGCCCGGCTCGATCCCGGCCCGGTCGCCGGGGCCGCCCGGGTTCACCGCCGGGCTGCCGTTCGCGGTGCGGGTGTTGACCCGGGCCCCGTCCCCGGTGAACCCGGTGTCCAGGGTGACCCCGATCACCGGGTGGGTGGCCTTGCCGGTGTTGATCAGCTCCTCGGCCACCCGCTTGCCCTGGTTGATGGGGATCGCGAAGCCCAGCCCGATGCTGCCGCCCTGACCACCGGTCAGGCCGCCGCCGTCGTCGGCGGCCCGGATGGCGCTGTTGATGCCGATCACCCGCGCCTTGGAGTCCATCAGCGGACCGCCGGAGTTGCCCGGGTTGATCGGGGCGTCGGTCTGCAACGCGTCCACGTAGCTGATGTCGCTGCCGTCCGTCTTCTCACCGCCCGCGGTGATCGGCCGCTCCTTGGCGCTGATGATCCCCGAGGTGACGGTGCCCGCCAGGTCGTAGGGGGCGCCGATGGCCACCACCGGGTCGCCGACCCGCACCGAGTCGGAGTTGCCCAGCGGCAGCGGCTTCAGCCCGGAGACGTGGTCCACCTTGATGACCGCCAGGTCGTAGCCACCGTCCCGGCCGATCACCTTGGCCGAGGCGGTCTCGCCCCCGCTGAAGGTGACCGATATGTCGCCGCCCGAGCCGGCGGGGGCGACCACGTGGTTGTTGGTGAGGATGTGGCCCTGGGCGTCCAGGACGAAGCCGGTGCCGGTGCCCTCCTCGGTGCTCCCCTTGACGTGGATGGTCACCACGCCGGGCAGCGCCCGGGCGGCGATCCCGGCGACGCTGCCCCGGTCCCGCGGCTCCTTCTCGGCCGGTGCCTGCGACAGCTCCACCTCATGCCCGCCGAGACCGCCGTGGCGCTCCAGGTACGAGCCGATCCCGCCGCCGATCCCGCCTGCGATCAGCGCGATCAGCAGTGCCCCGACCAGCGTTCGGCTCCCCCGCCGGCCGCCCCGCGAGCCGGTGCCGCCGGCCCCCGGCCCGGCCGGTGCGGCGGGCGCCGCCCACGGGTCGTACTGGCCCCAGCGGCCCGGCGTCGGCGTCCCGCCCGGCTCCGGGCCCTCCGCGACCGCCACCGGCCCGCCCTCCGGCGGCACGGTGCCCTGCGCGGGCGGCTGGGCGCCGGGGGGCAGCGCGGTGCCGTGCGGAGGCGTCATCCCCGGGTG
>NZ_SRID01000792.1 GCF_004684805.1 Streptomyces palmae
AGAGGTGTATAAGAGACAGGTGGGAGGGGGCGGGGAAGCTCTGGGTCGGGGTGTTCGCCGCGGGTCCCGCTGGTGCAGGATGGCGGGCCGATGTGGGGATGTTCATGCCGTTCACGCCTGATGGACGTGAGGAGATCCGGGTGACGAGTCCAGCTGATCCACTCGATGTGACGGGTGCCGACGGGCCGGGCGGCACGGGGCGCAGGCTGCTCGCGGTGACCGCCTGCCCGACGGGTATCGCGCATACGTACATGGCCGCCGAGAAGTTGGTCCAGGCGGCCCAGGCGCTGGGCCATCGCATCAAGGTGGAGACCCAGGGCTCGATCGGGGCTGAGAACGTTCTGTCCGACAACGATGTCGACGAGGCCGACGCGGTGATCGTCGCCGCCGACAAGGACGTCGACCTGAGCCGTTTCGCCGGCAAGCGGGTGCTGGTGACGGGTGTCGCCGAGGGCATCCACCAGCCCGTACGGCTGATCGAGCGGGCGCTCGCGGCCCCGGTGTATGCGGGGGCGGGGGGCGGTGTGGTGG
>NZ_SRID01000115.1 GCF_004684805.1 Streptomyces palmae
CCCCTGCCACGGAGCCTGCCGCCCCCCGCCCCGCCGAACAGCCGGAACACGTGTGATGGCACCGTCCGGCAGGACGGCCCAGGCCGCGAGGCTCGGGACCGCTCCGCCCGCGCTGACGCGACGCCGGCAACGCGCCGGACGAGGAGCCGGGAAAGGGGCGCCGGGGCTCGCCCATCCGCTCGCGCGCCGCCCACGGCACGCCTTCGGAGGACCGCACGCCCCCGCCATCGAGTGCCCGCGTCCGGGCCACGGCACCGCCATCCAGGGGTAAATGGATCGATACCGTACGGCCGTTCGGGTGGTGTGGTGCATAGCGGCGCGGTGGTCCGGGCACCTCTCGTGCGCCTTTGGCAATGAGAGAAAGGAATGCCATGCGCCGTATTGCCGCTGCCGCTCTGGGAGCCGCCGCCGTCATCGGGGCGCTCGCCGCCCCCGCCCTGGCCGACAACCCCTTCGGGTTCGCCCTGGACGACCTGACCCCGGCGAACATCACCACGACGGCCGACAGGCCCACCATCCTGCCGGCGGACACCGCCGAGCGCTCCATCGTCCGCACCACCACCAAAGAGGAATCCCCGTGGATCAAGCGTCTGGGTCTGGACGACCTGGCCCCCTGATCCCCCCGCCCGCTCCGCGGACACCCGTCCCGGGACCGGTCCGGCCGCACGAGGACCTGGGACCCGCGGCCGGTCCGTTCGCGGGGTGATCCCGTCGTTCCGTGCCGGCCGTCCGGGCCGGTACGGAACGACGATCGCGTTCGGGCGGCTGCCGCCGCCCCCATGGGCCCGCCGGCGGGGCGCGAGCGCGGGTCAGCCCACGCCCAGGCCCTCCAGCACGGTGACCCCGGGCAGTTCGGCGAGCGCCTTGCCGGGCAGGATCAGCTTGCCGCGCCGGCTGCCGCTGCCGATCAGCACCCAGGGGGCGTGCACCACGGCGGCGTCCACCAGCAGCGGCCACCCCGCGGGCAGGCCGATCGGGGTGATACCGCCGAACTCCATCCCCGTCTCACCGATCGCGGTCTCCATGGGCGCGAAGGACGCCTTGCGGGCACCGAGGTGACGGCGCACCACTCCGTTGACGTCCACCCGGGTGTGCGCCAGGACCAGGCAGCCGGCCAAGGTCACCGCGCCGCCGCGCTTGGCCGCGACGACCACGCAGTTGGCGGACAGCTCCAGCAGCCAGGCGCCGTAGCTCTCCACCAGGACCGCGGTATCGGCACGTTCCGGGTCGGTGTCCACGTGGAACACCTGGTCCACGGGCACCGGGCCGCGCCACTCGCGCAGGGCGGCGGCGACCGGTGCGGTCAGCAGGTCCAGCCGCTCCATGACGGGGCGGGCGTCGTCGAAGGCATCCATCGGCGTGCTCATGGCCGGCACGCTAACAGCCGGCCGCACCCGCCACCGGCCCGGCGTCGGGATCCGCCTCCCGGTCGGCCGGCTCGGCGAGGGCGAGCAGCTGCTCGGGGGTGATGCCCTCCGGGATGGGCACCGGCGGCGGGGTGCGCAGCGGGGGCTGCCAGCCGGCGGCCGCGTCCCAGCGTCGGACGATCCGGGCCGGCGCCCCGGCCACCACCGCGTGGTCGGGCACCTCGCCGCGCACCACGGCGCCGGCCGCCACCACCACGTTACGGCCCAGTTTGGCGCCGGGCAGGATCACCGCACCCGCTCCCAGCCAGCTGCCCGTGCCGATGGTGACCGGGGCGCTGCGCGGCCACTGCTTGCCGATCGGCTGCTCCGGGTCGTCGTAGGAGTGGTTGTCGGAGGTGATGTACACGTACGGGCCGCAGTACACCTCCCGTTCGATCACCACCGGGCAGGAGGCCACCACATGGCTTCCGCGCCCCAGCACCACCCCGTCGCCCAGCCGCAGGACCGGGTCCGGGCCGAGGTCGAGGCCGGGCATCATCCCGGCGGTGAGGGTGACCTGCTCGCCGATGATGCAGTGCTCGCCCAGGTGGATCCACGGCTCCCCGAAGACCGTGCCCAGCGGGAAGGCCAGCCGGGTGCCGGCGCCGATGCTGCCGAAGCGGTACGGGCCGGGCCGGGCCGCGGTCACCGCGCCGGCATCACGCAGCCACTGCCAGCCGCGGTGTACGGCACGGGACACGAGGCGTCGGCGCGCATCGCCAAGGGACGAGAACACGTTTCGGTTTTTCGGCACCCGCACACGGTATCCCGCAGGTCCGGGCCGTCTCCCCGGGGCCGCCCCACCGGCGTCCGGCGGTCCGCGGCGGGCCCGGCCGCGCCGAGGCCTCATTGACGTGCCCGTCCGGGCGCGGACAGGCTGGCCCGGTGCGCCGAACCGTCGGTGCCCTGGCGGCCGGATGCCCGGCCGCGTGTTCGCCCTCTCGAAACTCCGGAGACCTCTTCATGGCACTGCCCTCCTCCCCGCGCTGTCCCTTCCGGCTCGACCCCGAGGCCCGGGACATCCACGCCGAGGCCGAGTTACTCCGCGGCGCGGGACCGGCGGCCCGGGTGGAGCTGCCCGGGGCGGTGCCGGCCTGGTCGGTGACCGATCCCGGGCTGATCCGGAGGCTGCTGACCGATCCGCGCGTCTCCAAGGACGCCCACCGGCACTGGCCGCGCTACATCGAGGGCCGGATCCCCGCGGACTGGCCGCTGCGCATCTGGGTGGACACCCCGAACGCGCTGTCCGCCTACGGCGAGGAGCACACCCGGTTGCGTCGGCTGATCGGTGCCGCGTTCACCGCCCGCCGGGTACGGGCGCTGGCGCCGCGCATCGAGGAGATCACCGCCGGGCTGCTGGACCGGTTGGCGGCCGCCGCGGCGTCCATACCGCGGGACGAGGCCGCCGAGCCCGGCGGGCCGGTGCTCGATCTGCGCGAGCACTTCGCCTGGGTGCTGCCGCTGATGGTGGTGAACAGCGCCCTCGGCGTGCCGGAGGAGGCCCATGACGCGTTCCGCGCGTGCATCGGTGATCTGTTCAACACCAATGTGCCGGGTGAGAAGGCGGTGGCGGCCACCGCCGAGGTGTACCGGCTGCTGGAGGAGCTGGTCGCCGCCAAGCGCGCCCGCCCCGGGGACGATGTGACCAGCGCGCTGATCTCGGCCCATGACGATGAGACGGCCTCCCGGCTGTCGCACGGGGAGCTGCTGGGTTCGCTGCTGCTGCTGATCGGCGCCGGGCACGAGACCACGGTCAACCTGCTCGACCACGCGGTGGTGAACCTGCTCTCCCACCCCGAGCAGCTGGCGCTGGTCCGCTCCGGCGCGGCCTCCTGGTCGGATGTGATCGAGGAGACCCTGCGCCACCAGGCGCCGATCGCCACCATCGTGATGCGCTTCCCCACCACCGACATCCATGACGCCGAGACCGGGTTGACCTTCCGCCGGGGCGAGGCGCTGGCCGTCAACTACGCCGCGGCGGGGCGCGACCCGGGTGTGCACGGCGCGGGCGCCGCGGACTTCGACATCACCCGGGAGACCCGCCGCGAGCACCTGGCCTTCGGCCACGGGGTGCACTTCTGCCTGGGCGCCGAGCTGGCCCGGCTGGAGGCCCGTATCGCGCTGCCCGCGCTCTTCGCCCGCTTCCCGGAGCTGGCGCTGGCGGAACCGGCCGAGAAGCTGGCCCCGCTGGAGTCGTTCATCTCCAACGGGCACCGCCGGCTGCCGGTCCGGCTGGGTACCACCGACCGGGCCGGAGCGTCGGCGGGCTGACAGGGGGGCGCGGCCCGGCCCGCCGTGGGCCGGCCGGGTCCGCTCAGTCCTGGTGCGCTGCCCGGTGGTCCCGGGCGAGCCCCTGGTACATCCCGGCGTTCAGCGAGATGGTCTCGCGCTCCTCCTGGGTCAGCTCCCGCTTGACCCGGGCGGGGACGCCGGCGACCAGTGAGCCGGGCGGTACCCGCATCCCCTGCGGCACCAGGGCCTGCGCGGCGACCAGCGAGCCCGCGCCGATGTGCGCCCCGTTGAGCACGGTGGCGCCCATGCCGATCAGTACGTCGTCCTCGACGGTGCAGCCGTGCAGTACGGCGTTGTGGCCGACCGAGACCCGCTCGCCCACGGTGACCGGGTAGCCCGGGTCCACGTGCACGGTGCAGTTGTCCTGGACGTTGCTGTCGGCGCCGATCACGATCGGTCCGCAGTCGGCGCGGAGCACCGCGTGGTACCACAGGCTCGATCCGGCGGCCATGGTGACCTCGCCGAGCACCACCGAGGTGGGGGCGGTGAACGCCCCCGGGTCGATGGCCGGCTCCTTGCCGCCCACCTGGGAGATCAGTGCCTGCCCTGACATCGCCGGGCCCCGGATCAGTCGGTGGCCGGGACCGGGTCGGCCTCGGCCGACGCGGCCCGCGCCTCACGCTCGGCGGCGGCCTTCTTGGCGCGCCGCTTCATCAGCAGCAGCGAGCCGAGACCGAACAGGAGTGCCGCCACCAGGCCCAGCCAGGAGAAGCGCTTGAGCCAGTCCTCGGCCACCTTGCCGACGGAGTAGATGACCGCGACGGTGCCGCCCGCCCACACGATGCCACCCAGCACGTTGGCGATGGCGAACTTCCAGTACGGCATCCTCAGCACGCCCGCCAGCGGGCCGGCGAAGATCCGCAGCAGCGCGATGAACCGGCCGAAGAACACCGCCCACATCCCCCACTTGTGGAAGGAGCGCTCGGCGGTGGCCACATGGTCGGCGCTGAAGTGCTTGGGGAACTTGCGGCCCAGCCAGTTGAGCAGCGGCTGGCCGCCCTTGCGGCCGATGAGGTAGCCGATGGAGTCGCCGATCACCGCGCCCGCGATGGCGGCGGCGGCGAGGATGTACGGATCGATGTGGTCCTGCGAGGACGCCAGCAGGGTCGCGGTGACCAGAATGATCTCGCCCGGCAGCGGGATACCCAGGCTCTCCAGGCCGATGACCAGGCCCACGATCAGATAGACACTGACGGCGGGAACGGTCTCCAACCACGACTCGATATGCAACGCCGGTCCTCCCCGTACGATCACTTCCCGGCGCGGCCCGCCGACGGGCACACGCTGGGGCAGCCTACTTGATCGGTGCGATCACCTGGATCGTCCCGCGAAGCCGCAGGTCCCGTGCCGAAGCTCCGGCCTCCACGGTCACTGCCCGGCACCCGGCACCCGGTCGTGCCGCCGTGCGTCCCCGGCGGACGGTGCCCGGAGCGCGGCTCCCATCCTTACTCGACGCACTTCGGCCGGCCGAGGTTCCCTCCGCCGGCCGTCGGCGCGTGGCGGGCGTGGCCATCGCTCCTCCCTCGGGGCGGCGGGGCGCGGTACGGGCGACCCTGCCAGTGTCGGCCGCCGCCCGGCCGCCGTCAGCCGACTCGCCGGTCCCCGGCGGGCAATGACTGGAACAGAGCACCCGCGCGGCGCATTCCCCACCCCGGCCGCCTGTGAGCCGGGACACGAACGCGCCGAAGCGGCCGATGACGGGTCATCGGCCGCTTCGGCGGCGGTGCGCCGCGGGCGCCTCAGGAGTTGGGGCGCAGGGTCCACACGATGGACATCTCACCGGTCACCGCGCCGTCCTCACGGGTGATGGCGATCCGCACCGGGAACTCCGGGCGCTCTCCGGCGTCCAGCTCGGCGACCACCTCGGCGGCCGGGCGGCCCAGCTCGGCGGTGGCGGTGACCGGGCCCTTGGCGAACTTCTTGTACGCGATCTCGGCACGCACCGCGAGCGGTACGGCGCGGGAGAGCTGGTCGCTGAAGGCCGCGAGCACGATCGCCCCGCTCGCCGACTCGGCGAGGGTGAACATGGCACCCGCGTGCGGTCCGGCGACGTGGTTGTGGAACTCCGTCTGGTCGGGGAGGCGCAGCACGGCACGCTCGGCCGAGGTCTCGACGAACTCCAGGTTCAGGGTGCGCACCATGGGCACCGTGGCGGCGAGAAGCTCGCCGATCGTCGGCTGGGTCTGAGTCATACCCAGAAAGTTACCAGCCGGTAGTAATCAAGGGGAAGGCAACCGTAGCCGCGGTCCGACTCACCTTCTAGGGTTACCCCCCATGTGGCCAGGACAGCAGCCGCCCGGGGGCGAGCCGAACCCTTACCAGCAGCCGGGACATCCGCAGCAGCCGGGGCAGCCGGGGCAGCCGGGGCAGCCCAACCCCTACCAGCAGCCGAACCCGTACCACCAGCCGGGTTACCAGCAGCCCAACCCGTACCGGCAGCCGGTCGGCCCGCAACCCGGGGTGCCGCCGCAGGCGCAGCCACCGCAGCCCTGGAGCGCGCCCGGCCCCCAGCCCGGACCGCCCGGACCGCCGGAACGGCGCCGCGGCAGGCGCACCGCCATCGCCGTGGGCACGGCGATCGCCGTGGTCGCCGCGGCGACGATCGCCGGCGTCCTGCTGCTGCGACCGGACGGCGGCTCCTCGTCCGAGGCCGGGGACGGCGCCAGGGGACCCGCGCCGACCCGCCCCCAGGACCGGGACCCGGCTCAGGGCGGCGCCGCCGACCCGGACGCGGACGCCCCGCGCGGCTCCGGGAAGCCGGCCAAGGTCAAGCCGGTCATACCCGGCTGGCAGGTGGTGGCCAATCCCCGATGGCACAACGCCTTCGACGTGCCGCCGGGCTGGGACGTCAAGGGGGCGGGCGAGTCGACCAGCTTCTTCGACGAGAACGACAAGCGGAAGCCACTGATCTCCATGTCCGCGCCGGCCGTGTACAAGGAGAGCTACTGCCCGGCCGGGAAGAAGGGCGCCGCCAGCGACATCTCGCTGGCCGCCACCGGCACCAAGGGCGCCAAGGGCGCCAAGACGGCGGAGGAGGCGGCCAAGAACGAGGCGCGCAGCTGGGTCTTCGCCGGATACGACCAGGCCGGCACCGGCGACCTGCGCCTGGTGGACGCCGAGACCAAGCCGTTCACCAGCGCCCAGGGCCTCAAGGGGTACACGGCCAAGGCGGAGGTGACCGGAGTGAAGAAGAAGGACGGGTGCGCGACGGACGGCAAGGCGTTCACCGTCACCTTCACCGGGCCGGACGGGAAGTTCGCCACCTGGGTGCTCTACACCGCCGCCCATGTCGAGGACGAGGTGCCGGACGCCACCATCAAGAAGATCATGAGCAGCCTGCGCCTCCTGGAACCGGCCTCCTGACGCCGGACCACCGGCACCGGGACCGCTTCCGCCGCCCGGTGCCGTAGGGCGCGGCGAAGGCCGATCGCCGCGGCCGCGCCACCCGGCACCAGGCAGGTGGTGAGCGTTCCTAGGAGGCGTCCCGCTCCTGGACCCGGTCGCGACCGCCGGGCCAGAGGTACACCAGGACCGCCGCCCCGGCGAAGGAGGCGATGACCACGGCCATGGGCAGCGCGGTTCCGGTGCCGCCGAGGCCGGTCAGGGGAGCGGAGACACCGCCGAGCGCGTACTGCACCAGGCCGAGCAGGGCGGAGGCGGTACCGGCCGCCTCCGGATGGCCGGACAGCGACAGGGCGGTGGAGTTCGGCATGATCAGCCCGATGCTGGAGACCACCGCGAACAGCGAGACCAGCACGGCGGGCAGCCCGAGGCCGGCGGTGACGGCGATCAGCAGCCCCGCTCCGCCGGCCGCGCTGAGCAGCAACCCGGCGCGCAGCGGGGTCTGCGGGGAGGTGCGCCGCAGCAGCCGGACGTTGCACTGGCCGAGCAGCATGATGCCCAGCGCGTTGCCGGCGAAGAGCAGGCTGAACCGCTGCGGGCTCAGCCCGTACACGTCCTGCAGCACGAAGGACGAGGCGGAGATGTAGGCGAACATGGCGGCGAAGGCGAAGCCGCCGGCGAGCGCGTACCGCATGAACCCGGGGTCGCGCAGCAGGGCGCCGAAGCTGCGCAGGGCCTGCCCCAGCCCACCGCTCAGACGCCGCTCCCGGGGCAGGGTCTCGCCCAGCAGGAGCACGGTGAGGGCCAGCAGCAGCGCGCCGATCACACCGAGCGTGACGAAGATCCCGCGCCAGGAGGTGAAGCGCATCAGCTGGCCCCCGATGACCGGGGCCAGGATCGGCGCGGCGCCGTTGACCAGCATCAGCAAGGAGAAGCAGCGGGCGGCCGCGGTCCCGCCGTAGAGGTCGCGGACGATCGCCCGGCTGATCACGATGCCGACCGCCCCGGCCATGCCCTGGAGCAGCCGCAGCCCGGTGAGCGCGGTGACGTTCGGCGCCAGGGCGCACAGTACGGAGGCCACCGCGTAACCGGCCAGGCCGATCAGCAGCGGTGTCCGCCGCCCCCAGCGGTCGCTGAGCGGCCCGGCGAGCAGCTGTCCGGCGGCCAGGCCGACCAGGCAGCTGGTGAGGGTCAGCTGCACCTGGGCGTCCGCCACGTCCAGGCCGGTGGCGAGGTCCGGCAGCGCGGGCAGGTACATGTCGAGGGAGAGCGGGCCGAACGCGGAGAGCGCACCGAGCATGAAGAGCAGGCGCAGGGCCATCGGCCGGTCCGCGGCCGCCCCGGCGGGGGGCGCCTGGGCAGGCCGGGTGGAGGAGGGGACGGTGGCCACGAGCGGTGCCTTCCGGTCTGGCGTGTGCGGTACGGGACGGCGCCCAGCCTAAGAGATCGCTGAGCAGTCAGCAATTGACGATTCAGTGATTTTCCGCGCAGTAGGATGCCGGACGGCAAGCCGTGCGCCGGCACGGAGGAAGGCGGGCGTCATGGCGGCCGGACCAGGCGAGAAGCACACTGCCGCGCAGGCCGCGAGCGGCCGACTGGTCCGCGAGTTCGGGCAGCTGCTGCGCGCGACGACCCGCCTGGAGCAGCGCATCAACGCCGCGCTGCGCGAGGAGTGCGGCATCAGCCACGTCATGTTCGAGGTGCTCATCCGCCTCTGCCGCGACCCCGCGGAACAGGTCTCCCAGCGCACCCTCGCCGAGGACCTGGTACTGACCAGCGGCGGCATCACCCGGCTGGTGGACCGGATGGAGGAGGCGGGCACGGTTCGCCGGCGGCCGTCCCCCTCCGACCGCCGGGTGACCCTGGTCGAGGCGACGCCCAAGGGCGAGCGGACCCTCCTGGCCGCGGCCCGGGTGCACGCGGGGATCCTGGAGCGCTATGTCACGGGGCCCCTGACCGGGGAGGAGTACCGCGGCTTCACCACAGCGCTGGACCGGATCAACACCGCCCTACGGACCGGGCCCGCGTAACCCCGACGCCCCCACGCCCACGGGACGGACCCGGTGACCGGTCCCCCGCCGTCGCCCCGAGCCCGCACCCTGCGGCGGGCCCTCCCCCTCCACCGGCGCTCTCTGCCTCTACGGACGGACCCGGTGAGGGTCCCTGTGACGCCACGGTGGGCGCCGCCCTTCCACCGGCGCTCTCCATACCCGCGGGACGGACCTGGCGCACACTCCCCCTAACGCCCCGGCGGGCGCCAGCCCTTCACCAGCACTCTCGCGGCTGCGGGACGCGCCGGCCGGCGGTCCACCGCACCGCGGCCCCGTACGCCCGAACCCGCCCGCCGCAGGCGCTACCCCTTCAGCCGCTCCCGCGACTCCGCCATGTCGGCCAGGAACCAGGTCTGCCGTCCGCGGTTGCACTCCCGCACGAAGTCCCGCAGCGCCGAACTCGCCTCCGTATGGCGGGAGATGTCCCCCAGGACCACCAGCCCCATCCGGTACTGGGCGAACTTCTGGATGATCTCGCCGGCGACGCGCGTGCGGAGCTGGAAGAAGTCCTCCTCGAAGCGCTCGACGGGGATCACGGCCCACTGGGCACCCTGGTACGAGGCATTGCCGATCAGATCGAGGATCTCGCGTTCACCGCTGAGGCTCTCGCCCTCGTCGGCGCAGACCAGAACGGGGATGTCGTGGAACGTCTCCGAAGTGCCCATGGCCGGCAGGGTAATCCGCGCCTCCGGACCGGGGCCGTGGGTCCACCGGGCCGCCCCGCCCCTCAGCCGATGCCGAACGCGCCGTCCGGTGGCGGTGGTGAGGGCACGGCCGCCGCGTCCACCACCGGTGCGGCGCCCTGGGTGAAGCGCTCCAGCCGCGGGCCGTGTTCGACCCGGGCCGGGAAGGCGTCGGCCGCGGTGCGCCGGGCCAGTTCGTCCACCGGCAGCTCCCGCTGGGCGGCCACCAGCACGGCGTTGCCGAAGCGCCGGCCGCGCAGCACCCCGGGCTCGGCGACCAGGCACAGCTCGGCGAAGGCGGTGCCGAAGGTGGCGAGCTGGGAGCGGAGGAAGGTGAACGGTGCCCCGTCCGCGAGGTTGGCCACGTACACGCCGCCCGGCCGCAGCACCCGGGCCGCCGCCCGCGCGTACTCCACCGAGGTCAGGTGCGCGGGCACCCGGGAGCCCCCGAAGACATCGGCGACCACCAGATCGACCGAGCCGGGCGGGGTCTCCTCCAGCGCGGTACGGGCATCGGCCGGGCACACCTCGATCCCGGACCCGGGCGGCAGCGGCAGCACCTCTTCCACCAGCTCGATCAGCCGCCGGTCCGCCTCGATCACCCGCTGGCGCGAACCGGGGCGGGTCACCGCCGTATAGCGGGGCAGGCTCAACGCGCCGCCGCCCAGGTGCAGGACGTCCAGCGGCCGGCCGGGCCCGGGCAGGGCGTCGATGACGTACGCCAGCCGCCGTGCGTACTCGAACTCCAGGTACGCGGGGTCGTCCAGGTCCACGTACGACTGCGGCGCCCCGTCGACCGTGAGCAGCCAGGCCCGCTCGCGGTCCACATCGGGCATCAGCTTGGCGAGGCCGCCATCCACGGCGCGGCTCACCGGTATCGACTCGGTCACCTGCCCATTGTGCCGCCCGGCCGGCGCGTCAGGGCGCCGGCCGGGCGGCCGCGGGTCCGCTCCGCGGCTACTCCGCGACGGTCAGTACGGTGCCCGCGCCCACGGTGTGCCCGCCCTCCCGGATCGCGAAGCCGAGACCCGGCTCCAGCGGCAGGTCGCGGTCGAGTTCCACGCCGAGGGTGACGGTGTCGCCCGGCCGGGCCCGACCGGTGGCGCCCAGGTCCACCGCACCGGCCACATCGGCGGTGCGCAGGTGGAACTGCGGCCGGTATCCGGTGGTCAACGGGGTGCGCCGACCGCCCTGCGCCGCGGAGAGCACATGCACCCGGGCGGTGAAGCGGCGGCGCGGCACCACGCTGCCCGGTGCCGCCACCACCTGCCCGCGGCGCACCGCTCCTCGGGGCACCCCGCGCAGCAGCAGCGCCACGTTGTCGCCGGCCTCCGCGTACTCCATGGGCTTGCCGAAGGTCTCCACCCCGGTGACCACACTGGTCCCGTCCCGCTGCGCGGTGCCGCCGAGCAGTTCCACCCGGTCCCCCACCCGGATCCGGCCGCGTTCGACGGCGCCGGTGACCACGGTGCCGCGCCCGGTGATGGTCAGCACGTTCTCCACCGGCAGCAGGAACGGGGCGTCGGTGTAGCGGACCGGCGTCGGCACATAGGTGTCGACCGCGTCCAGCAGCGCCTCGATGGCGCCGGTCCAGCGCGGTTCGCCGTCCAGCGCCCGCAGCCCGGAGACCCGTACCACGGGCGTGGTCGCCCCCGGGTAGCCGTGCGCGCTGAGCAGCTCACGCACCTCCAGTTCGACCAGGTCGGTGAGGTCCGGGTCGCCCGCGTCGGCCTTGTTGAGGGCGACCACGACGTGGTCGACGCCGACCTGCCGGGCGAGCAGCACATGCTCGGCGGTCTGCGGCATGACGCCGTCCAGCGCCGAGACCACCAGGATGGCACCGTCCAACTGGGCCGCGCCGGTGACCATGTTCTTGATGAAGTCGGCATGGCCGGGCATGTCGACATGGGCGTAGTGCCGGGTGTCGGTCTCGTACTCGACATGGGCGATGTTGATGGTGATGCCGCGCGCGGCCTCCTCCGGAGCCCGGTCGATCCGGTCGAAGGGGACGTAGCCGGTGCCGGTGCCGCGCGCGCTGAGCACCTTGGTGATGGCGGCGGTGAGCGTGGTCTTGCCGTGGTCGACGTGGCCCATGGTGCCGATGTTGAGGTGCGGCTTGGTACGGAGGTACGGCTGCTTGGACATGCCTGGCGTTCCTTCCTCGGAACAGCGACGGGAGTACGCGGACCCCAGCACCTCACCGACCCTCCCTGGCGGGATCCGTCGGTAGGTCCGAGGGAGGGTCAGCTTCGGGTGCCGTCGAGGCAGGCTGCGGCAACGACCGGGACAGGGGTGACGGCAGCCTTCGGCGTGCCCGCGACTGCGGGCATCGGCGGAGCGAAGGCGTACCGGAACATGCCCCCGAGCATGGCGGGCCGGGCGCGGTACGTCGACTGGTTTTCGACGCCGGCGGCACCTCGCGGACCCGCGGGCCGTTCCGCGATCCGCCTGCCACGCCAGCGCATCCCGGGAAGCGTGCTCCCGACGTACGGTCCTCCGGACATGCAAGGGCGCCGTGTACAACGGCGCCCCGCGGCATACAAAGGCGCCCCCGCGGCGGGGAATTGTCCGGTTCTGGTAGCAGACCGCTCCGGGCGGGGTCCGACGGGGGGCCGTTCGGTTACGCTCCTTCGGTGCCCCGATCCGCCGCCACTCCGCCCAGCCCGGCCCAGCGCTGCGTCAGCGTGCTGCTGTCGCCGTGGTGCCGGCTGGGCCTGCTGCTCGCGCTGCTGGCCGCGGCCGCGGTGGCGGTGCTGGCCTGGGAGCCGCAGCGGCTGATCACCGACGGCTGGCCCGAGCGGCTCTCCGGCGGTACCGCGGTGCTGGTCTTCGCGCTGGCGTACGGGCTCTGCACCGCCGCCCTGGTCCCCCGTCCACTGCTGAACCTGGCGGCCGGCACCCTGTTCGGCGCGCAGGCCGGACTGCCCGGGGCGATCGGGGGGACCGTCCTCGGCGCCGGGATCTCCTTCGGCCTCGGCCGGCTGCTGGGCCAGGACGCGCTGCGCCCGCTGCTGCGCGGGCGGTGGCTGCTGTTCGCGGACCGGCTGCTGTCCCGGCACGGTTTCCGGTCGATGCTGGCGCTGCGGCTGCTGCCGGGGGTGCCGTTCGCGGCGGCCAACTACGGGGCCGCGGTCTCCCGGATGCGCTGGCTGCCGTTCCTGCTGGCGACGGGGGTGGGCAGCGTCCCGAACACCGCCGCCTACGTGGTGGCCGGCAGCCGGGCCGCCACACCCGGCTCACCCGTCTTCCTCGCCTCGACGGCCTTCATCGCGGCCACCGGGCTCGGCGCCGGAGTGGTGGCCTGGCGCAAACGGCACCGACTGCGCGCGGCGGCCTCCGGAGAGTGACCGCGAGGCCGTCGGCGGCAGGGCCGACCGGCCGTACGTCCTGGTGTGGGGCCCCGTTCCGGGCCTGTTCACCGGGGGGCGTTACGCTGCCTCGGCACTGGTGTGCGACCACCATCTGTCCGAACAGTCCGCATTCACCCCCCTGACCAGTGAGGTCACCGGTCAGCTCTTGATCATTCATCGGATGGCCCAGTTTTCATGTCTTGGTTCGAATCACTCATCCTCGGACTCGTCCAGGGGCTGACCGAGTTCCTACCGATCTCCTCCAGCGCGCATCTACGGCTCACCGCCGCCTTCGCCGGCTGGCACGACCCGGGAGCGGCGTTCACCGCCATCACCCAGATCGGCACCGAGGCCGCCGTACTGATCTACTTCCGCAAGGACATCGTCCGGATCGTCTCGGCCTGGTTCCGCTCACTGACGAACAAGCGCATGCGCGGCGACCACGACGCCCAGATGGGCTGGCTGGTGATCGTGGGTTCGATTCCGATCGGCGTCCTCGGGGTGACGCTCAAGGACCAGATCGAGGGGCCCTTCCGGGATCTGCGGCTGACCGCCACCACGCTGGTGGTGATGGGCCTGGTGCTGGGCTTCGCCGACCGACTGGCCGCCCGGGACGAGACCGGGGGCCGGCACCGAGCGGTCAAGCAGCGCAAGTCGCTGCGGGAGCTGAACGTCAAGGACGGACTGGTCTACGGCGTGTGCCAGGCGATGGCGCTGGTCCCTGGCGTCTCCCGGTCCGGTGCCACGATCAGCGGCGGCCTGCTGATGGGCTACACCCGTGAGGCCGCGGCCCGCTACTCGTTCCTGCTGGCCATTCCGGCGGTGCTGGCCTCCGGCACCTTCGAACTCAAGGACGCGGCCGCGGAGGGCCATGTCTCCTGGGGGCCGACCATCTTCGCCACGGTCATCGCCTTCGTCGTGGGATATGCGGTGATCGCATGGTTCATGAAGTTCATCTCCTCCAAGAGCTTCATGCCGTTCGTGTACTACCGGGTGCTGCTCGGCCTGCTGCTCTTCGCCCTGGTCGGCACGGACGTGCTCAGCCCGCACGCGGGCGAGTCGGCCGACTAGGAATCGCCCCGCGCCCCCGCGCACAGGGCTCTGCCGCGCACCACCCGGCCGAAGACCACGGTGGAGTCCCCGATCCGCGGCGTGCCGGCGGCGGCGCACCGCGCTCTGCGGGCGGGGCCGCCGCGTAAGTCGCCGGGGCTCGCGGCCGGGGCGCATCCTGGAGAGGAGCCACGCAACCCCTCACCGAAGAGGACGCCGCCATGACGGTCGAGCGCATCGGTCTTGTCGTCCACAAGGGACGCCCCGAAGCCGTGGCGGCCGCACGGTCGGTACGGGCCTGGTGCGTCGACCACGCAGTCCAGTGCACCGAGATCGACGTGTGGAACGCGGGGGAACAGCGGCGCAGCGCCCGCGAGGAGATGGCCGCGGCGGGAAACCCCGACCTCATCGTCGCCCTGGGCGGCGACGGCACCTTCCTGCGCGGCGCCCGCCTGGCGGCGCACAACGGTTCACTGCTCCTGGGCATCGACTTCGGCCACGTCGGATTCCTCACCGAGGTACCCGCGCACGACGCGCTCCAGGCCTTGGACGCCGTCCGGGAATCCCGCATCACCGTCGAGGAACGCATGCTGCTCACCATGCGCGCCTCCCGGCCGTTCTCGCTTCCCGAGGAACTCGGTCCGCTGCTGCGGTACGGCCGCAGGCCGTCGCTGCCGCCGCCGCAGGTGCAACCCGGGTGCGAGGCCGGAGGAGGCTGGGGCGTGGCGCTCGACCTGCTCGGGCTGAACGAGGTCGTGGTGGAGAAGTTCGCCCGGGACGGCCGGGTCTCCGCGGCGGTCTACTTCGCCGGAAGGCTGCTCGCCTGCTACGCCGGGGACGCGCTGCTGGTGGCGACACCGACGGGCTCGACCGCGTACAGCTTCGCCGCGGGCGGCCCCGTGGTCTCGCCTCGCACGCAGGCCCTCGTCTTCACGCCCGTCGCGGCGCACATGGTCTTCAAGCGCTCGGTCCTGGCCGCGCCGGACGAGCCGATCGCCATGCGTCTGCTGCCGCACTCCGGGAGCGCGGCGGTCAGCGTGGACGGCCAGATCCGCGGGGTGCTGGACCCGGGCGACTGGATCGGCGTCTATGCCGCGCCGAGCCGGCTGCGGGTGGTGCGCCTGGGTCCGACGGACTTCTACGGGCGTCTGCGCCAGCGGCTTCGGCTGACCGACGCGCCCGCCACGGCGTCCGACGGCGAGGTGCCGTCGGCCTGGCCGCTCACCGCTCCCCCACCGCACGACCTGGAACACCTGAACCTGCCCGCGCTCCAGGCCGGCACGCACCTGCCGACCACCGCGCAGCGGGCCGACGGCGACGCCTGACCCGCCCCTGCACAGCGGCGGGGGTGCGGATCCGCGCTGGGCGCCCGCCCAGCACCTACATACTTGCACTCGCCTCATAAAAGCTCCAGCCGATATTTTCACGGAGGGCTTATCCTGGGCGCCGGACACATCGGGAAGGAAACCCGGGCCCATGACCGCCACAGATCCCGCGCTGACCGCCCTCGCCAACGGATGGGCCGCCCTCTACCTCCTCCACGGCAGGATCGAGGCGCACATCGAGCGCGCCCTGCAGTCCGAGCACGGCCTGAGCGTGCGGGAGTACTCGCTGCTCGACGTGCTCAGCCGCCAGCACGACGGTGAGGGCGGCCACCTGCAGATGAAGCAGGTCGCCGATGCGGTCGTCCTCAGCCAGAGCGCCACCACCCGCCTCGTCGCCCGCCTGGAGGACCGCGGCCTGCTGTCCCGCTTCCTGTGCCCGACCGACCGCCGCGGCATCTACACCGATGTCAGCGACACGGGCCTGAAGCTCCTGCGAGAGGCCCGGCCGACCAACGAAACCGCCCTCCGGCAGGCGCTCGACGAAGCCGCCCAGAACCCGGAACTGGCCCCCCTGGTCACAGCAGTCGAGGCGAAGCCGACGCGTCGGCGCCCCGACCCCCTTCCGGCGCCGTAGAAGAAGCCGACGCTGAGGGCGCGTAGCCGACGGCGCGGGCAAGGGAGGCGAGGTGCTCTTCGCGGTGGGCGCCCGGCGCTGGGCGGGCGATGGGCACGGCCAACGCCCTGAACCCGGGCTTCATCCTCACCCGGCCGCAGCGGCACCTGGACGACGAGACCGCCTCCCGGCGGACGCGCAAATACAGCTCTTGCATTAGTCGGCGTCTGCAAGTATTGTCTTTGCATGTAAGGCGCGCTTGCATTCGGATGCGGCGCTCATGCGGGCCACCGCGGCCCTCCCCCCACATCTCGCAAAGGCACTTCCCATGTCGCTCAAGAACATCCTTCCCGGCCGTCTCGGCTTCGGCACCGCCCCGCTCGGCAACATGTTCCGCGCGATCCCCGACGACGAGGCCCGCGCCACCGTCGAGGCCGCCTGGGACCACGGCATCCGCTACTACGACACCGCCCCCTTCTACGGCGCCGGCCTCGCCGAGGAGCGGCTCGGCGAGGTCCTCGCCGGCAAGCCGCGCGACGAGTACGTCCTGTCCACCAAGGTCGGCCGGGTCATCCTCGACGAGCACGAGACCGACGTCCCCGACTTCGGCGAGAAGGGCGGCCTGTTCGAGCACGGCAACCCGAACAAGATCCTCCACGAGTGGACCGCCGACGCCACCGAGCGCTCCATCGAGGGCAGCCTGAAGCGCCTCGGCGTCGACCGGCTCGACATCGTCTGGGTCCACGACATCGCCCAGGACTTCCATGGCGACGCATGGCTCGGAAAGTTCGAGGAGGCCCGCACCGGAGCCTTCCGCGTCCTGTCCCGGCTGCGCGACGAGGGCGTCATCAGGGCCTGGGGCCTCGGCGTCAACAAGACCGAGCCGATCGAGCTGACCCTCGCCCTCGACGAGCCGAAGCCCGACGGCTTCCTCCTCGCCGGCCGCTACACCCTCCTCGACCACGAGCACGCCCTCTCTCGCCTGCTCCCCATGGCCCAGGAGCAGGGCGTCGACATGGTCGTCGGCGGCCCGTACAGCTCCGGCATCCTCGCGGGCGGCACCCACTTCGAGTACCAGCAGGCCCCCGCGGAGATCATCGAGCGGGTCGGGAAGCTGAAGACCCTGGCCGAGAAGCACGGTGTGGGCATCAAGGCCGCCGCCCTCCAGTTCTCCCTCGCCCACCCGGCGTCCGCCGCCGTCATCCCCGGTGCCACCCGGCCCAGCCGCATCGCCGAGGACACCGCGGCCCTGAACGAGACCGTCCCGGCCGCCTTCTGGACCGACCTGCGCGCCGCCGGCCTGGTCAGCCCGGCCGCCCCGCTCCCGAACAACGCCTGACCCCCAACCCTGTCTCTTATACACCTC
>NZ_SRID01000793.1 GCF_004684805.1 Streptomyces palmae
CTCCAGCGCCATTTGCCCCCAGCCGGCCCCTCCCCCAGCGACCGAGCTCTGGGCTTCGACCCAGTACCGCCGGCGCTGGAAGGCATACGTGGGCAACTCGACCCGCCGAGCCCCTGAATCGGCGAACAGGGCCGCCCAGTCCACGGCCAGACCCTGCACGAACGCACTGGTCAGGGCCTGTGCCAGCTGCTCCGCACCCCCCTGGCCACGCCGCAGCGTCTCCACCACCACACCCTGGATGCCCAGCTCCTCCAGCGTGTCGCTGACCGGCACCACCAACCCAGGATGCGGACTGCACTCGACGAACGCCGTATGCCCGTCGGCGACAGCAGCACTGACCGCGGCTTGGAGTTCCACCGTCTGCCGCAGATTGGTGAACCAATACCCACCATCCATCACCGTGGCATCCGACAGCACCTGCCCAGTGACGGTCGAGTAGACAGGAACCCGCCCGGGACGCGGGCTCACCTCCGCCAAAAGCCCCTCGACCTCCTCCCGCACCAACTCCATCTGCGGAGAGTGCGAGGCGTAATCCACCGGAATCCACCGCACCCGGACCCCCTCGCCCTCCCAGGGACCCACCACCTCCC
>NZ_SRID01000116.1 GCF_004684805.1 Streptomyces palmae
CCCCGGCCCTGCGGGACCCGCAGGACCCGCAGGACCGGCAGGACCGGCAGGACCGACAGGACCCGCGGGACCGGCAGGACCGACCCTGCCGACCGAGATCGTCCAGGCGACCTACACACTGACGCCCGGGCTCAACACGGGAACCGCGACCTGCCCGCCGGGAACTGTCATCACGGGCGGTGGACTGGTGACGCCCCTCGGAGGCAACAACCTCACCGTCCAGCCATATCAGTCCTTCCCCTCCGCCGAGAACATGTGGACGGTGTCCTTCAACAACCCTGCGAGCACCTCGGGTTCTTACACCGTCTACGCCGTGTGCCTCCCCGTGACCCAAACAGGCTGACGCCGCCTGCTGCACAGGCACGGCCGGGCCGGTCATAGACGGAGCAACAAGCTTGTCGCTTACGGCCTGGCGACGCACCGGGCTCGAACGTGACCGGCGTTCTCGCTGTTCAACGGACATGCGGACGGCCTTCGTCTGATCCCGTGTTCCGTCATGGAATGGATCAGCACGAAGGCCCCGCTGCTCATGCTGCTGCACCGCCATAGGCAGGCATCCACATCAGGCGCCGGCCCTTGCCGAGTACCGACCAGGGGCGGCCGTCCTACGGGCGGTACGCAGGTCGCGGAGCCGGCGCCGCGGCCGGAACGGTCAGGCCACGGGTGGGGAGTTGGCGGCGGGGCTGCTTCGAGCCGTGTGCGGACGGCCTGGGCGCCTCTGGGGCGTCAGCGCGTGGTCGTGACGTACTGGTCCGACGACAACTCGAACACCCGTACTCGCCGACCGCAGGTGGGATTGACCGTCTCACGGGCCAGGCGCATGCCCAGTTTGGTCATGATCCGTTCGGAGGCGTCATTGCCCACTTGGGCGATGCTGACGATCCGCTCCAGCCCCCGCTCTTCGAACCCGAACCGCACGGCGGCCACAGCGGCCTCGGTGGCCAAGCCCTTCCCCCAGTGGGAACGCCCCAGCCGCCAGCCGACCTCGACGGCCGGAAGTACCTCCGGCAAGAAGTGGGGTACCGAGAGGCCGGTGAACCCGGCCAACTCGCCAGTGGACCGGATCTCCACGGCGAACAGGCCGAAGCCCTGCGACTCCCACTCGCTCTCCCAAGCCTGGACCCCGTCGCGAGTCCGCTGTTCGTCACGGACGCTGCCGTCGCGGATCCACCGCATGACCTCGGGGTCGGCGTTGACGGCAGCCATGGGCGCGATGTCTTCCTCGCGCCAGCGACGCAGGATCAAACGGGGAGTCTCAAGCGTGACCATCCGATCATCCTGGCTCACGAATGGGCTCTCGGCCATCCTGGTCAGGCAATTTCGACACCCGTCCCCGTGGTGGTGGTGACGCAAGGGGTTCAGCCCGCGTCACTGCGGCACGTCAGGGTCTACGGGCCTCCCCCGCACATGTGTCCATACCTCTTGCAGAAGAGTCCGGTAGTCCTCACCGTAGGTGGCCACTGCCGCGTGCACCGCGTCCAAGGCCGCACGAAGCGCGTCGGGTTCCGCGGCGTCGAGCAGCGCGGGGAGGGCCATGTGCGGCTGGGACATGCGCAAGGCCGTGGGCGGCTCGGCGGTCGGGATCGCCACCCTGTATGACGTCGCTCCGGTCGGTTGAGGGGTCGGCTGTACGCACGGGCTCAGCGGCTTCAGCGCGGCAGCCGCGGGGCCCACGATGTGGGCGAGTGGCTCGCATGTGACGAGTGTGTACGCGTCGTCAGGCACAGGTGGCCGGTGGGGGGACCGCCGGGGTGGGATGGCCCGGACGACTGTTGCGTCGGGGACGCACGGGTCTGATTCCAGCGCCTGCCACGCGCGGTCCGCGTCATCCAGAGGCCGCGGCAGCGAGCGGCCCTCGGCCAGGGCGGTGAGCCCGGCGGCGATCCAGTCGAGCTCTGCGAGACCGGCTTCTTCGCAGGCTCGGCTCGCGGCCAGCAGGGCGATCGCCCGCTGGGTCTCCGGACGGGCGGCGCCGATGGCATGGACGAGGGACGGGTCGAAGTCAAGCAGTCCACGCACGTTGCCTCCGACATCGAGCAGGGCCTGGCTCGGCAGCTGTCCGCCCCACTCCCATCGGACACAGGCGATTCGGTGTTCTTCTTCCGCCTGCTCCTGCGCGAGGCGGGCTAGGCGTACGGCTTCGGCGCGTTCGGCGGGCGTGGGAGCGGGAGGTTGCCGGCGGGCGTAGTCGTGCCAGTAGGCCGCGATCGCCGAGGTCTGTTTCAGGACCCGGTCCGGCGCGGGCGGGGCAGGCCAGAACTGCAGGAGATAGCTGTCCAGTCGAGGCTCGTCACTCAGTCGGGTGTCCTTTTGGCGCGCCCGGTCCATGCCGCGGGCGCAGTAGCGCACCCGGTAGTCGGTCTCTGCGAGGTCCAGCTCCCAGGAGTCCTCGTGCGCCCACTGCACGAGGACACTGGTGTCCGAGACCGGACGGAAGGACACTTCCACGACGTCTTCCCACTCCGGGGCCAGCGGCGGGGCCTGGTCGTGCACCTCGACGGTGAAGCCGACATTGCCCGTGTGCACGCCGGTCGTCAGCCACAGCGCACCGGAGATCGCCGCCCCGCACAGCCCGGAGCTCTGGCCGGCGAACGACTCGGCGAGGTCTGGGCCGAAGCCGTCCGGATCGCTCTCGACGTAGATCTGACCGTAGTGAACATGGACCTCACCCTCGACCGGCCTGCGCACCGCAACCCCCATCTGCTCCATGGACGTGGACTGCTCGGACCCTAGGGTGCGGCACTGACATCCGTTGGGAACTCAGCGGCCGGGCGTATCGGGCCCGCGCCGTAGGGCGGGGCCACCGAGAACGGCCCTGGGGTGGTCTCCCACGCTGCGGCCCCGGACTGTCAGGGTTCGCCGTCAAGCGACCAGCGTCCCGGCCCGGAACCGGCGCGGGTGCGGATTCGAAACGCGCGTGCGGCGGCCGGCGGCGGTGTCGGCCGGCCCGGGGCGGGGCGGGCTGGGTTCGGCCGCCCCGCCTCTCCGCCGTCCCCTGACACCGGTGGGCCTCAGGGCAGGCGGGAGTGCGGGGACCGGGCGCCGTCCGGAGTGTCGTCGTCGCTGGAGACCAGGAGGAGGACCGTAGCGCGCCTCGCTCCCAGGGAGCGGAGCTTGTGGGGTGTGGTGGCCTTGAAGTAGACGCAGTCGCCGGGGTCGAGCGTGATGGTGCGCGACGGGAGGATCAGTTCGGCCTGCCCCTCATGGACGAAGACGAACTCCTCGCCGGGATGGTCCCGGAAGGGAACGGGGCCGTCGTCGAGCGGCGGGTAGAGCATGAACGGGGTCATGCTCTTGGCGCCGGCGTCGAGCGCCATGCCCTCGTAGCGGGTGCCGGACTCGTCCGGGGAGGTCAGGGGCTGACGTTCCGCGGCCCGGGTGACGGTCACCTCGCCCAGCTCCTCCGCCTCGGCGAAGAGGCTGTCCAGGGGGACTTCGAGGGCCTTGGCAAGGGAGGCGCACACGGCGATCGAGGGAACGCTCTGGCCGCGTTCGACCTTCGACAGATAGCTCTTGGTGACACCGGACCGCTCGGCCAGCGCCTCCAAGGTCATCAGCCGTTCTTTGCGTAGCCGGCGTACCCGGTTGATCACTGGCGTCTCCCTCTCCCATGCCCTCGACCGGCGGGGCCGCACCGTACGGCGCACGCCGCCACTCGATGACACTTCGTGTCCTACAGCGAACAATGCTACGCCCAGCCTTCACCGGCACCCCTGGGAGGCACCTCCAACACCCCCGGCCGCCGCCGTTCGCAGGAGCGAGCCCGATGCACACGGGTCCGCGCCCCGGGCGCGGGTACCCTTGCCACAGGAAACCTTGTGTCCTATGGTGAACAAAGTTTCCCCGGGGTTTCCGACCCCGGGCGCAGGCCTGGCCATGGGGGCGAGGCCGTGACGGGAGAAGACACATGGCGAAAACGCTGCGGGACTCGAAGGACGTCCTCATCGACCGCGCCGAGCGGCAGATGGACCAGCACTTCGGGGACTCGAAACTGACCACCCGCCAGAAGCTGGCGCTCACCTGCCGGATCGCTTACGACGGCGGCCACGACTCCGGGCTCGCCGGCCAGATCAGCTCCCGCGGGCGGGAGCCGGGTACCTACTACACCCAGCGCCTGGGGCTGGGCTTCGACGAGATCACCGAGGACAACCTGCTGCTGGTGAACGAGGACCTGGAGGTCCTGGAGGGGGAGGGCATGCCCAACCCCGCCAACCGCTTCCACACCTGGATCTACCGGGAGCGGGCGGACGTCAACTGCATCATCCACACCCACTCGCTGCACACGGCCGCACTCGCCATGCTGGAAGTGCCGCTGATGGTCTCCCAGATGGACACGACGCCGCTGTACGACGACTGCGCCTTCCTCAAGGACTGGCCGGGCGTGCCGGTGGGCAACGAGGAGGGCGAGATCATCGCCGCAGCCCTCGGTGACAAGCGGGCCATCCTGCTGGCTCACCACGGCCAGTTGGTGACGGGATCCACGATCGAGGAGGCGTGCACCCTGGCGCTGCTCATCGAGCGGGCCGCCCGCCTGCAACTACTGGCGATGTCGGCGGGGACCATCCGGCCCCTGGACCCGGCTCTGGCCCGTGAGGCCCACGACTGGACCTCCACCGGCCGGCGCAGCAAGGCGAACTTCGACTACTACGCGCGCAAGGCGCTGCGCAATCACCCCGACTGCGTGACCGGACAGGTGGAACTCTGATGGCCAACCCGCCGCTGAAGGGCATCATCTCCTACCCGGTCACCCCCTTCGATCCCGTCACCGGCGAGGTCGATCTGTCCTCGCTGCGGAAGCTCACCGACGACCTCGTCGCCGCGGGCAGCCACGCCGTCGCCCCACTGGGAAGCACCGGCGAGAGCGCCTACCTGACCCAGAAGGAGTGGGACGCGGTCTGCGAGACCACCCTGGGCACGGTGGCCGGGCGGGTGCCGACCCTCGTCGGCGTCTCCCACTGGAGCACCGAGGGCACGGTCCGCCGTGCCCGGGTGGCCGCCCGCCACGGCGCCACCGCGATCATGGTGCTGCCCCAGGTGTACTGGAAGCTGACCGAGGCCGAACTGGAACGGCATTACGGCGAGGTGGCCCGTGCCACCGACCTGCCGATGATGCTCTACAACAACCCGGGAACCAGCGGTGTGGACCTGCGGCCGGAGACAGTGGTCGCGCTCGCCCGGAAGATCCCCAACCTCACCATGGTCAAGGAGAGCTCGGGCGAGGTGTCCCGCTTCGGCGCCATCCGTGAGCTGTCCGACGGAGAGTTGTCGGTCTACAACGGCAGCAATCCGCTCGCCTTGGACGCCTTCCGCGCCGGAGCCGCCGGCTGGTGCACAGCCGCCCCCTGCCTCGTACCGCGGTGGGTGCTGGAGCTCCACACCGCGGTCGTCCACGGACACGACGACCACGCGGACGCGCTGTTGCGGAAGCTGCTGCCGTTCCTGCGGTTCATCGTCCGCCACGGCCTTCCCCGGACCATCAAGGCGGGCCTCGAGATCCAGAACCGCCAGGTCGGGCCGCCGAGGCCGCCGCTGCTGCCCCTGCCCCCGCACGAGACGCAGCAGTTGCGGGAGCTGCTCACCCACCTCCTCGCCGACCGTTTCCCGCCGCCCGCGGCCTGACGGCGCGATCCGCCGGCCCCGCACCGTCGAGTTCCGCGACGCGAACCGGTGCGGGGTTCGGGTGCCGGCCGCGAGCGAGCGGCCGGCACCGGTAGACAGCCCCTGCGCGAGGACACCCTTCCACACGCAGGGGCCCCTCCCCCGACACGCCCCGCGCGAAGAACTCGTCCAGGCGCAGGGCCCACCCCCGCGGAGAGAAGGAAGCCCCATGTGCCCCACCGGCGCCCCGCCTCGGCAAACCGTGGATCGGCGAACCGTAGAGCCGGACCGTGCCGCCCTGCTGCGCCGCACGCTGCGAAGGCATGCCGCCGGCGTCACCGTCATCACGGTGCCGGGGCCGGCCGGCTTCACGGCCACCTCCTTCACCTCCGTCTCCCTGCGACCCGCCCTGGTCTCCTTCTGTGTCGCGCGCACCTCCTCGGCCGCGGACGCCGTCGCACGGGCGGACCGGTTCGCCGTCCATCTGCTGGGGGCCGACGACGCGGACCTGGCCGACCGGTTCGCCCGCAGCGGCAGCGATCGGTTCGCCGGGGCGCGTATCGAGCTGCACGCCGGAGTGCCCGTCCTGAGCGACGCCCCGGCCTGGCTCAGCGCGCGCATCGCCGCCCGGCACCCAGTCGGGGACCACGTCCTGGTCGTCGGCGAGGTCGAGGCGGGCGGAGTGCGCCGCCCGTCTCCCGCACTGGTCCGCCACGACGGCGCCTACGCCCGCCCCGCGCGCCTGCACCCCTGACCCGGCTCTGCCGGGAGACCCGGTGTTCCCGGAGCCGGAGCGTCAGAGCGGTTTCGGCGGCCGCCGCAGGAGGCGTGCTGTCTGTCGTCCTTCGGCGCAGGATCGCCTCCGAGCCCGGTGTGCCGCTCGGCGCCGCGCATCCCGTCCGTCCGCTTCCGGTGCCACTGGGGCCTTCGTCAGCGCGATGGGCGCGGCGGCGCGGAGTTCAGGCTTCCGCCCAGGGGGGAAGGGGCACGGTCCATTCGGCGACGGTGCCGGTGGGCTGGTTCGGGGTGAGGGTGAAGCTGCCGCCGAGGTCGGTGGCGCGCTGGTGGAGGTTGTCCAGACCGCTGCGGCGGGTGACCGCCGGGTCGATGCCGGATCCGTTGTCGGCCACCCGCAGCCGCAGCAGGTTGCCGTCCGTCTCGGCGGTGATCTCGATGGCGGTGGCGTGTGCGTGCCGGGTGGCGTTCGACAGCGTCTCCCGGGCCACCGCCAGCAGGTGCTCGGCATGGTCGGCGGGCACATCGGTGTCGAGCAGGCCGGTCATGCGCAGGGCGGGAGCGAAGCCGAGCGTCTCGGCCGCCTGGTCGGTCTCGGCCAGCAGCTTCGCGCGCAGCCCGCCGCGCCCGTCGGAGCGGTCGCGCTCACGCAGTGCGTAGATCGTGCCGCGGACGGTCTTGATGGTGTCGTCGAGGTCGTCGACGACCCGTTGGATGCGCTCGGACACCTGGGGCCGGTCGGACACGCGGCCGAGGACCGAGTTCAGGGTCAGCCCGGAGGCGAACAGCCGCTGGATGGCCAGGTCGTGCAGGTCGCGGGCGATGCGGTCGCGGTCGGAGAGCACCATGAGCTGCTCGGCCTCGCGCCGGTGCTCCGCTATCTCCATCGCCAGCGCGGCCTGGTCGGCGAAGCCGTCGATCATGGCCATGGTGGCCTCGGAGAACTCCGCCCCACCGGGCAGGTTGGCGACCTGAAGCACCCCGCGGGCGTGTTCGCCGCCGCCCAGCGGGAGCAGGAACCTGGGGCCCAGGTCGACCTGCGCCGCGGAACCGCTCGCGGCCCGCGGTTCGTCGGACAGCGAGCCGCAGGTGACGCGCTGGTTGGAGTGGTAGACCTTCGCGGCCAGCGTGGTGGCCGGCAGCACCAGCCCGCGCACCCGCTCGGCGCCCTCGCCGTCCGCGGCCTCGATCACCAGCTCGTCGCCGCCCTCGAACGGCACCGCGAGGGTGACCAGGTCCGCTCCCGCCAACCGCCTGGCGGTGGCGGCGACCTGGTGCAGGACCTGTTCCGGTTCGGTACCCGACAGCAGGCTGCGGGTGAGTTCGCTGCTGGCCGCGAGCCACCGCTCCCGGCGGCGGGTGTCCTCGTACAGACGGGCGTTGTCGATCGCGACGCCGGCCGCGGCCGCGAGCGTGCGCAGCACCGCCTCGTCCTCGGCGTCGAACTCCGCCCCGCCCCGCTTGTCGGTCAGGTACAGGTTTCCGAAGACCTGGTCGCGCACGCGCACCGGCGCACCCAGGAAGGTCGTCATCGGCGGATGTCCCTGGGGGAAGCCCACCGAGTCGGGGTGCCGGTTCAGGTCGGACAGGCGCAGCGGCTCCGGCTCGCGGATCAGCAGCCCCAGGATGCCCTGCCCCTCGGGGTAGTGGCCGATCGCTCCGATGGCCTCCTGGTCCATGCCGACCGTGATGAACTGCCGGATCCGTCCTTCCTCGCCCAGCACCCCCAGCGCCCCGTACCGGGCGTCCACCAGGGTCACGGCAGACTCGGTGATGCGCCGCAGCACCACGTCGAGATCCAGGTCGGAGCCGATCGCAAGGACCGCGTCCAAGAGCGTGTGCACCCGGTCCCGGGTGGCGCGGACCTGCGCGATCTGCGCCTGCAAGCCCTCCAGCAGTTCATCCAGCCGCAACTGGGGTGCCGCCGGACCGCGCCTGCGCTCGTCTGCCGGACTGTCCGCCATTCCCGCTCCCTCCAGGAAATGCGCCGTCGGCACCTCCCCATCATGCCCGAGCGGCCCCACCAAAAAGCGAACGTGTGTGCTAATCAGGGCCTGTCCCAGCAGCCAGATCCTATGCCCCAACGGCGTCGGCGGCCCGAAGCAGTCCCCTGACCGCCGCCGCCCACCGCCCCGGCCCGGCCGACACCCGTGTCCATCCGGCCCCGTGACGGCGGCGTCGTTCGGCTGCCCACCGGAGACGAACGGCCCGGGGCGAGGCATGACCGCGCCGGCCCCGGGGCCTGTGCGCGGTCACTGGTCTGGGAGCGCGGCCCTCAGTTCCTCGAGGTGTCGGTCGCGGGCGCCGTGGATCCGGTGGCGATGCGCCCGGCAGCCCGGGGTGTGCGAGCCCCGTCCGGGCCGTATCCGAAGCGGATCAGCACCTGCGGGTGGCACCGCCGGTGCCCGGGGAGGGCCATCGCCGTGCGCAGGTCGAACCATTCCATGGGCTGGTGCAGGAGCGAGGTGCGCACCCCTCGGGCGGTGGCCGTGAGCAGGACGTACTGCAGGGCCTGGCCCGCCCGCAGCCAGTCCTCCCGCCGGTCGTGGCCGGTCCACAGCAGGGCCAGTTGGACGTGGCGTTCGAACCACAGGGCCGGCCGGCGGAGTGCCGCCAGCCCGGGGGTGAAGCCCCGCATCGGCACCCGCGCGGCCGCGTCGGGCGGACCGAGGGCGGTGACGGGGATGCCGTAGGGGGTGTTCGCCCCCGGGGCCTTGATCCAGGCGAGGGTTTCGGCGACACGGTCCGGATCGGCGTGGTTGCGTGCCTCGGCGGCAGCGGTCAGGCGCAGCAGTCGCCGTGTTCCGGTGATGTCCGGTACGTACAGCCGCGCCCCCGCGGCGTGTGCGGCCGCCGTCATCTCCGCCACGATCGGCTCGGGCACCGGTCGGCCGGTGAACGGCATCCGGCTGGTGTGCCGCTGGGTGATGGCCTCGTGGAGGCCGAGGTCGCGGGGCTGCTCGTCCGCGGCGAGTGGGCCGGTCAGCCGGACGGTGGCCAGCAGTCCGGGTCGGTACGGGTCCGGCAGCAGCCTCACCTCGGGGCGCCAGCCGTGGTGGACGGCGGCGAGCCGGAGGTTGAAGACCGCGGCGCCCACGGACAGGTACTGGGCGCGGTGCACCGGGTCGGCCAGCGGCAGCGTCCGCGCCGGCACCGAATGGACCTCCAGCACCTGGCCGTCGGGGTCCAGGCGGAACCGCCAGGGCTGGGTGTTGTGGATCGACGGGGCCGCCACGGCGGCCGCCAGCAGCGACTCCACGGTGGCTGCGTCAACCGGTACCTGGGTCCGCATGATGCCTCCTCATTTCTTGGTGGCCGGGGTCATGTGGCCGGCAGGGCGGTGGCCAGGAGGACCACGCCGAGAGAGCCGACGAGGGAGAGGACCGCCAGGGTCCGGGCCAGATCGGCGCGGCCCTTGGCATGTGCGATGCCGTGTCCTGCCGCGGCCAGCATCACCACGGCGAACAGGGCGAGCTTGGTGGCCATGGTGCGGCCGTAGCCGGGCTCGGCGAGGGAGGCCCAGGTGACGCCCCTGTGCCAGGCCATGGCCCAGCCGGTGGCCAGTTGCGCCGGCAGGAACACCGCCCCGGTCAGCATCCCGAACCGGCGGCCGGCCGCGGCGGTGAAGCGGTCCTTGGCCTCGGGATCGAGCAGGTGGCGGGCCAGCGGCAGGATCACCAGGGACAGGGCCAGCTGGCCGCCGACCCACAGGGCGGCGCCGGCCACGTGGGTGAACCGCACCAGGGACCACCAGCCGACGGTGTCCATCAGTCGCTCACCTCCACCATGCCCATCGCCCCGGCGCCGGCGTGCCGCATGTCGTGGTCGACGAACGCGTAGTGCCCGGCCTCGGGGAACCTCGTCTCGACGAAGCCGCCCTGCGCCGCGGCCAGGTCCAGCACCTGGGAGCCGCCCGGCTGGTCCGGCTTCAGCAGGTAGGCGCCCTCCTTGTACACGGTGTCGAAGACGGTGCCCACGACATGGAAGGCGATCCCGTCGCTCGGCCCGGCGGTGACCACCCAGAACCTGGCCCGGTCGCCGGCCCTCACCTTCAGGGGGCGCTTGGCGTACTGGTTCGCGATGCCGTTGAACACCCAGGCGTCCGGGGTGTTCCGCCGCATCTCGGCCACCTGGGCGGTGCTGCCCGGCGTACCGAGGTAGAGCTCCGAGACCAGCAGGTACTCGTGGTCCACGTCGGCCAGGCCGGGTGGGTCGATGACGACGGCGCCGTACATGCCGTTGCCGATGTGCTGGAGCATCGGCGCGGTGCTGCAGTGGTACAGCCACGCTCCGGCCCGCTCGGCGCGGAAGCGGTAGACCAGGCGCTCGCCGGGCTGGATGGTGCGCATGGGCCGGTCGGGGGCGAGGGAGCCGGCGTGGAGGTCGATGCCGTGGCCCATGGACGGGTCGTCGTTGACGAGGGTGACCTCGAAGACGTCGCCGACCCTGCCGCGCAGGGTGGGCCCCGGCGCGGTGCCGCCGAAGGTCCACATCTGCTGCCTCACCCCCGGGGCCACCTCGGCCTGGGTGCGTGCGGCGCGCAGTTCGACCTTGTGGTGAGATTCCGGTCGCGCCGGCGGCGCGCGCGGCCCGCAGCCGCTCCTCGGTGAGCGTCGGCGTACCGGACGGGGACACGGCCACCGGCACTCCGGTCCGCCTGCCGTAGGTGATGAGTTCGGTCAGGTCGGGGCGCTGGAACGGGTCGCCTCCGGTGATCACGAACAGCGGGGCGGGCTGTCCGAAGGCGGCCACCTGGTCGAGCAGGTCCTTGGCGGCGGCGGTGTCCAGCTCCCGCGGGTCGCGGTCGGGGACGGCTTCGGCGCGGCAGTGGCGGCAGGCCAGTGGGCAGGCGCGGGTGGACTCCCAGATGACGATGAAGGGGCGTTCGGCCGCGTCGTGCCGCTGGCGGCGGATGGCGTGGGCGGCGGCGCTCATCGCGCGGCCCTGCCCAGCGCCCTGGTGCTGTGTCCGGCCGCCCTGGAGTCAGGGCAGACGAGGCGGGCGGCCGGACGGTGACCGGACCGGACCGTGCGCGGCGGCACCCATCGCGGGTGGCGGCGGGATCGGCCTTGAGGGCGGTCGACGTGGTCACGCACGGGATACCTCCGGATCGGTCGCCGCCAGCATCCACCGGCGGCGGTGGTCGGCGCGGCGGCCGAAGGTCTTCGCCGACAGGGCCGACAGTCCCTCTCGCCCCCGGGGCGGCAGGGCCGGACAGGCCGTCGGTGCGGCGGCGACGTACCGGGGGAGGCGCGGGGACCCGGGCGTCTCCGGCGGACGGGAGTCAGGGATCGGTCCGTGCGCGCCGCGCGTGGCTACCGGGGGAGGCACGGGTGCCCCAGGCATCCCCCGGCGGACGGGAGTCAGGGATCGGTCCGTGCGCGCCGCGCGTCGCCCACGGCGGCGGAAGCGGTCGGGGACGTACTGCCAGGGCGTCCGCGCCCGGCCGGGCGGCGAGGGTGGACACGCGCCTGGCCTAACCCCGGCCGGGCGGCCGATGCGGGCGGGGATGGCGTTCCGGGTGCCGACTCCCTGGGCGGATGGCGCGTCCGGCCGCGGTGGGCGGCCGGACGCTGGACCGAACCGGGCGCCGTGCGCCGTACGCGCTGCGCCCGCGGCGGCCGCGGACGGGGGATTCGGCCGCCCGGCGGGCGCGGAGTGCGTTCGTACGGCGTCCGCGGTTCGATCGGTGCCCAGCATGCACTCCGGGGCGCCGCCCGCTCCCCCGCCGACCGGGCCCGGGCACCGGGACCGTTGGTCCCGACGCCGACCGCGAGATGGGGTCGGCCGGTCAGCCGGCGGGGACCGCCTGCCCCAGGTGCTCCACGGCCCGCGGCTCCTAGCGTTCACACCATGGAGAACCATCGGAACGCACGGCGCCAGGCGCCCCACGCCGGGGAAGGCTGGCCGCTGGCCGCACGCAGGCTGCTGATCCGTCGCGAGGTGTCCTCCGACGGGCGCGCCGTGTTCGGCGAGGCCGACGGCGCCTGGGAGGGCTTCTACCGGGACCGGTGGGCGCACGACAAGGTGGTGCGCTCGACGCACGGCGTGAACTGCACCGGGTCCTGCTCGTGGATGGTGTACGTCAAGGACGGCATCATCACCTGGGAGCACCAGGCCACCGACTACCCGTCGATCGGGGCGGACTGCCCCGAGTACGAACCGCGCGGTTGCCCGCGCGGCGCGTCGTTCTCCTGGTACACCTACTCGCCCAGCCGGGTCCGCTTCCCCTATGTGCGCGGTGCGCTGCTGAAGCTGTGGCGCGAGGCCCGTGGGCGGCTCGGCGATCCGGTGGCGGCCTGGGCGGAGATCACCTCCGACCCCGCGAAGGCACGCGCGTACAAGCGGGCCCGGGGCAAGGGCGGACTGGTCCGCGCCGACTGGGACGAGGTGAGCGAGTTGATCGCCGCGGCCCAGGTGCACACCGTCAAGGCGTACGGTCCCGACCGTGTCGTCGGCTTCTCGCCCATTCCGGCGATGTCGATGGCCTCGTTCGCGGCCGGGGCGCGGTACCACTCGCTGATCGGCGGCACCCTGCTGTCGTTCTACGACTGGTACGCCGACCTGCCGGTCGCCTCGCCGCAGGTGTTCGGCGACCAGACGGACGTGCCGGAGGCCGCGGACTGGTGGAACGCGGGCTATCTGATCATGTGGGGCTCCAACATCCCCGTCACCCGCACGCCGGACGCGCACTTCCTGACCGAGACCCGCTACAACGGCACCAAGGTCGTGGCCGTCAGCCCCGACTACGCCGACAACGTCAAGCACGCCGACGAGTGGCTGGCCCCGCACCCCGGCACGGACGGCGCGCTGGCGATGGCCATGGGGCATGTGATCCTGCGCGAGTTCCTGGTCGACCGCGAGGTGCCGTACTTCCGGGACTACCTGCGGACGTTCACCGACGCGCCGTTCCTGGTGGCCCTGCGCGAGCACGCCGAGGGCGAACTGGTCCCCGAGGGGTTCCTGACCGCCGCCGACCTCGGGCACGGCACGGAGCACGCCGAGTCCAAGACCGTCCTCCTGGACGCGGCCACCGGCGAGCCGGTCGTGCCCAACGGCTCCCTCGGCTTCCGCTGGGGCACGGCCGAGCCGGGCCGCTGGAACCTCGATCTGGGTGAGACCGTGCCCGAGCTGAGCCTGCTCGGCAGCGCGGAGGAGACGGTGGCCGTGGCCCTGCCCCGCTTCGACGAGGGCGGCACCGAGGGCGGCTCGGTCATGGTGCGCGGGGTGCCCGTGCGGCGCCTCGGGGGGCGCCTGGTCACCACGGTGTTCGACCTCATGCTGGCGCAGTACGGGGTCCGGCGGCCGGGTCTGCCGGGCACCTGGCCCAGCTCGTACGAGGACGCCTCGGAGCCCTGCACCCCGGCCTGGCAGGAGACGATCACCTCGGTGCCGGCCGAGCAGGCGGCCCGGATCGCCCGGGAGTTCGCCCGCAACGCCGAGCGGACCCGGGGCCGGTCGATGATCGCGCTGGGTGCCGGCACCAACCACTGGTTCCACTCCGACACCATCTACCGGGCCTTCCTGGCGCTGACGACGATGACCGGCTGCCAGGGCGTCAACGGCGGCGGCTGGGCGCACTACGTCGGCCAGGAGAAGGTCCGCCCGATCACCGGGCAGCAGCACCTGTCGTTCGCGTTCGACTGGCAGCGGCCCACCCGGCACATGGCGGGCACCTCCTACTGGTACCTGAACTCCGACCAGTGGCGCTACGAGGCCTTCGGACCCGAGGAGCTGGCCTCGCCGCTCGGCCGGGGGCGGTTCAAGGGCAAGGGGTTCGCCGACTGCCTGGCGCAGGCGATCCGCCTCGGCTGGACGCCCGGCCACCCTGGCTTCAACCGCAACCCGCTCGACCTCGCCGACGAGGCGGCCGCCGCCGGGCGGCCCGTCACCGAGCACATCGTGGACGAGCTCACCTCCGGGCGGCTGCGGTTCGCCGCCGAGGACCCCGACGACCCGGCCAACTTCCCCCGCGTCCTGACCGTGTGGCGGGCGAATCTGCTCGGCTCGTCCGGCAAGGGCAACGAGTACTTCCTGCGCCACCTGCTGGGCACCGACGCGGCGGTCCGCTCCCAGGAGACCCCGCCGGGGGACCGCCCCACGGAGGTGGTGTGGCGGGAGGAGGCGCCCGAGGGCAAGCTCGACCTGCTGGTCACCTTGGACTTCCGGATGACCTCCACCGGTCTGCTCTCCGACGTCGTCCTGCCGGCCGCGACCTGGTACGAGAAGGACGACCTGTCCAGCACGGACATGCACCCCTTCGTGCACGCCTTCACCCCGGCCATCGCCCCGCCCTGGCAGGCCCGTACCGACTACGACACCTTCCTGACCCTCGCCGACCGGTTCAGCGAGCTGGCCGCCGAGCACCTGGGCACCCGCACCGACGTGCTCGCGGTGCCGCTGCAGCACGACACGCCCGACGAACTCGCCCAGCCCGGCGGATCGGTCCGGGACTGGAAGGCGGGCGAGTGCGAGCCGGTCCCGGGACGCACCATGCCCAAGCTGGTCGTCATCGAGCGGGACTATGCCGCGACCGCCCAGAAGATGCGCGCCGTCGGCCCGCTGCTGGACACCCTGGGCACCACCACCAAGGGCGTCACCGTCCACCCGGACCAGGAGCTCGACGAGCTGCGGCGCCGCTGCGGGACCGTCCGGGACGGCATCGCCGCCGGGCGGCCCTCGCTGGCCACCGCCTCGGATATGTGCGAGGCGATCCTGGCCCTGTCCGGCACCACCAACGGGCGCCTGGCCACCGAGGGCTTCCGCGAACTGGAACGGCAGACCGGCAGCGAGGGTCTGGTGGAACTCGCCGCGGAGCGCGAGGCGGAGCGGATCACCTTCGCCGACACCCGCACCCAGCCGCGCTCCGTGATGACCTCCTACGAGTGGTCCGGCAGCGAGACCGGCGGACGCCGCTACTCGCCGTTCGTCATCAACACCGAGCACAAGAAGCCCTGGCACACCCTCACCGGCCGCCAGCACTTCTTCGTCCAGCACGACTGGATGACCGAACTCGGCGAGCAGCTCCCCGTCTACCGGCCGCCGTTGAACTCGCCCCGGCACCACGGCGACGAGCACCTGCACGAGAAGGACCGCGCCGAGGTCACCGTCCGCTATCTGACCCCGCACTCGAAGTGGTCCATCCACTCGAACTACCAGGACAACAAGTACATGCTCGACCTGTCCCGAGGCGGCCCGGTGATCTGGATGTCCACCGCCGACGCCGAGAAGATCGGCGTGCGGGACAACGAGTGGATCGAGGCGTACAACCGCAACGGCGTCGTCGCCGCCCGCGCCGTGGTCTCCCACCGGATGCCCGAGGGCACCGTGTACATGCACCACGCCCAGGACCGCAATGTGAACGTGCCGAAGACCGAGGTCAGCGGGAAGCGCGGCGGCATCCACAACTCGCTCACGCGGCTGCTGCTCAAACCGACGCATCTGGCCGGCGGCTACGCCCAGTTCACCTACGCCTTCAACTACTACGGGCCGACCGGCAACCAGCGCGACGAGGTCACCGTCATCCGCCGCCGCAGCCAGGAAGTGGAGTACTGAGATGCCCCGTGGCGAAGTCCCTGTCGGACGCGTGATGGCACAGATCGCGATGGTGATGAACCTCGACAAGTGCATCGGCTGCCACACCTGCTCGGTCACCTGCAAGCAGACGTGGACCAACCGGACCGGTGTCGAGTACGCCTGGTTCAACAACGTCGAGACCAAGCCCGGTGTCGGCTACCCGCGCCGCTACGAGGACCAGGGGAAGTGGAAGGGCGGCTGGATGCTGGACCAGCACGGCCGACTCGTGCTGCGCTCCGGCGGACGCGTCAAGCGGCTGATGTCGCTGTTCTCCAACCCCGACCTGCCCGCCATCGACGACTACTACGAACCGGTCACCTACGACTACGCCAACCTGGTCAGCGCCCCGGCCGGCCCGGACATGCCGGTCGCGCACCCGCGCTCGGTGCTCACCGGTCGGCCCGCGGCCATCACCTGGGGCGCCAACTGGGAGGACGGCCTGGGCGGGGCGCCCGAGAACGCCGGCGGCGACCCCAACCTCACCGGGGCATGGGCGCGGAAGGTGAAGTTCGAGTTCGAGCAGACCTTCCTCTTCCACCTTCCCCGCCTCTGCGAGCACTGCCTCAACCCCGCCTGCGTCTCCGCCTGCCCCTCCGGCGCCATGTACAAGCGGGTCGAGGACGGCATCGTCCTGGTCGACCAGGACCGCTGCCGGGGCTGGCGGATGTGCGTGACGGCCTGCCCGTACAAGAAGGTGTACGTCAACCACGCCACCGGCAAGGCCGAGAAGTGCACCTTCTGCTTCCCGCGCATCGAGGCCGGCCAGCCCACCGTCTGCTCCGAGACCTGCGTCGGCCGGCTCCGCTACCTCGGCCTGCTGCTGTACGACGCCGACCGCGTCGGGGAGGCCGCGGCCACACCGGACGAGAAGGACCTCCTCGACGCCCAGCGCGGCGTCTTCCTCGATCCGCGCGACCCCGAGGTCATCGCGGCCGCCAGGGCGTCGGGGATCCCGGAGGACTGGCTGGACGCGGCCCGCCGCTCCCCGGTGTACGACCTGGTGGCGCGCTTCAAGGTGGCGCTGCCGCTGCACCCGGAGTACCGGACGATGCCGATGGTCTGGTACGTGCCCCCGCTCTCCCCCGTCCTCGACGCCGTCGACGCGGCGGGCGGCGACCAGGACGACCCCGACCATGTCTTCGCCGCCGTCACCCGGCTGCGCATCCCGCTGGAGTACCTGGCGGAGCTGTTCACCGCCGGGGACACCGACGTCGTCGCCGGGGTGCTGATGAAACTCACCGCACTGCGCTCGTACATGCGCGAGCGCTCCCTCGGCGAGGCCGGCGACGAGACCGCGCTCGAGGCCGTGGGCCTCACCCCCCGGGAGGCGGAGGACATGCACCGGCTGCTCGCCGTCGCCAAGTACGCCGACCGGTACGTCGTCCCGGCGGCCCACAAGGAGGACGCGGCCGCGCTGAGCGCGATCGAGAGCCGCTGCCCCGCGGAGTCCCCCGGGGAACCGTCCGACGGCAAGGTGCTGCTCGGCATCCCCAGGCTGCGCCGCGACACCGCCGGAGGCCACTCGTGACCCCTCCCCCGCACGTCGACCGGGAGTACCCCCGGCC
>NZ_SRID01000117.1 GCF_004684805.1 Streptomyces palmae
GTACGCCGCTGCCGCCGGGTGGGCACCCGGCGGCAGCGGCGTACCGTGCGCCGGGGTCATCCCCGGGTGCTGCGGCATGGGCGCCATCGGGTACCCGGCGGGCGGCACCGGCGGCACATGGGTGCCGTGCGCCGGGGTCGCCACCGGACGCTGCACCGGCGGCGCGGGCGCCCAGGGACCGGGTCCGCCGTAGGGCGGGGTGCCGTACGGATCGGGGTCGTGCAACGGCCGCACCCCCTCCGAAGCCACGGCGCCCTGCGCCGGCACGGGGGCCGCGGGGGGCGCGGCGGCATCGGCGGAGGCGGCAGAAGCGGCGTCGGCGGGCGCGGCGGCGTCGGCGGGCGCACCGACCGGGGCAGAAGCGGCGTCCGGCGCCGAGGCGCCGCCCACGGCATCCTGACCGCTCGCGGCCGCCTGGCCGGTCGAGACGGCCTCAGCGGCGGAGACGTCCTCGCCAGTCGGGGCCTTCACGGCACCTTCGCCGGCGGTGGCGCTCGCACCACCCGGGGCGTGCTCGTCGAGGGGGGCATCCGCGTCCGGCGCGGAGGGCGAGGCGCCCCGTGCGGCATCGCCGGTCGGCTCGGGGACCTCGTCGGTCCCTCCCGGCTCGGCGGTGGCTTCGGCGAGGTTGCCGGGCCCGCTGTCCGCGGCGTCGGCCGGCCGGGCCTCCTGGCCCACCTCAGGCGCCGGCACGGAGTCGTTCGCGGCAGCGGCGGGACCCGTGTCGGCGGCGGAACGGACATCCGCCGTGCTCTGTCCACCCGTGTGGCCGCCGTCCGCCGAGCCGGAGGCGTCGCCCCGGGCAGAGGCACCCGGCTCGGCAGGCCCCTCACCCGGAGAGGCCGGGGCGGCAAGCTCATAGGCATCCGCCACAGACTCCCGCGCATCAGCGGGAACCGGCACGTCCGCCCCAGGCACCTGGCCGTCGGCAGGAACCGGCGCATCCGCCGCGGACACCTGCACATCAGCGGAAACGGGCGCCTCCACACCAGGCACCCGCCCGTCGGCAGACCCCACCGCGTCCACCCCGGACACCTGCCCCTCGGCAGATCCCCCCGCAGGCGCCTGCGCATCCGCCGCGACGGGCGCCTCGCCCGAAACACGCGCGCTCGTCGCAGGCGCAACCGCACCCGTCGGAGGCGTATCGGTCGTGCGCTCGTCCATGATCTCCCCAGAGTCTCCCGCGATACGGCGCGGTCTACGTCTCCCGCGATACGGCGCGGACTACGCGGTCGCGGGCCGGTCGGGTTTGCCCACCGCCGGGCCGCGCTGCCCGGAAGCGATTGAACCAGTTCCGACCGGCCTGGCGCAGGTACCCCGCCCGCAGAGGGCGGACGGGGACCAGGTCTGCTATTCGGCGCCCGCCCCGGCGGCCAGGGACGGCACGGCCCCCGTCGCCAGCTGCCACGGGTCGCCGGGCGCCGTCGGCGCGGGTGCCGCGGAGACGCCGGGGCGCAGCGGGGCCGCCTCCACGGAGGGCGTGGAGACCCCGGGCACGGCGTTCTTCGGCGAGCCCGCCAACAGGGGCCGTATGACCGGGGGCAGCACGCCGCGCGCCGAGGTCCGATCGGCGGCGTACAGCTCGGCGTAGTACGGGGTGGCGGAGGGTGAGGCGGGCACCCGCACCCCGCTCGGCGCGACCGAGGTGCCCTGCCCCGTGGCGGGCTCGGGGAGCGCCAGGAAGCTCAGGTCCCCGCCGCGCCCCGCGGCCGTCGTGGTGGCGCCGGAGGAGCCAGTGGAACCCGACGCACCCGACGAACTCCCGGCCGCTTCGGAGGAACCGGTCGGCCGGATGGCGGTGTCCGTGCCGTCCGCCCGGTTGCGTGTCGAGGGCGGGGTCGTGTCCAGCGGCAGCGCGCCGCCGAGGGTCAGGGCCGCCAGCGACACCGCCCCGGCGGCGGCGAAGGCGAACCTGCGCCCCCGTGCCGGACGGGTCAGGTCATGGATCGGGAAGCCCCGCTCACGCGGCGCGGTGGGCAGGAAAGCGAAAGCTTCCTGCCGTCCGCCGAACATGCCCGCGCCGTCGAAGGCCCCGGCCCGGCCGCCCGGGCCGTCGGGGTCCTCGTCGTCCAGGCCGCCGCCCGGCAGGTTGTGCAGGCGCGCCAGCAGGGAGGCGGACGGCGCCGGTGGGGCCGTCCGCGCGAAGGCGTCCTTCAGCTGCCGCTGTGCGTCGGCCTCGGCCTTGCACCGCGGACAGGTAGCCAGGTGCGCGAGCACCCGCTCGCGCGCATCATGCCCCAATTCGCCATCGACCAGAGCCGCGAGGCGGTCGCCGAGATGCTGCTCGGCGGGGGACGGACCGCCTGATCGGATCACGCGATCCCGACCTCCCCACTGAACCCGCGGCCGGACCCGACCCGGCTCGGAGCCAACGAGGTGGTGCGCTGCCGCTCCGTGCGGGCCACCGGCGCACGGTGCTTCAGCGCCTTGCGCAGGTGCGAACGGCCCCGGTGGATGCGGCTGCGGACGGTGCCCAGCTTCACGCCGAGGGTCGCGGCGATCTCCTCGTAGGAGAGTCCCTCGATGTCGCACAGGACCACGGCGGCGCGGAACTCCGGCGCCAGGGTGTCCAGCGCCTGCTGGATGTCCGCGTCGAAGTGGGTGTCGTTGAAGTGCTGCTGGGGAGAGGGCTCGCGGCTGGGGAGCCGCTCGGCGGCGTCGTCACCGAGAGCGTCGAAGCGGATGCGCTGCCGGCGGCGCACCATGTCGAGGAAGAGGTTGGTGGTGATGCGGTGCAGCCAGCCCTCGAAGGTGCCCGGGGTGTAGGTGGACAGCGAGCGGAAGACCCGGACGAAGACCTCCTGCGTGAGGTCCTCGGCGTCGTGCTGGTTGCCGGTGAGCCGATAGGCCAGGCGGTAGACCCGTGCGCTGTGCATGCTGACGATCTCCTCCCAGGTGGGAGGAGTCCACGTGGGGGAATCCGCGTCGGTGGCGAAGGTCGCGGTGGTGGACTCGGTCGAGGAGCCTTCCGCGCCCTGGTCGCTGCGGGCGGAGGAACGGTCAGCAGTGTCGGTCACGGATTTCGGCTCGACCGCCGGCCTGCGAAAGCGCCTGAGCACTCTCCGGCCACCGGGCGCAGCCGCACCTCCCCTGTCGGCTCTGGTGGTGTCCAGTAGAGCCCCTACCATATCCACCTCGCCCGTTAGCTCCGGATAAGCATTTTTGACCTGCATTTGCCCTTGGTCCATCTCATCCCCCCGTCCCCTCCCAACGCCCGGTCCCATCTGCGGGTTCCCGTCCGCAGCGGCTACAGTCACGCTTGCGTCAACTACGGGGACAGGAGAGGGCCATTACCGGCAACCGGCAGACGAGCTGGGCGTTCGCCGATGCGTTCGTCGCCGAGGACGCAGCCCTGCGCTGGGCCCGTGAGCGGGCCCGCGAGGCGGGGCTGCGCTCGGTGACGTCCGGCACCGGCGCGGCGCTGCGCCTGCTCGCCGCCACGGCGGACGCCAAGGCGGTCGCCGAGATCGGCACCGGCACCGGGGTCTCCGGTATCCACCTGCTGCACGGCATGCGCCCGGACGGGGTGCTGACCACGGTGGACAGCGACCCGGAGATGCAGCAGTTCGCCCGGCAGGCGTTCCGGGCGGCCGGCTTCGCCGCCAACCGGGCCCGGTTCATCCCGGGCCGGGCACTGGACGTCCTGCCCCGGCTGGCGGACGGCGGTTACGACCTCGTCTTCTGCGACGGCGACCGCCTGGAGTGCCTGGACTACCTCGCCGAATCGTTGCGGCTGCTGCGCCCTGGCGGGCTGGTCTGCTTCGAGGGGGTCTTCGCGGACGGGCGCACGGTGGACGCCGCGGTGCAGCCCCCCGCGGTGCTCAAGCTGCGCGAGCTGCTGCGTACGGTGCGGGAGAGCACCGTGCTCCAGTCGACCCTGCTGCCGGTCGGCGACGGCCTGCTCTGCGCGGTCAAGCGCGGCTGAGGCGCCCCCGGGGGGCACCGCCGCGCGGGGCGGCGGGCCGCGGAGGCGGCCGGCGCCGGGGCCCGCGGCGAGAGCGCCCACCCGGCCGTCCGGTCCCCGGACAGCGGCAGCCGCTCACCCGACCCCGGACAGAGAGCTGCCCCGGCGGTCGGTCCGTAGAGCACGGACCGGCCGCCGGGGCAGCTCACGGTGAGACGGTGGCCGGGTCTCAGCCGACGACCTTCTTGAGGGCGTCGCCGAGCGCGTCGGCCTCATCCGGGGTCAGCTCGACGACAAGCCGACCGCCGCCTTCGAGCGGAACGCGCATGACGATGCCCCGCCCCTCCTTGGTCACCTCGAGCGGGCCATCGCCCGTCCGCGGCTTCATGGCCGCCATGCTCGTTCCCCTTCCTGAAACCAGCTCATCGTCTGCCGACGGGTCCCCGTGCAGGCACCATGCCACCGGCATCGAACACATTGCTTCCACGTCATTATCCCGCATGCCACGACCCAATGACCAACATCGAGCAGCAACCCCCCGGCAACGCGTTCCCGCAAAACCACCCAATTCGGCGATCGGGCTGCCATACTCCGCCCTCCGCCGGGCACCGCCCACCCGACCGACGGGTCGGTTCTTTGACGCAGGTCACATGTCCAGCACCGGTGATCTCCGGCATGCTGGGCTGATTCACGCGACGGAAGGGGACCACCCATGTCCGACACGGTGCTCTACGAGCTCACCGACGGGCTCGCCACCATCACCCTCAACCGCCCCGACTCGATGAACGCGCTGAACATCGAGACCAAGGTCGCGCTGCGCGACGCCCTGCGCACCGCCGGCGAGGACTCCGCGGTACGGGCCGTACTGCTCACCGCCACCGGACGGGCGTTCTGCGTCGGCCAGGACCTCAAGGAGCACATCGCGCTGCTCGCCGAGGCGACCGAGCGGGGCGAGGGCGGTCAGGTGATGAGCACGGTCAAGGACCACTACAACCCGATCACCCTGGCCATCGCCGAGATGCCCAAGCCGGTGGTGGCCGGGGTCAACGGAGTCGCGGCCGGTGCCGGGGCCGGCTTCGCCTTCGCCGCCGACTACCGGGTGGTCGCCGACACGGCCTCCTTCACCACCTCGTTCGCCGGGGTGGCGCTGACCGCCGACTCCGGGGTGTCCTGGACGCTGCCGCGCCTGGTCGGACCGGGCCGAGCCGCCGACCTGCTGCTCTTCCCGCGCAGCATCAGCGCCCAGGAGGCGCTGGAGCTGGGCATCGCGGGCCGCGTGGTGCCCGCCGCGGACCTGGCCGAGGAGGCGACCGCGGTGGCCCGCCGGCTCGCCGAGGGGCCGACCGCCGCCTACGCGGCGATCAAGGAGTCGCTGGCCTTCTCCGCGGGCCACGGCCTGGCGGAGTCGCTGGCCAAGGAGGAGGAGCTGCAGATCCGCGCGGGCGGCTCGGAGGACCACCGGATCGCGGTGGAGGCCTTCGTGAAGAAGGAGAAGCCGCACTTCCGCGGGAAGTGATCCCCGCCCGCCCCCTCGGGCGCCGTACGCTGCCCCGCCGTACCGGACATCCGGCACCTCGGGGCAGCGTGCCGGGTACGGCCGGGCCGGTCAGGGAAGCGTCCGCGCGTGGCAGTCGGCGAGGTGGTCGTTGACCAGCCCGCAGGCCTGCATCAGCGCGTAGGCGGTGGTGGGGCCGACGAAGCGGAAGCCGCGCTTCTTGAGGTCGCGGGCCAGGGCGGTGGACTCCGGGGTGACGGCGGGGACGTCCGCGAAGGTGACCGGGACCGGGCGGCCGACCGGGTCCGGGGCGTAGGACCAGATCAACTCCTCCAGCTCGCCCGGCGCCAGGGCGGCGGCCACCTTGGCGTTGCCGATGGTGGCGGCGATCTTGGCGCGGTTGCGGATGATGCCCGGGTCGGCGAGCAGGCGCTCCGCGTCGGCCTCGGTGAACGCGGCCACCTTCTCGATCCGGAAGTCCGCGAAGGCGGCCCGGAAGCCCTCCCGGCGGCGCAGGATGGTCAGCCAGGACAGGCCCGACTGGAACGCCTCCAGGCACATCCGCTCGTACAGCGCGTCGTCGCCGCGCACCGGCCGGCCCCACTCGGTGTCGTGGTAGACGCGGTAGTCGGCCAGCGACTCCGTCTCCAGCCCCCACGGGCAGCGGGCCAGCCCGTCCGCCCCCACCACCACGCCCTTGGCGCTCTGGTCGCTCATGCGTCCTCCCCCTCTTCCCGCGGCCGGACCTCGTCCCGGTCGCCGTCGTCCTCGGTGCCGTTGCCCTCGGTGCCGTTGCCCTCCGGGCCCAGCGGTGGCTCCGGCCGGGCGGTCTCGGCGGAGCGGGTGCGGGCCTCGTACGCCTGCTGGGCGGCGGCCCGGGCCCCGGCCAGGGCGGACTCCAGCTCGGCGATCCGCGCGTCGCGCTCCGCCAGCTCCGCGCCGAGCCGGCCCAGCGCGTCGTCCACGTCGACCATCCGGTAGCCGCGCACCGTCACCGGCAGCCGCAGCGCCTCCAGGTCCGCCCGGCCCACCGGCCGGTCCGCGGGCAGCGGGGCGTGCAGCCGGTCCGGTGGCGCCTCGGCGAGCGGGCCGCCCTCGCGACCGCCGATCACGGCGAGCGTCACCGCACTGACCACCACCACGAGCGCGATGAGCATAAAGAAGAACACGACGTCCACTCCCCGTGGTGCTGCGCCATTCGTCCGCACCGATCGTGCCATGCCCGCCGGGCCCGCCGGGCGGGGCCGGCGGAGCGGGTTAGGGTCACTGCCGGACCATGGGAGAGGGAGTAGGGATGCTGCGGCTGGGACGGCGCGAGTTCGCGGAGCACGAGCAGGTGATCATGGCGATCGTGAACCGGACGCCGGATTCCTTCTACGACCAGGGCGCCACCTTCCGGGACGAGCCGGCGCTGGCCCGGGTGGAGCAGGCGGTGGCCGAGGGCGCCGCCATCATCGACATCGGCGGGGTGAAGGCCGGTCCCGGCGAGGAGGTGTCCGCCCAGGAGGAGGCGCGGCGCACGGTGGGCTTCGTCGCGGAGGTGCGGCGGCGGTTCCCGGACGTGGTGATCAGCGTGGACACCTGGCGGCACGAGGTCGGCGAGGCGGTCTGCGAGGCGGGCGCGGACCTCCTCAACGACGCCTGGGGCGGGGTCGATCCGCGGCTGGCGGAGGTGGCCGCCCGGTACGGGGCGGGGCTGGTGTGCACCCACGCGGGCGGGGCGCAGCCGCGCACCCGGCCGCACCGGGTCGCCTACGAGGACGTGATGGCGGACATCCTGCGGGTCACCCTGGGGCTGGCGGAGCGGGCCGTGGAGCTGGGGGTGCGGCGGGACGGGATCCTCATCGACCCGGGCCACGACTTCGGGAAGAACACCCGGCACTCGCTGGAGGCGACCCGGCGGCTGGGCGAGATGGTGCACGGCGTCCCCCGGGCCCTCGGCTTCGCCGGGGCGGGGGACACGCCCTTCCCGGTGCTGGTCTCGCTGTCCAACAAGGACTTCGTGGGCGAGACGCTGGACCGGCCGGTCAAGGAGCGGGTGCTGGGCACCCTGGCGACCACGGCGGTCTCCTCCTGGCTGGGCGCGCGGGTCTACCGGGTGCACGAGGTGGCCGAGACCCGTCAGGTGCTGGACATGGTCTCCTCCATCGCCGGCCACCGGCCCCCGGCGGTGGCCCGCCGCGGACTCGCCTGAGCGGAGCCCGCGGAAACGGGTCCGACCCGGCGGACGGCGGATGTGCCGGGGACGCGGGTGACCGAGACCGCGGGGCCGACGCTCGGCACCCGGCCGGGGCCTGCCGGCGGTTCACGGACCCCGGCGCGGCGTGCCGGCGGTCGGTCGGCCCCGGGCGGCGTTCGGCGGGGCGGCCGGGGGGAACCGGTGGCGTGCCGGGCCGGGGTGGCCCGGCACGTCGGCCGGTCTCAGATGCCGATCTCCTTGGTCATCAGCTCCACCGCCTCGTCCACGTCGTCGGTGAGCTGGAACAGCTCCAGGTCGGCCGCGGTCGCCTTGCCCTCGGCGACCAGGGTCTCGCGGATCCAGCCCACCAGCCCCTGCCAGTAGGCGGTGCCGAAGAGGACGATGGGGAAGCGGGTGACCTTCTTCGTCTGCACCAGGGTGAGCGCCTCGAACAGCTCGTCCAGGGTGCCCAGTCCGCCGGGCAGCACCACGAAGCCCTGCGCGTACTTGACGAACATGGTCTTGCGCACGAAGAAGTAGCGGAAGTTGACGCCGATGTTGACGTAGTGGTTGATGCCCTGCTCGAAGGGCAGCTCGATACCCAGGCCCACCGAGACCCCGCCGGCCTCGCAGGCGCCCCGGTTGGCGGCCTCCATCGCGCCCGGCCCGCCACCCGTGATCACCGCGAAGCCCGCCTCCGCCAGCGCCCGGCCGATGCGCACCCCGGCCTCGTACTCCGGCGAGTCCGGGCGGGTGCGGGCGGAGCCGAAGACGCTGACCGCGCGGCCCAGTTCGGACAGTGCCCCGAAGCCCTCGACGAACTCCGACTGGATGCGCATCACCCGGAACGGATCCTCGTGCACCCAGTTCGCCGACGGCTGGGTGTCCAGCAGCCGCTGGTCGGTGGTGCCGGGCTGCACCTGGTCGCGGCGGCGCACGACGGGGCCCAACCGCTGCTCGTGCAGCACTCGCTTGTCTTCCGCGCTCCCCATGATGTGCTCCCTCCGCATCGGACCGCCCCGTCCTGCCGGGTCACCCGGGGGCCGGGGATGGATCTTTGGTTCAGCCTAGGCCCCCGGATGGCCGGCGGGAGGCGGATTCCGGTCGCCCCGGTGCCCTGGGAGAGGCGGCTCGGGGCCGGTCCGGTTCCGCCCGGGCCGGCCCGGGTGGCCGCGCGCTCCCGCGGTCAGGCCGTCAGCCAGCCGCGCAGCCGCTCCTCCGCCAGGAGTACCGCCGCCACCTCGACGTGCTCCTCGCGGGTATGTGCCAGTTGGGGGTCGCCGGGCCCGTAGTTGACCGCCGGCACCCCCAGGGCGGAGAACCGGGCGACGTCGGTCCAGCCGAACTTGGGGGCCACCTCGCCGCCCACCGCGGCCACGAAGTCGGCGGCGGCCGGGTGGCTCAGGCCGGGGAGGGCGCCGGCGGCGCTGTCGGTGGGCACCACCTCGAAGCCCTCGAAGACCTCGCGGACATGGGCCAGCGCCTGCTCCACCGAAAGGTCCGGCGCGAACCGGTAGTTCACGGTGACCGCGCAGTGGTCCGGGATGACGTTGCCGGCGTGGCCGCCCTCGACGCGCACCGCGTTCAGCCCCTCGCGGTAGCGCAGGCCGTCGATGTCCACCTGGCGGGGGGTGTACCCGGCCAGCCGCTCCAGGATCGGGGCCGCCTTGTGGATGGCGTTCTCGCCCAGCCAGCCGCGGGCCGAGTGGGCGCGCTTGCCGGTGGTCTCCACCCGTACCCGCAAGGTGCCCTGGCAGCCGCCCTCGACCTTGCCCCTGGTGCCCTCCAGCAGCACCGCGAAGTCGGCGGCCAGCCACTCGGGGTGGTGCTCGACCAGCCGCTTGAGGCCGTTGAGTTCGGCGGCGACCTCCTCGTGGTCGTAGAAGACGAACGTCAGATCGCGGTTGGGGGCGGGCACGGTGGCGGCGATGCGCAGCTGGACGGCGACGCCGGACTTCATGTCGGAGGAGCCGCAGCCCCACAGCCGCCCCTCGGCGTCGAGCCGGGAGGGGACGTTGTCGGCGATCGGCACGGTGTCCAGGTGCCCGGCGAGTACGACGCGCTCCGCCCGCCCCAGGTCGGTGCGGGCCACGATGGCGTCCCCGTCGCGCTCCACGGTCAGGTGCGGCAGGGCGCGCAGGGCCCGTTCGACGGCGTCGGCGAGCTCCTTCTCCTCACCGCTGACCGAGGGGAAGTCCACGAGCTGGGCGGTCAGCCGGGCGGCGTCCTGGGAAAGGTCGAGTGCGGGGTGTTCCATACCCGCGACCCTACGGGATGCCTGCTGATCCCCCGGGGGCTCGCGAGGTCGCGGGGCGCGCCTCCCGGGGCCGCGGCACCTCCCGGGGGATGCCCGCCGCGGCGCCGGGGCTCTGAAGTAACGTGGGCGGGTGCCCCCTGCGATCTTCTCCAGTCGTGCCCGGCGTGTACGTGCGGTGGCGGCCTGCGCCGTGCTGCTGGCGCTGGTGGGTTATGTGGCGGCGCATCTGCTGACCGGTGGCGGCGGGCCGCCGCGCTGTACGGCGCGGGCCGACGGGGAGCGGGTGTCGCTCGACCCGGAGCAGACCCGCAACGCCGCCAGCATCGTGGCCGTGGGCCGGGGGCGCGGGCTGCCGGAGCGGGCGGTGACCATCGCGCTCGCCACCGCGATGCAGGAGTCGGGGCTGCGCAACATCCAGCGCGGCGACCGGGATTCGCTGGGCCTGTTCCAGCAGCGGCCCTCGCAGGGCTGGGGAACCCGGGAGCAGATCCTCGATCCGGTCTATTCCGCCGGGGCGTTCTACGACCGCCTGGTGCGGGTGCCCGGCTATTCGCGGCTGCCGCTGACGGTGGCCGCGCAGCGGGTGCAGTTCAGCGGTTTTCCCCAGGCGTACGCCAAGCACGAGACGGAGGCCCAGGTCCTCACCGAGGTGCTGCGCGGCCGGGCCCCGGCGGCGTTCGGCTGCCCGGGGCCGCCGGATGACGGTTCGACCGGTGATCCGGCGAAGGTCCGGGCGGCGCTGAAGCGCGAATTCGGCTCCGCGGTACCGGCGTCCGGCGCCGGGCGGGTGGACGGCACGACGGGCACCCTGCTGGTTCCGGTACGGGCGGCGGTGCGCGCCGATGTGCCGCGCCACGGCTGGGAGTTGGCCTACTGGGCGGTTGCTCACTCGGACGAGTTGCGCATCGAACGGGTCTCTTACCAGGGCCAGGTGTGGTCCGCCCGGAATTCTTCACAGGGCTGGTACGCGGCACCGGACGGGAAAGCCGGGAATTCCGACCGGGAAGTCAGCATCACCGTCGCACGGTAGTGCGGCCTTTCCCTCCGCAGCAGGACGTTCAGCGCGTCGGGATTGACGCCCGGCAACCGGCGGGGAAAGCGCTTCCATGGGCGCCGACCACACGATCGGCGCATTGCCGGGACGTTTCCTCGGGCGTCCATCACATCTCCGGATCGCCCACTTTTCTCCGCATCGGATTATCTGCCGCATTACCCAGTCTTTACCCGTGGGCAGCGAAACCTTCGCGCGGCTCACGCGGTATTCACTGCGTCCGCCCGCCGGACAGGCACCGGACAGGCAAACGTCCCTCCCTCAAAGGAGCATCATGTCCCTCCCCCTCACGCGTCGGATCGCCCGAGCCGCGCTGCTGGTCGCAGCGGGCGCAGCTCCGGTGATCGGCGCCGCCGGCGCCGCGGGCGCCGCCGAGCTGCCGAAGATCACCGAGGTGGGCGGAGTCAGCGCGCCCGACACCGCCAACGTGGGTGCCGTCGCCGACGGCACCGCGCAGAAGGTCGGGGCCGCCGCGGGCCGGGTGAGCGGCAAGACGCTGCCCGCGGCCGGGAAGACCGTGCGCCGCACCGCCGAGGCCGCCCTCGGCGGCAAGAGCGGCAAGGGCGGCAAGAGCGCCAAGGGCCGCGGCGCCGGCCTGCCCACCGCCAACCTGGTGAAGCCGGGCAGGCTGCCGGCCCTCACGCTGCCGCGGGTCGGTCGCTGACGCGCACCCCATCAGCATGCCGAGGGGCCCGGGAAGATGCCGCTTCCCGGGCCCCTCGCGCTGTGCGGGAACGGTCGGTCAGTACCCCAGACGGCGCACCGCGGCGTCGACCCGCTCGTCGGTCGCGGTGAAGGCCACCCGGACGTGCCGGGCGCCGGCCTCGCCGTAGAAGTCGCCGGGGGCCACCAGGATGCCCAGCTCGGCCAGGGCGGCCACGGTGTCCCAGCAGGGCTCGTCGCGGGTGGACCACAGGTAGAGCGAGGCCTCGCTGTGCTCGACCCGCAGCCCGTACGCCTCCAGCGCCTCGCGCAGCGCGGACCGGCGGCGGGCGTAGCGCTCGCGCTGCTCGGCCACATGGGCGTCGTCGCCGAGCGCGGCCACCGTGGCGGCCTGCACCGGGGCGGGCACCATCAGGCCGCTGTGCTTGCGGACGGCGAGCAGCTCGCCCAGCACGGCCGCGTCGCCGGCCGCGAAGGCGGCGCGGTAGCCGGCCAGGTTGGAGCGCTTGGAGAGCGAGTGGACGGCGATCAGGCCGTCCATGCTGCCGCCGCTGATCTCGGGGTGCAGCACCGAGACCGGGTCGGCGCTCCAGCCCAGCTCCAGGTAGCACTCGTCGCTGACCAGCAGCACGTCATGGGCGCGCGCCCACTCCACCGCGGCCCGCAGTTCGTCCTTGCCCAGCACCCGGCCGGTGGGGTTGGACGGCGAGTTCAGCCACAGCAGCCTGAGCCCGGTCGGGTCCAGCTCGGTGGGCTCGTCGTACGGCACCGGCTCGGCGCCGGCCAGTCGGGCACCCACCTCGTAGGTGGGGTAGGCCAGCCGCGGGAAGGCCACCCGGTCGCCGGGGCCGATGCCCAGCTGGGTGGGGAGGGAGGCCACCAGCTCCTTGGAGCCGACCACCGGCAGCACGTTCCGGTGGGTGACCCCGGTGGCGCCCAGCCGCCGCCCCACCCAGCCGGTGAGCGCGTCCCGCAGCTCGGTGGTGCCCCAGACGGTGGGATAGCCAGGAGTGTCCGAGGCCTCGCTGAGCGCCGCCTGGATCAGCGGCGGGACCGGGTCGACGGGGGTTCCCACCGAGAGGTCCACGATGCCGTCCGGGTGCGCCGCGGCGGTCGCCTTGTACGGTTCGAGTCGGTCCCAGGGGAAGACCGGGAGACGGTCGGAGACTGCGGGCACGTGCTTCTTCTTTCTCGAACGGATGGCCCGGGTTCCTTGGGCGCGCGGTGCCCCGGGAGCCCCCGGGGCGGGCGCCGATACGCCACGGTCCCGCACGGCCGCTCCCGCCTCGCTCACCTGGGGCGGCGGGAGACGGGGGCCGTACGGGACCGGGATGGCGCTGGAATCGCTGCCGGCTTACTGGTTCTGCGGCCCGAGCGCGGCGATGAAGGGGTGGTCCCTCTCGATCAGGCCGAGCTTGGAGGCGCCGCCGGGCGAGCCGAGCTCGTCGAAGAACTCGACGTTCGCCTTGTAGTAGTCCTTCCACTCCTCCGGAGTGTCATCCTCGTAGAAGATCGCCTCGACCGGACACACCGGCTCGCAGGCACCGCAGTCGACACATTCGTCCGGGTGGATGTACAAGGACCGGGAGCCCTCGTAGATGCAGTCGACGGGGCACTCCTCGATGCAGGCCTTGTCCTTGACGTCGACACAAGGCTGCGCGATGACGTAGGTCACGCTGTCGTTCCTCCTCGATAGGGCCGGCGGACCGGTCTGCGGCTCCGCCGCGTGGCGCGCGGGAGCGCGGCGTCGTCGATGCCCGCACCTAGTATCTCCGTTCTTGGGCGGCAGTCGAACATGAGGGGCGGAGAGAGCTGTGGATTTCACCACTGGCGGACGGATGGATATCACCATCACCCCCGCTGACGTGGGGAAACGTGTATCTGTAAGGCGTTTGAACGATATCGGTGCGGGACCGGAGAAGTTCACCGACACAGTTGGCGTGCTCACATCCTGGACCGAGGGTGTGCTGCACATCACACGACGTACCGGAGAAACCGTCCACATCGCGCAAACGGCACTGGTCGCGGGGAAGGTGGTACCCGCCGCTCCGGCCCGGCGGCGCGGTCCCGCGGCGAGTGCCCGGGAGCTGGACCTGGTAGCCGCCCGCGCCTGGCCCCCGGTGGAGAGCGAACCCCTGGGCGAGTGGCTGCTGAGGGCCGCGGTGCGGGATGCGCCGAAGGACGCGCGGCCGGGCGGCGGCCAGGAGCGGGCGGGCTTCACCCGGCGCGCCAACTCGGTGCTGGCGGTGGGCGACCCCGGGCTGCCGCTGGACCGGGCGCTCGCCCGGATCACCGAGTGGTACGCCGCCCGCGGCCTGCCGCCGCTGGTGCAGCTGAGCACCGGCGCGGCGGACACCCAGGAGGCACTGGCCGCCGAGTTGGCGGCGCGCGGCTGGTTGTGCGAGGTCTCCGCCGAGGTGCGGATCGCCCCCCTGGCGCCCCTCGCGGACCTGCCCGCCGACACCTCGCGGGTACGGCTCACCCGGGACCTCGACGACGCCTGGCTGGCCCGCTACCAGCGCGCCGCGGCCCCCGGGGACACGGTGCGGCGGGTGCTGCGCTGCGGGCCCTCGGTGTGGTTCGCCGCGGTGCCCGGTCCGGAGGCGGGGATCCCCCTCGCCATCGGCCGCTGCGCCGTGGACGGCCGCTGGGCCGGCTTCACCGCGGTGGAGGTGGATCCGGGCAGCCGCCGGCAGGGGCTGGCCCGCGCGGTGATGGCGGCCCTGGCCCGGCAGGCGCTGGACGAGGGCGCCTCGGCCGCGTACCTCCAGGTGGAGACGGACAATGGGGGTGCGCGCGCCCTCTACGACGGGATGGGCTTCACCACCCACCACAGCTACCACCACTGGCGGGCCCCGCGGGCCGGGCAGATGCCGGACAGGACGACGCCATGAACGACATCCCGGGCCGGGACGGCACCGGCGGAGCCGAGGGCGTACCCGGGTGGCGGCGGCGGTTCGCCGAGGAGGCGCGCGAGGAGCGCCCGGACCTGGCGCTGCTGTGCCTGCTGCTCGCCGCCGAGGTCGACCCCGCGCTGGACGAGGCCGGGATGGACGCCGCCCAGATCGAGCTGGACGAGCTGGCCGGGCTGCTGCCCTACGCGCCCGGCGGCCCGGCCGGCTGGGCCTCCGCGCTCGCCGAGCTGCTCGGCGAGCGGTACGGGTTCCACGGCACCCCGTCCGACTACCAGCGGCTGGACTCCTCGCTGCTCCACCAGGTGCTGCGGCGCCGCCGGGGGCTGCCGATCCTGCTGTCGGTGGTGTGGATCGAGGTGGCGCGGCGGGCCGGCGCCCCGGTGTACGGGGTGGCGCTGCCCGGGCACTTCGTGGTCGGCTTCGGTGATCCGTACGGGCGGCACGTGCTGGCCGACCCCTTCGACGGGGGACGGCCGTTGACCGACGAGGACGCCGTGCGAATGGCCGCCGGGGCGACCGGGGTCCCCCTGGACGCGGCCCTGCTGGGCCCGGCCACCCCGCAGGAGATCGTGCTGCGGATCCTCAACAACATCCGTGCCTGGGCGGCCGGGCGGCTGGAGCGCTCGGCGGTGGAGCTGGCGGCGATCGAGCTGTCGCTGCTGCTCCCCAGCCACCCCGCCCGACTGCGCCTGGAACGGGCCCAACTGCTCGTCCAGCGCGGCCAGTTCGCGGTCGGCGCCCGGGAGATGGAGGAGTACGCCGAGGTCATCGGGGCGCTGGAGCCGGACGCCGCGGAAACCATCCGCCAGCAGGCGCGGGCCGCCCGCGCGCTGCTCAACTAGGTTTCCTGTCCGGGGTCAGAGCCAGCCCTTGTCGCGGGCGATCAGCACCGCCTCGGCGCGGTTGCGGGCGGCGGTCTTCTGGATCGCGGTGGACAGGTAGTTGCGCACCGTGCCGTGGGAGAGGTGGAGCACCCGGGCCAGTTCGGCGTTGGTGGCCCCGTTGGCCGAGGCGCGCAGCACCTCGCGCTCCCGTTCGGTCAGCGGGTTGGCGCCCTCGGCGAGCGCCGCGGCGGCCAGCACCGGGTCGATGACCCGTTCGCCGCGCAGCACCCGCCGCACCGCGTCGGCCAGTTGGGCCGCCGGGGCGTCCTTGACCAGGAACGCCTCGGCCCCGGACTCCATCGCGCGGCGCAGTGCCGCCGCCGCGTCCAGGCCGGTCAGCCCCGGCATCTCGATGTCCAGCAGGGCCACATCGGGCCGGTGGGCGCGGGCCGCCTCCACCACCTCGTCGCCGCGGGCCACCTGGGCCACCACCTCGATGTCCGGCTCCAGGCCGAGCAGCGCGGCCAGGGCCTCTCGCACCATCGCCTGATCCTCGGCCAGGAGCAGGCGGATCGGCGGCGCGGCACCCTCAGGCTCTGTCATGAGCACAGAGTACGGCCCGGTGGTGAATCGCATCCCTCCTGGTCACGGCGGTGCGGGCCGCCTCGGCTCAGCCCAGGGCGGTGGGCTGCGGGGCGGCGCGCCGGGACAGCGGCACCCAGGCGCGCAGCACGAAGCCGCGCTGCCGGCCGGGGCCGGCCTCCAGCCGCCCGTCGGCCAGGTGCAGCCGCTCGGTCAGCCCGGTCAACCCGTTGCCCGCGCCGCCCTGCGGGCCGCGCCCGTTGTCGCTGACCGTCAGGCACAGCTCGTCGTCGGCGGTCTCGGCGAGCACCACCGTGCAGTGCCGGGCGCCGCTGTGCCGCACCACATTGGTGACCGCCTCCCGCAGCGCCCAGGCCAGGGCCCCCTCCTCGTCCGGCGGCAGGTCGGGGTGCTCGGTGCCGGCCCGGCTCAGATCGGCGTCCACACCTCCCGCCGCCAGCGCGATACGGGCCCCGGCCAGCTCCGCGGCGAGGGTGGGCCGGCGGAAGCCGCTGACCGCCTCCCGCACGTCCACCAGCGCCTGCCGGCTCACCCGCTCGATGTCGGCGACCTGCTGGGCGGCCTGCTCCGGCCGGTCCGGCAGCATCCGCCCGGCCAGCTCGCTCTTGAGCGTGACCAGCGACAGCGAGTGGCCCAGCAGGTCGTGCAGATCGCGGGCGAGCCGCAACCGCTCCTCGTTGGCCGCCAGATGGGCCACGGTGGCCCGGGCCTCCTGCAACTCGCGGGTGGTACGGATCAGATGCTGGATCCCGACCATCACGAAGCCGCTGCCGACCCCCGGCAGGGTGTAGGTGAACAGGGTGTACCGGAACCCGGGGTCGGGCAGCCCGGTGGCCAGGGCCACCAGGGCGACCGCCGGGATCGCCCAGCGCCCCAGCGGCCACGGGAGCACCACTCCGCAGGCCACCGAGGTGAAGATGGACAGCGCCAGCCAGACGGGGCCCAGCGCCAGGGGGAGCGCGACGGAGAGGGCCAGTTGCAGGGCCAGCAGTCCGTACAGTCGGACGGGGGTCAGCGCCCGGCCCGCCATGTGCCGGAGCACCATGAGGAAGTAGGTCCCGACGAAGAGCAGCAGCCCGACCCCGCCGAAGATCCGCCGGCCCAGGGAGTCGTCCGCCACCAGCGCGGCCACCGGCCCGATCAGGTAGCACAGCCACGCGCACAGCCAGGCCATCTTCACCATGAGCTGTCGGCGGGTGACCGGGGCCTCGCCGATCATCACCGGGTTCCGCCCGGTGCTCGGGTCCTCGATCATGCGGTCCGGGTGTCCTTCCGGTGGGGCCGGGCGGCCGCGCCCGCGAAGGCCGCCGAATGGCCGATGAGCGGCGCCAGGTCCGTCAGGGGCGGTGCGGCGCCCGGTCCGGACGCCGTGCGGGCGTGGCCGGGCAGGCGGCCCGCGATGCCCCGGGTCCGCCGCGGAAGGGCGGTGGCGGGGCGC
>NZ_SRID01000118.1 GCF_004684805.1 Streptomyces palmae
GTGCACAGGATTTCTTCCTGTGCGCTGCGGCTGGCGCGGCTGTTGGTGCCGGTGGTGGTGTGGTCGGGTTCGGGCAGGGCCTTGCGGTCGAGCTTGCCGTTGGGGGAGATGAGGCGGGTGGCCAGGAGTGAGTGTCCGCCGAGGGTGAAGAAGTTGTCGTTCACCCCGATGGTGGGGACGTTCAGGATCTCCGCGAAGAGGGTGCACAGGATTTCTTCCTGTGCGCTGCGGCTGGCGCGGCTGTTGGTGCCGGTGGTGGTGTGGTCGGGTTCGGGCAGGGCCTTGCGGTCGAGCTTGCCGTTGGGGGTCAGCGGCAGGGTGGTGAGGGTGACGATGGTGGGGACCATGTATTCGGGCAGGTGTCCGGCTGCCCAGGTCCGCAGGGCCTCGACGTTGGTCACGGCGCCGGGGGTGGGGGTGGTGTAGGCGACCAGGCGGCGGTCGCCGGGGGTGTCCTCGCGGACGATGGCGACGGCCTGGTGGACGTCGGGGTGGTTGGTGAGGACGTTTTCGATCTCGCCGAGTTCGATGCGGAAGCCGCGGATCTTGACCTGGTCGTCCGCGCGTCCGGCGAAGACGAGGTTGCCGTCCTGGGTCCAGCGGGCGAGGTCGCCGGTGCGGTACATGCGCTCGCCATTCCTGCTGAAGGGGCAGGCGATGAAGCGTTCGGAGGTCAGGTCGGGCCGGTTCCAGTAGCCGCGGGCCAGGCCGGCGCCGGCGATGTAGAGCTCGCCGATGACGCCCGGGGCCACCGGCTGGAGGGCGGCGTCCAGGACGTAGACGTGGGTGCCGTTGACCGGCTGCCCGATGGGGATGGTGGTGTCGTCGCTGGTGAGGGGGCGGCTCATGGTGGCGCAGACGGTGGACTCGGTCGGCCCGTAGGCGTTGACCATGCGGCGTCCCGGGGACCACCGTTCCACCAGGTCCCCACCAACCGCCTCGCCACCGACGATCAGGGTGTGGAAGTCGGGCAGCGCCGTCTCCGGCACGCTGGCCAGCGCGGCGGGGGAGATCAGGGCGTGGGTGATCCGGGAGTCGGACAGCACCCGGCCCAGGTCCTCGCCCGCCAGGAGCCGTTCGGTGGGCACCACCAGGGTCGATCCGGCCAGCAGGCTCATGCACACCTCCAGCACGGAGGCGTCGAAGCTCGGCGAGGAGAACTGGAGGACGCGGCTGGTGCGCTCCACCGCGAAGCCCTCGATCTCGGCGGCCGTGAGGTGGGTGATGCCGTGGTGGCTGACCACCACGCCCTTGGGGCGGCCGGTGGAGCCGGAGGTGTAGATGACGTACGCGGGGTGGTGGACGCCCAGCGGCTCGGCGCGGTGCTGGTCGCTGACGGGCCCGGTGGCCTGGCCGGCGATGTCCGCGCTGGTGGCGGGGGAGTCGAGGGTGTGGACGGGCGCGCTGGTGGCGATGTCCGCGAGCACCTGGGCGGTGTCGGCCAGGGTGAGGACGGCGACCGGGGCGGCGTCGGCGAGCATGTAGCTCATCCGGTCGGCCGGGTAGCCGGGGTCGACCGGTACGTAGGCGCCGCCGGCCTTGGTGATGGCCAGCAGCGAGGTGATCAGCTCCACCGAGCGGGGCATGACCACGGCCACGAAGGACTCGGGCCCTACTCCCTGGCCAATCAGCCAGTGGGCCAGCCGGTTGGCGCGGGCGTCCAACTCGGCGTAGGTCAGCTCGGTGTCCCCGTGCACCACCGCGACGGCGTCCGGGGTGGCCGCGACCTGCCGTTCGAAGAGCGCGGGCAGGGTCTGCGGGGCGAGGGCCTCGCGGGAGGTGTCGTTCCACTCCTCCAGCACCCGGGCGCGCTCCACCTCACCCAGCACGTCGATGGCCGCGACCCGCTGCTCGGGCGCGCGGAGGATGGAGGTGACCACCGTGACCAGGCGCTGGGCCAGGCTCTCCACCTCGGCCTGGCTGACCGCCTCCACCTGGTAGTTGAAGCGCAGGGACAGCCGCTCGCCAGGCGCCATGACCAGGGCCAGCGGGTAGTGGGTCGCGTCGTGCGGGGTCACCTGGACGACCCGCAGGTCGGTGCCCGGGATCGCGATCTGCTGGTCGTGCGGGAAGTTCTCGAAGACGACGATCGAGTCGAAAAGGGTGCCGGCGCCCGTCTCGCGCTGGATCTCCGCGAGGCCCAGGTACTGGTGCCGGGCGATGCGCAGGCTCTGCTGCTGGAGGCGGGTCAGCAGGGGCAGCACCGTCTCCTCGGGGCGGACCCGCGCCCGGACCGGGACGGTGTTGATGAACAGGCCGACCATGGAGTCCGAGCCCGCGACCTCGGCGGGGCGCCCCGCGAGGGTGGTGCCGAAGGTGACGTCGTCGCGGCCGGTGTGCCGGGCCAGCAGGATCGACCAGGCGCCCTGCATCACGGTGTTCACCGTCAGGCCGTGGCGGCGCGCGAACGTCCCCAGCTCCTCGGTGAGTTCCGCCGGCAGCTCGATGACGTGGTTGGCCGGGGTCCGGTGGGCGTCCGGGGCGGCGCCGGGGGCGAGGAGGGTGGCCTCCTCGACGCCGTCCAGCATCTCGGCCCAGGCCGCCAGGTGCTCCGCCTGGTCCTGGCGGCTCAGCCAGGCCAGGTAGTTCCGGTAGGGGACGGCGGGGGCCAGCTGCCGGCCGGTGGGGTCGGTGTAGAGGGTGAACAGCTCCTGGACGAGCAGCGGCATCGACCAGCCGTCCAGCAGGATGTGGTGGTTGGTCAGCAGCAGGTCGTGGCTCTCCTCGTCCAGCCGGATGAGGGTGAAGCGCAGCAGCGGGGGCGCGGCGGGGTTGAACCGCTGGGCCCGGTCCTCGGCGATCAGGCGCTGGTGTTCCCGGGTGCGCTCGTCGGGGCCGAGCTCGCGCAGGTCGTGCTCGGTGAACTGCACCGGTACGGAGCGGTGCACCACCTGGATGGGGTCGCCGTTGGCGCGGGTGCGGAAGCTGACCCGCAGCCCCGCGTGGCGCTCCAGCAGCCGGCCGGCGGCCTGGCGCAGCGCGGCGACGTCGAGCGGGCCGCGCAGGGAGAGGGCGAACTGCACCGTGTAGACGTCCGCGCCCTGCGCGTCGTAGCGGGCGTGGAAGAGCAGGCCCGCCTGGAGGGGCGAGAGGGGGAGGATGTCTTCGATCCGTGACTGCTTCACTACGCGATCTCCCATTCTTGTCCCAGCTCGTCTTCCAACGCGTCCAGCTCGGTCTGGCTCAGGGTGTTCAGGGTGAGGTCCGAGGGGGTGGGGCCCGCGGTCGTCGCGGATCCGTGCGCGCTCTCGACGAGCGTCTCCAGGCAGTGCTGCCAGAGGGTGGCGAGCCTGCCGACTGTGCCGGTGTCGAGCACCTGCGGTGGCCAGGACCACTGGGCGGTGAGGCGGTTCCCGTCCGGGCCGCCGCGTACCAGGGCGTTGACGTCCAGGTGGTACGCCGCGGGCATGGCGGGATCCGACATGCCGCCGACCGACTCCCCGGGGGCGAGCCCCCAGTCGTCGGGGCCTTCGGCGGCCGAGTCGAAGCGCCCGAGGTAGTTGAAGCCCACGTCCGCGCCGGGGCCGCCGGCCAGTTCGCCGGCCGTGTCCTGGTTGAGGTGGCGGAGCAGGCCGTAGCCGATCCCGTCGCCGGGGACCGAGCGGAGTTGCTCCTTGATGTCCTTCAGGGCGCGGTCGGCCGCGCCGCCGCCGGCCGCGGCGGCTCGCGCCTCGCTCGGGTCGAGGTGGAGCGTCACCGGGTACAGCGAGGTGAACCAGCCCACCGAGCGGGACAGGTCGTCCGTGTCGGCGAGCGGGGTGCGGCCGTGGCCCTCCAGGGCCACGGTGAGGCGTCCGTCCTCGGCCCAGCCCGCCTCGCGCCACTGCGGGAGGGCCATCATCAGCGCGGTGAGCAGGACGTCCGTGACGTTGCCGTTGATCCTGGCGGGGACCGTGGTCAGCAGGGCTTCGGTGGTCTCGGGTGAGAGCACCGTGTCCAGCCGGCGCAGGGTGCCCTGGGTGTCGCGGGCCGCGTCCAACCGGGGGCCGCCCGGCAGCAGCGGGGCGGGGTGGGCGGCGGTCTTCGCCCAGTCGGCCAGCTCCGCGACCCGCTCCGGTGCCTGTGCCTGGGCCTCCAAACGGCCGGCCCAGCTGCGGAAGGAGGTGCCGGCGGCCTCCGGCCGCGGGGGCGCTCCCGCAGCCGCGGCGGCATGGGCCTGCGCCAACTCCTCCAGCAGGACCCGCCAGGACACGCCGTCGACCACCAGGTGGTGGGCGACCAGCAGGAGCCGGCCGGGCTGGTGGGGGCCGGCGTCGAACCAGACCGCCCGGACCATCTCCCCGTCCCGGGGCCGCAGCCGGTCGCCCGCGGCCTCCCGGTGGGTGGCGGTGAGGACCTCCAGCGCCTCGGGTGCCAGGTCGGCCGCGGGCACGGTCTCCAGCGGTACGTCCGCCGTCGGCTCGGCGGGGACGTCCAGCCGCCAGGTGGGCTCGGTCACCAGGCGCGAGCGCAGCACCGGGTGGCGGTCGAGCAGGGTGCGCAGCGCTTCGGCGAGGTGCTCGGCGCGCAGCCCGCGCGGGGTCTGGAGCAGGACGTACTGGCTGAAGCGGTCGATGGATCCGCCGCGTTCGCGCAGCCAGTGCATGATCGGGGTGGCCGGGGCCTCGCCGGTGGGGGCCGGCTGGTCGGCCGGGTCGTCCTGGACGGCGGTGACCTGGGGGGCCAGCGCCTCGACGGTCTTGGCGGCGAAGATGTCCTCCGCGGTGAAGGCCAGTCCGTCGCGGCGGACGCGGGCGATCAGCCGCATCGCGACGATGCTGTCGCCGCCGAGGTCGAAGAAGTTGTCGGTGACGCCGACCCGCTCCACGCCGAGCACCTCGGCGAAGGCCCGGCAGAGGATCGCCTCGACCTCGTCGCGCGGGCCGGTGCCGGTGGTGAGGGCGCCGTAGTCGGGGGCGGGCAGGGCCCGGCGGTCCAGCTTGCCGTTGGCGGTGGTGGGGAGCGCGTCGAGTACCACGATCGCCGAGGGGACCATGTACTCCGGCAGGCGCTCGCCGAGTTCGCGCCGGAGGGCGGCCGGGTCGGGGGCGGCGCCCGGCGCCGGGGTGGCGTAGCCGACGAGCTGCTTGCCGCCGGGGCCGTCCTCGCGGACGATCACCGCGGCCTGGGCGACGGTGTCCGTTTCGGCCAGCGCGGTCTCGATCTCGCCCAGTTCGATCCGGAAGCCCCGGAGCTTGATCTGGTCGTCCGAGCGGCCCAGGTAGGTCAGGTTGCCGTCCTCGCGCCAGCTGGCCAGGTCGCCGGTGCGGTACATCCGCTCGCCGGTGCGGAAGGGGTCGGCGACGAAGCGTTCCGCGGTCAGCGGGCCGCGGTTGAGGTAGCCGCGGGCCAGCTGCACGCCGGAGAGGTACAGCTCGCCCGGCACCCCGGCCGGCACCGGGCGGAGCGCGGCGTCGAGCACGTAGGTGCGGGTGTTCCACACGGGCGCGCCGATCGGCACGCTGTCGCCCTCGTCGCCGGGCCGGCACTGCCAGGCGGTGACGTCCACGGACGCCTCGGTGGGGCCGTACAGGTTGTGCAGCTCCACCTCGGGGAATTGGGCGAAGAACTGGCGCTGGGCCTCGCGCGGCAGCGCCTCGCCGCTGCACATCACCCGCCGCAGCGAGGGCAGGGTCCGGTCGGCGGCCGGGCGGGACAGGAAGGCCTGGAGCATCGACGGTACGAAGTGCAGGGTGGTGACGGACTGCCGTTCGATGATCTCGGCGAGGTAGGCGGGGTCCTTGTGGCCCTCGGGCCGGGCCAGGACCAGGGTGGCGCCCTGGGTGAGCGGCCAGAAGAACTCCCAGACCGACACGTCGAAGCCGGAGGGCGTCTTCTGCAGGACGCGGTCCTCGCCGGTCAGCCGGTACCGCCACTGCATCCACTGGAGGCGGTTGACGATCCCGGCGTGCGGGACGAGGACGCCCTTGGGCCGGCCGGTGGAGCCGGAGGTGTAGATGAGGTACGCGGGGTGCGCCGGGCGCAGCGGCTGGGTGCGGTCCGTGTCGGCCAGGTCGTCGGTGCCGAGGCGGGCCAGTTCCGCACGGGTCGCCGGGTCGTCGAGCACCAGGTGGGGGCCGCCGGCCCGCGGCAGCCCGGCGGCGACGCTCTCGCAGGTGAGCACCACCGCCGGGCGTACGTCATCGAGGACGAACTCGATCCGGTCCTGTGGGTAGCCCGGATCGAGTGGTACGTAGGCCGCACCGGCCTTGAGGGTGGCAAGCAGCGCCACCACCAGCTCGGTGCTGCGGGGCAGCGCCACGGCGACGTGCCCCTCGGGGCCCGCTCCCAGCTCCCGGAGCCGGTGGGCGAGCTGGTTGGCGCGGGCGTTCAGCTCGCGGTAGGTCAGCGTCTGGTCCTCGAAGGCGAGCGCCTCGGCCGAGGGGGTGCGGACGGCCTGGGCCTCCAGCAGCGCCGTGAGGGTGCCCGGCGGCCGCTCGGTGGCGTTCCAGCCGTGCAGGACCCGCTCGCGCTCGGCGGCGGTGGTCACCTCGATCTCGGACAGCGGACGGTCGGGCGCGGAGCCGGCGAACCGGTCCAGCAGGGTGGCGAACCGCTCGCTGTGCCCCCGCAGCTGCTCGGGCCGGTAGACCTCACCGTTGGCGTGCAGGTCGATCGCCAGGCCGCCGCGCACCGGCCGGGCGTCCACCACGAAGGTCATGTCGTCGTTGGGGCCGACGGTGAGGCTGCGGGAGACCGTGCGGCAGCCGGGGATCGCGAACTGCGAGTCGAACATCAGGATGTTGACCTGGGGACCGACCAGGCGGCGGCCCTCGCTCATCAGTCCCAGCTCGCGGCGCAGGTCCTCATAGCGGTAGCGCTGGTGGCGCAGGGCGCCGTGCATCGCCTCGGAGGCGGCCTTGACCAGCTCGGCGACGGTGGCCCTCGGGTCCACCGGGACCCGCAGCGGCAGCACGTTGGAGACCATGCCGGGGGTGTGCTTGGCGGCCGGGGTGCGGCGCGCGGCGACGGGCAGCCCCAGGACGATGTCCGTACTGCCCGTCATCTTGGCCATGTAGAGGGCGATGGCGGCGACGGTGACCGCCGGCCAGCTGGCCCGGGTCTCGCCGGCCAGCTCGCGCAGCCCCTCGTGGACCGAGTCCGGCAGGCGGTCGCTGCGCCGTACGAAGGTGGCGGGCATCGAGGGCTGGGTGCCGGACAGGCTGACCGGCTCGGGCCGGTCGGCGAAGCGGTCGAGCCAGTACTGCCGGTCCTTGGCGTGCGCGGGCGAGGTGCGGTACTCGGCGTCCGCCGCCACCAGCTCGGCCAGCTCGCCGAAGGGCCGCCCGGCGTCCGCCGGCTGGGCGCCGGACAGCTCCCGGTACAGCTCCGCGACCCGGCCGGCGACCAGGTCGCCGCTGAAACCGTCGAGCACCATGTGGTGGGCCCGGTAGTACCACTGGACGTGGTCGGGGCCCAGGTCCAGCAGGGCGAAGTGACAGAGCGGGTCGCGGGCCGGGTCCAGGGCGCGGCGGGCGTCGGCGAGCATCCACTCCATGGCCGCCGCCTCGGGGTCGGGCGCCCCGCTGACGTCGACCGACTCCACCGGGGTGGGGGAGACCGGGGCCAGCCGCTGGACGGGCTCCCCGTCGTGCTCGTGGAAGGTGGCGCGCATGGCCTGGGCCTCCGCCAGCACCCGGCGCAGGGCCTCGGTGAACAGGTCGCGGTCCAGTGGTCCGCGCAGGTCGACGTACTCGGCGAGGTTGTAGATCGGGTTGGCCGGGTCCAGTCGCTGCGCGAACCACATGCCGCGCTGGGCCGCGGTCAGACCGATGGTTCCAGCAGGCACTACGGACATTTCGTTTCCCCTGATGTCGAACGTTCCCACCCCGGTCGCCCTGCGTGCTCGCACCTGGCCGCTCGCGCCTTCAGCCATGGGCTGACCGGCCGTTCACGCTATGAAGGGGCCCTGACCGTAGGCAATCGTGAATAGAGTTCTTTGCAGTACGCCGTGATTGGCCTTCGCATACGCCGCCGTTCGCCAAACGGAGCGTGGGCCACCGGTGGCCGCGAGGGCCTCCGGCGATCCTTGCGGACCAGGTCAGCGACGGTGGTGCGCCGGACGGACCGTGGGCCACCGGAGGACTTGCGGCGCTCCGGCGATCCCTGCCGACCGGGTCCGCGGCAAGCTTCGCGTCCGCGAGGCCGCGGGGCGTGGGACACCGTGGGGAACGGCCGGTGCGCCGGCCGCGATGCCCGTCCGCGCGGCCGGCGCCGGCGTCACCGCTGTCCGCTGCCGCGCCCGCCCGTGGGCGGTGGAGCCGATGGCCCCTGGCCGGCGCGTCCGGCCCTGCGCCCCATGGCCCGCAGCAGCTCCCGGCGGACCAGTCCGCCCGGCAGCCGTACCAGCATCCAGTAGGCGCGGAACGCGCGCCGTGCCGGTTCGTCGGCGGCGAAGACCCGGGTCTCGGTGCTCAACACCCCGCCGCGCACCCGGGCGTTGAAGGCCACCTTGGTCGAGCCCGGGGGCGCGTAGGTGCGGAACCACTCCATCGGCCCGGGAGTGTCGTCCTCGGCCGGGAACTCCTCACCGCCGGAGACCGCGACCATCACGAACTCGTCGTCGGTGCGGGCCAGCACCCGGAACCCGCTCGCCCGCATGTCCTCCAGGACCGGCCGGGCCGGGTCGCGCCGCAGCTTGCCGAGGCTGCCGACCCGCAGCAGACCGGCGAAGACCGGCACTTCGGACCAGGTGACCTCGGGGAGCGCGGCGAGCACCGCCTCGCCCCGCCGGGCCGGAACCGGTCTGGTGTGGTGCTCCCGGAAGTGCCACCGGGGCATGGCGGCGTCCAGCAGGGTCCGGGGTGCGTCGGGGTCGGTCATCTGGGTCCTGTCCGGTCGATCATGCTGGATCAGGGAGCGGGTTCTGGTGCGTGCGGATGCAAGGCGGAGGAGGGAGCCACCGCGGAGCCTTGGGGGTCCCTCCCTGCTCATGGGGGAGAAGCCGAGAGCTCGGGGGAGACTGCCAACAACGCCGCGTGGGGGCACACCCCTGGGGGCACCCCTGGGGGCACCCCCAGCGGTAGCTGGGGGAGGTAGCTGGGGGAGGTAGCTGGGGGGAGTACGTGCCAGGGCACGCGAGCCCGGCAATGGTCGGCTGGGCAGGGCCTACCGTGCCGTGGCCTTGCCGAAGCTGCGGACCGCCATCGGGACGATGATCAGGAACATCGCCACCAGCACCACCAGCGCCACCGTGCCGGGGTGCTCCGCCGGGAAACCGGTGCCCGCGGCCGTGGTCTCGTTGCCCCACAGCTCGCGGCAGGAGTCGGTCACCGCGCTCAGCGGGTTCCACTTGGCGACCTCGCGCAGCCAGTGCGGCAGCCCGTTCAGCGGTACGAAGGCGCTGGAGAGGAACATGAACGGCATCACGATGACGAAGCCGAGCGAGCTGACCGCCTCCGCGTTCCGCAGCGCCAGACCCAGCAGCGCCCCGCCCCAGATGGCGACGAAGCCGAGCAGCAGCAGCAGCGCGAAGCCGCCCAGCGCGGACCAGAATCCGGTGTGGATCCGCCAGCCGATGGCGAAGCCGACCACGGACATCACCACACAGGCGATCGCCGACAGCAGCAGGTCGGAGACCGTGCGCCCGATCAGCACCGCCGAGCGGGACATCGGCAGCGAGCGGAAGCGGTCCATCAGACCGTTGCCCAGGTCCTCGCAGACGCCCACCCCGGTGGAGGTCATCCCGGCCACCATGACCTGGGTGAACACCCCGGCCATGAAGTACTCGCGGTACTCGACCCCCGGCACCTCCATGGCGCTGCCGAGGACGTAGCCGAAGGCCAGCACGAAGGCCACCGGCATGATGGTGACGGACAGCAGCTTCTGCGGCACCCGGGCGATGTGCCGCAGGTGGCGCCCGATCAGTGCCCAGCCATCGCTGACGAACTCGCTCATGACTCCTCCGTTCCCGGGTCCGACGCCGCGTCCGGCGCACCCGCGTCGTGCCCGGTCAGGCTGAGAAACACATCGTCGAGAGTGGGCTTGCGCAGACTGAAGTCCGTGATCCGCGAACCCTCGCCCTTCAGGGCCGCGACCGCCGAGGCGACCGCTTCCATGCCGGCGTCCACGGGGACCGACACCCGCCGGCCGCCCTCCCCGACGGTGGCGGTGCCCACGCCCCAGTCGGTGAGCGCCTTGGCCACCGCCTCGGCCCGGGAGGCGTCCTCGACGGTGACCTCCAGGCGCTCCCCGCCGACACTGGCCTTCAACTCGTCGGGGGTGCCCTCGGCGATCACCTCGCCCTTGGCGAGCACCACGATCCGGTCGGCGAGCTGGTCGGCCTCCTCCAGGTACTGCGTGGTCAGCAGCACCGTGGCGCCCTTGGCCGCCTGCTCCCTGACCAGTTCCCACATGGCGATGCGGTTGGGCAGGTCCAGGCCGGTGGTCGGCTCGTCCAGGAACACCACCGCCGGGTCGGCCAGCAGGCTCGCGGCCAGGTCCAGCCGCCGGCGCATACCGCCGGAGTAGGTCTTGACCTGCCGGTGGGCCGCCTCGGTCAGGTCGAAGCGCTCCAGCAGATCGTCCACCCGGCTGTGCACGGTCTTGCGGCCCAGGTGGTAGAGGGTGCCGATCAGCCGGAGGTTCTCCAGGCCGGTGAGCCGCTCGTCCACCGCGGCGTACTGACCGGCCAGGCCGATCCTGCGGCGTACCTCCTTGGGCTGCTCGACCACGTCCAGGCCGGCGATCCGGGCGCGCCCGGAGTCCGGCTTCAACAGGGTCGTCAGGCACCGGACCGTGGTCGTCTTGCCGCAGCCGTTGGGCCCGAGCAGCCCGAGGATCGAGCCGGTCGGCACCGACATGGTCAGGTCTTTCAGGGCCTGGTGGTTTCCGTAGCTCTTGGAGAGGCCCTCGGCCTCTATGGCGTACTCCACGCCAGCCTCCTTAACGGGATCGAACGGCCGGGGGTCCGGATCAGACATCGATCGGCACGGCCTTCTCCGGGCCCTCCTCCGGGGCCTTGTCGGTGTCCTTCTCCGGGGTCGGCGCGGGCCTGCCGCCCTCCCGCAGACCGAACCGGGCATGGAACCGCTTCAGCGGCGCCGGGGCCCACCAGTTCCACCGCCCCATCAGGGTCATCGTGGCGGGCACCAGCAGGCAGCGGACGATGGTGGCGTCCACGAAGATGGCCACGGAGAGCCCCAGGCCGATCTGCTGGATGGCGCCGAAGTCCGCGGTGACGAACGCCGCGAAGGCGATGATCATGAGCAGCGCCGCGCTGGTGATGATGCGGCCGGAGCGCTGCAACCCCAGGCGGACCGCGGTGTCGTTGGGGGTGCCCGACTCGACCAGTTCGCTGACCCTGCTGAGCAGGAACACCTCGTAGTCCATGGAGAGTCCGAAGGCGAAGGCCAGCACGAAGACGAGGATGAACGGGTCCACCCCGCCGATCACCGTGATCCCCAGCGCCGAGGCGAGCCAGCCCTTCTGCACCACCGCGACGAGGACACCGAAGGCCGCGCCCAGCGAGACCACGTTCATCAGCAGTGCCTTGAGCGGGATCATCAGCGACCCGGTCATCAGGAAGAGCAGCACGCCCATCGACAGGATCATCACCAAGGCCGCCCAGGGCAGCCCGTCCTCCAGCTGGCCCAGGGCGTCGACCAGTTGGGCGGTCGGCCCGGTGACCCAGGACTCCGCCACCGGCTGGTCCGCGCGCAGCCGGTCGACCTGCTCCTTGGCGACCGTGCCGTTCGACGCGCCCTCGATCGTGAAGTCCACCACCGCCAGCCGCTCGGAGATCGGCTTGGCCTGGCTCACCGCGACCACTCCGGGGTCCTCGCGGTGCCGCTTCGCCCAGGCGTTCAGGGCGGCCGGGTCGGTGCGCGCCACCACGACCACCGCCGGGTCGCCGTCCTTCCCGAAGCGCTCCTTGAGGACCGTGTCCACCTGCACCGACGGCAGGTCCGCGGGGAGCACGGAGGCGCCGTTCATCTTCAGGTTGGCCCCGAGCATCGGGGCGCCCATCAGCAGCAGCACGGCCACCGAGGCGATGAGCACCGGCACCGGGCGCTTCTGCACCGCGCCGGCGAGCCGGGCGAAGCCGCCGTTCTCGTCCTCGGCACCGGGGGTACGGGCGCCGAGCGCCCGCTTCGAGGGGCGCACGCGGCGACGCGCGAAGCCCAGCACCGCCGCGGTCAGCGTCAGAGAGGTCACCATCGCGCCGATCACCGCGGCGATACCGGCCGCGCCGACGGCCTGGAGGCCCGAGACGTCGAAGACCAGCAGCCCGCACAGGGAGGCCGCGACCGTCAGGGCGCTGAACACGATGGTCCGGCCCGCGCTCCCCCAGGCCCGGGGCAGCGCCTCCTCCGGCTCGTGGCCGGCGGCCAGCTCCTCCCGGTACCGGGCGACCAGCAGCAGCGCGTAGTCGATCGACAGACCCAGGCTGAGCAGGGCCACGATGGTGACCACATTGGCGTCCAGGTTCACGAACCGGCTGAACCCGAGGAGCAGGATGAAGGAGGTCAGCAGGGTGGCGATCATGCCGAGCAGCGGCAGGCCCGCGGCGATCAGACCGCCGAAGACGAAGACCAGCACGATCAGGGTCAGCGGCAGGGAGATCAACTCGCTGCGCGCCAGGTCCTTGCCGACCGACTCGCCCGCCTCGACGTTGCGCACCGGCGTACCGCCGACCTTCACCGCGGCGCCCGGCACGGCCTCGTCGAGCTTGTCGATCCGGTCGCTGACGGCGTCCACCGCGGTCTTCTCGGCGTCGTCGTCGAGCTTCTTCAGCTCCACCCTGATCAGCAGCGCCTTGCCGTCGCGGGCGACCAGCCCGTCGGACGCGGAGTAGGAGCTGTAGGGGCTCTGGACCGAGCGGACCCCCGCGACCTCGGCGAGGTCGGCCGAGGCGGCCTTCACCGCCGAGCGGACCTTCGGGTCCTTGGGGTCGACCCCGTCCAAGAGGCCGAAGACGTACTCCCCGCGGTCGCTCTCCTCCTTGATGACCGAGTCGGCCTTGAACGCCTCGACGTTCTCCGGGGACTTGGGCTGCGCGATGCTGTCCATCACCGGGCCGGAGGAGAGCACCCCGCCGACCGCCAGCACCAGCCATCCGACCACCACGATCCATCGATAGCGCTGGCAGAACCGCGCAAGCCGTTCCGTCACAGTCCCTCGCCCTTCTGCTCGGACATGGAGTCGGTCGTGTGGTGCCGGTGAACCGGAGGTTCCGGATCGGGCTGCCGCGGCGCCACGGCGGGTGGCCCAGGGCATACGGCCCGCCGCCGGGCCACTGGCCAGGGGCCGGTGAGCGGCGTGCCGCACACGGGTGCGCCGGTGTGCGGGCAGCGGGGGAGTCGGGAAACGGAATCGTGGACGAAGCCGGAGGCGGCCGTCTCCGAGCGTCCGGTCCGTAACGCGCCGGGCCGGACCTCCGCCGGGCTGCCGGGCATTCGGCCGTCACGGTACGCAGTCGGATCCTCGCGCTCCATCCCAGTGCGAAGACTTCGATATGGCCCCGCGGGCCCGCCGGCCCGCGCCCGGCACCGCCCGTACCGCCGCCCCGCGCACGCTCGCGCACCGCCGGCCCGATGGTCGACCGGGGCCGTCCGGCACCCTGGCCGGCACCGTCCGCCGCACCGCCGACCCGGATACGACCGGCACCCGGCGCGCGTGGCGCGGCGCGGTCCGAGGCGGGCCCGGGCACCTGCGTGTCCCGCCCCGCCGGGGCCCCGCTGGGCGCGGCGTCCGACTCGGTGTGTCAGCCGCCGCGCCTCCGCGAGGGGTGGAGCGCTGTCAGCCCATGGCCGTGGCGAGGCTCTTGGGCCGCATGTCCGTCCAGTTCCGCTCGACGTACTCCAGGCACGCCTGCCGCTTGTCCTGGCCGAAGGCGACGCGCCAGCCGCCCGGGACCTCGATGTAGGCGGGCCACAGCGAGTGCTGGTTCTCGTCGTTGACCAGCACGTAGTACTCGGCCTCGTTGTCCTCGAAGGGGTTGGTCGTGGACATCTTCTCTTCCTTTGCTCTCGTGCTCCCGCGCCCTGGGACCAGGCGCGGGTGCTCGGTTGCGGATTCAGTTGGTGTACTGCCTGTCGGCGGTGAGCCCGTCCAGGACGTCCGGTCCGTAGACCGCGTCGACCCAGTTGCGTTGGTACAGGGTGTCGAGATAGCGCTCGCCCAGGTCGGGTGCGATCGCCACCGCCGTGATCGGGCCGGCGGGGTGGTGTTCGGCCAGCCAGCGGCGTGCGCCCGCGATGACCGTGCCGGTGGACCCGCCGAACATGAAACCGGCCCGGGAGAGATGGTGGCAGTCCTGGACCGTCTCCACCTCCGGAACGTGCACCACATGATCCACGAAGGACTCGTCCAGCAAGCGGGGCCGCACTCCGGTACCCAGCCCCGGGATCATCCGGGGACCCGGCGGCCCCCCGAAGGTGACCGAGCCGACGCTGTCCACCGCGACGATCACGGTCTGCGGGCGCGCCTTCTTGAAGTACCGGGCGCAGCCCATCAGGGTGCCGGTCGTGCCGGCCCCGACGAACAGCACGTCCAGGTCCGGGAACTGGCGGGCTATCGCCGGCGCGGTGGTCCGGTAGTGGGCCTTCCAGTTGTTGGGGTTGGCGTGCTGGTTGAGCCACACGTACCGCGGGTCGGAGGCGCACCTCTCCCGCACGTAGTCCAGGCGTGCGCCGAGCAGTCCGCGCTCGGGGTGCTGCTCGGTGATCACATGCACCCGGCTGCCCATGGCCTCCATCATCAGCCGGGTCGCCAGGTTGCACCGGGCGTCGGTGACGCATTCGAAGGCGTATCCCCGGCTGGCGGCGATCATGCTCAGCGCCACCCCGAGATTGCCGGAGGACGACTCGATCAGGATGGAGTCCTCGCGGAGCAGGCCCTGCCGTTCGGCGGCCTCCACCATCGACACGGCCGCCTTGAGCTTGATCGACCCGGCGAAGTTGAACCCCTCGCACTTGAGGTAGACCGGCAGTCCCAGCGAGGGGCGGAGGTCGAAGTAGAGGTCCTCCTGGTTGAACTGCTCAGGGGCGGCGACGATGGGCACGCCGTCACCCCCCGGTTCCGTAGCGGCTCAGCTCGTGGAAGAAGTCCGGTACGACCGTGAGCTCGCCGGCCGCCGACAGCCGGTCGTAGACGTGCTTGCCCAGCGCCAGGTCCAGGATCCCCAGGCCGAAGGGCGAGAAGACCAGCGTCCTGCTGCCGTCGTGGTCGGGGGCCCGGCCCTCCAGGACGTCGAAGAGCGTCCCGTGGAGGAAGTCCCGGTTGCCACTGAGCTGTTCGGCCAGGTGGGGCGAGGTGTCCGCCTTGAGGCAGTGTTCGACGTCGTCGACGATGTTGACGGAGTCGAGCACGATCTCGGGGGACAGGTCGCGCAGCGAGATGTGCAGGACCAGCGGGTGGTGGTCGAACCAGGACGGGTCGGTGACGTGCGGAGTCCCCGCCACGGTCGCGAAGACCACCAGGTCCGAGCTGCGGATCAGGTCCTCGGCGCTCTCGTGGAGCACCACCTTGCCGGCTCCGCTGCGGCCGAGGTAGTCACCGAAGCCCGCGGCGTGCTCGGGCAGCAGGTCGTACACGCCGACCTCGTCGAACGTCCACCCCGTGCCGGCCAGGTAGGTGTGGATGTAGCGGGCGATCAGCCCCACGCCGAAGAACCCGATGCGCCGCGGACGGCCGTGCCGCCGGGTGAGCGCGTCGGCCGCCAGCGCCGCCGAGCCCGCGGTGCGGGAGGCGCTGATGATCGAGGACTCCAGGCAGGCCATCGGGTAGCCGGTGGTGCGGTCGTTGAGCAACAGCACCGCCGACGCCCGGGGGATGCCGGCGGCCACGTTCTCCGGGAAGCTGGAGATCCACTTCAGGCCGTCCACCTGGCTCTCGCCGCCCAGCGAGGCGGGCAGCGCGATGATCCGCGCGGTCGGCCGGTCGGGGAAGCGCAGGAAGTACGACGGCGGGTTCACCGTGTCGCCGTTGCCATGGGCCCGGTAGGCGGCCTCCATGAGCGCCACCACCTCGCGCTCCTGCCCCTGCAGCGTGCGTTGGACCTGGGCCCCGGAGATCACCCCGAACGGCGGCACCTCGATGTGCATTGATTCCACTCCCTATCCTCACGGGACGGTCCCGTGGCGGGCCTGTCCCCCGTCAATCGACACGCGGGCCCCGGCGGGGCGCCGTCAGTGGCACTCGGCGCGGTCGGCCGGATCGCCCATCGCCACGACCACCTCGCGGTGGCCGGTGAACGGCCGGCGGCTGTGGGCGGTGGACATGTTGTCGACGACCAGCAGATCGCCGGCGCCCCACTGGACCGTCCTGGCGTGGGCCTCGTACGTGGCGTTGATCAGGCTCACCGTCTCGGCGTCGAGCGGGCGGCCGTCACCGTAGGCGGTGTCGAAGGGCAGCCCGTCGTCCCCGTACTCGTCCAGCAGGTACTCCCGGATGGCGGGGTCGAGAGTCCACCGGCTGAGGAACGCGATCTGGTTGAACCAGGCGGTGCGGCCGGTGCGCGGGTGGGTCAGCAGGGCCGACTGCCGCTGCCGGGTCTTGAGTTCGCCCTCCGGACCCCACTCCCAGGTCAGGCCGCCTGCCGCGCAGTGGGCCTCCACGCCCGCGCGGTCGGCGGTCCCGAAGGCGTCCTGCCAGGACAGACCGCTCTCGGGGTAGTAGTTGCGGGTGAGCTGCCAGCCCGCGCTCCGGAAACCGGCGACCAGATCCGCCGGGAGCGCCTGGGCGATCGCCGCGGCGTCGGCCACCTCGATCTCACCGCCCGACTCGCCCGCCGCCAGGCAGCCGAACATCATCAGGCCGGGGAAGTTGCGGGCGTAACTCACCTCGTGGTGCATGCACATGGGCAGGTAGTCCGCCCATTCGGCGGAGGAGTACACGCCGGGGCCGTACACCTCGCGGTGCGCGAAGCCCTCCCGCTCCACGAAGGGGGCGTCGACCAGGGCGCCCACGCCGGCCGCCACGGCGGCCCGCCCGTCCAGCCCCAGCCCGCGCACCAGCAGCGCGCCGTGCTCGGTGACGGCCTCACGCAGCCAGGTCCGGTGCCGCGCGAGCCAGTGCTCCGCGCTCTCCAGGGGCGTCTCCACCACCACGGTGGCCACCGGCCCGAGGTCGATCACCGGTGAGTCAGCAGGTCCCAGTCCAGTCGCCATGGCGGCAACCATAAGGACGTACCGGCCTGCACGCTCTTGGTCATTGAATACCTCTATATGGGATTTAGCCGGAGACCCACCCTCCGCAAATCCCCGGAC
>NZ_SRID01000794.1 GCF_004684805.1 Streptomyces palmae
GACGATCAGGAGTACGTGACGGGTCTCGGCGAGGGCGAAGAGGGTGGCCCGGAACGGGATCTGTGAGTCCAGGGCGAAGGTGCGCGAGGCGGCCTGGGTCAGTGCCTCGTCCAGATTGGCCGGGTCGGTCTGCACGACGGGGAGGTCGGTGCGTATGTGGTCGGTGGGGAGGATGTGCTGGTGCGGCTCGCCTTGGGCGGTCGGCAGGACGGTGCGCAGTGCTTCGTGCCGGGCTACGACGTCGTCCAGCGCTGAGGTGAGTGCGTCGATGTCGAGTGGGCCGTTGAGGGTGATGGCGAGCGGGATGTTGTAGGTCGCGCTCGGTCCTTCGACCTGGTCCAGGAACCACAGCCGCTGCTGGGCGAAGGAGAGCGGTAACCGCTCAGGCCGCTCACCGGCGCGCAGCACCGGCCGGGCCGCGCCGGCGTTGCTGACGCGATGGGAGAGCTCGGCGACAGTCGGCGTGTCGAAGAGGTCGCGGAGGGATATCTCCACGCTCAGTACGGCTCGGATCCGGCTGATCAGACGGGTGGCGAGCAGTGAGTGGCCGCCGAGGTCGAAGAAGCTGTCGTGCACTC
>NZ_SRID01000119.1 GCF_004684805.1 Streptomyces palmae
GATCCCCGGCGGTTGCGCGGGCGGGGGAGGGGGCTGGGGCACGTCGGCCGCCGCCCCCTCCGCCGGACCGTCAGCGGGTAACTCCGGTGATGTCAAGATCCCTCCACTCAGGCCAGGGACGCGGAGCCGCTCCGTCATGGCGCGGTCCGCCCACCGGGGGCACCCTAGCCAGGCCGGAGTGCGCCTCCACGGCGTCGTGCCACTGTCGGCAGCTTGCTGTCATCATGCATCGAACGGCGCCTGGTATTCAGCGAGTTCCGCGAGTACCGCACTGATCCGCGCACGCGCCCCGGGCTCGGCGATGAGCCCGTCGTCCCCCATCATCGACTGACTCACCGGGATCCGTACACAGGCGGACTCCACGATCTCCGCACCGGTGTAGGTGAGCACGGTGCGCAAGGTGGCCTCCGCGCCCTGGCCCCGGCCGGGCGCCGCGGCGGTCACCCAGGCCGCCGGCTTGTCGCAGATCTCGGTGCCGCCCACCGTCCAGTCCAGCAGGTTCTTGAACGACCCGGGGAGCGTGCCGGCGTACTCCGGGGCGCAGATCAGCAGGGCGGACGCCTCGGCGATGGCGGTGCGCAGGGCGACGACCGGGTCGGGCAGCGGGTCGGTGTCATGGTCGGGGTTGAAGTGCGGAAGCTCTGCCAGCCCCGAGTAGCGAACGGTCCGCACCGAGGCGGGAGCCACGGCCTCGGCGGTGCGCAGTACGGACTCGTTGGAGGAACCGGAACGAAGGCTCCCAGAGAGCAGCAGGATCAGCGGAGTTGAGGACATCATGTCAATCTAACCGAGGCCCCCGGGGCCCTCTTCCCCGCCCACCGGAAAGCCGCTCGCCATCGGGGCGAGGGAGGCGTACCGTCCCCACCGGTCGCTCCCGCGAGGGGTGACCAGCGAGGTGCAGCGAGATCGGCGGAGTCGGCGGCACCGCGTCGACCGGGAGGGCGGGGCCGTGGGCACGAGAGTCGGTGAGGGCGGAGCGGTGCGCACCCCAGCCGTGGAGCGCGGGTCCGTGCGTACGGCAGTCGGCGAGGGAAGCGACGCGCACACCCCGGACGGCGCGGGCGGCGCACCGAACCGCCTCGGGATCCAGGCCATCGACACCGCACGGCTGGAACTGCTGCCGCTGCGGGTGGAGCACGCCGAGGAGATGGCCGCGGTGCTGTCCGATCCGGCCCTGCACACCTTCATCGGCGGCGCCCCGGACACCCCGGACGCCCTGCGCTCGCGCTACCGGCGGATCACCGCGGGCTCCCCCGATCCGGCCGTCTCCTGGCTGAACTGGGTGATCCGGCTGCGCGAGGAAGACTGCCTGACCGGCACCGTGCAGGCGACGATCAGCCCGGCCGAGCAGGGCCCCCTCGCCGAGATCGCCTGGGTGGTGGGGGTGCCCTGGCAGGGCAGGGGCATAGCCCGCGAGGCGGCCCGGGGACTGGTGGACTGGCTCGGCCGGCAGCGGGTGCGCACCGCCATCGCCCATGTCCACCCCGATCACCGGGCCTCCGCGGCGGTGGCCTCCGCCGCCGGACTGGCCCCCACCGAGGTACGGCACGAGGGCGAGATCCGCTGGCGCCGCGACCTGCCGGCCTGAGACGGGCCTGCCGCGGTACCGGCGCCGGCGCCGTTGAACCGCGGCGGGGATTCTCCGTGTCGGCCGCCGGAGCGTTTCAGCCACCACCCCCGTCGCCGGGCGAAGCCCCGGTGATGGCCTGCGTCTCCCGCGCGGTGATCTCCTGCAGCGACAGGCCGTCGCAGTTGCCGAGGAATACGCCGACCCAGCCGGTGTACGGGTAGATGTTCCAGCTGGCGCTGACACCGGGGTTGCCACCGCCGCGCCCGAACATCCACTGGCCGCTGACGATGCGGACCGGCATGTCGTAGGCCCCGAACGACGAACCGCGGTGGGGGATCTTGGCCCCGGAGAGCAACTCGGCCCAGGGCCGGTCCAGCACCGTGCCGTCGCCCAGCGCGCGGGCGAACCGGACCAGATCCGGCGCGGTGGCGAAGCCGCCGTCCCCGGGGGCGTCGATGAAGCCGCGGCCCGGGTTCTTGCCGAGTACGTCCGGGGACGGGCTGCTCTTGTCCAGATTGCGGACCGCGTCCACCTGACTGCCGTCGGCCAGCGTCATGTACGGGTGCGCGATGTGCTCGTCGGTGAGCCACCGCGGCCTGGTGAAGAACGCCGAGCCGGTCATGCCGCAGCGCTCGAAGATGTTCTCCTGGACGTAGTCCCAGTACGTCGTGCCGGTGACGGCCTCCACGATCTGCGCGGGGATGCCGATGTCGGCGCCGGAGTGGCCGGTGCCAGTGCCGGGGGCGGTCACCAGCTCGGACTGCCGGAGCCACTGCTCGTAGTACGCGTGGACCTCCTCCCGGCTCTGGAAGACGCGTTGCACGTCCTCGTCCGGGGTCTTCAGTCCGGAGGTGCCGCAGAGCAGGTGGTGGATGGTCACCTGCTCGGCGATGTCCTGGGCGTAGCCCTTCAGGTGGGTGCCCACCGTGTCCGACAGGCTCAGCTTGCCCTGCTGTGCCAGCTGCAAGACGGCCACCGCGCCGAACGGCTTGCCCGCGGAGCTGAGGCTGAACGCGATGCCTTCGTGATTGCGGATCCCCTTCTCCCTGTCGGCCATGCCGTAGCTGCGGGACAGCACCGTCTGGCCCTGGTGCGACAGCAGCACCACGCCGGAGAACTTCCCCTCGGCGGCCAGCTTCGCCACGTACTGGTCGTAGGCTCCGCCGGGACGGGTGGCCGGTGGGATGTCGGAGTCGGCCGGGGCCGGGTCGGCGTGGCCGGGTCGGGCGCCCACCAGCGGCGCACCGGCCGCCACCACGCCCGCGGCCGCCAACCCGCTCCACCCGAGGAGGCGCCGCCGATTGATGCCACGTACGGAATCCGAGTCCATGATCACGGTCCTTTCCTGATCGGCAAACCGACCGTTGCGGGTCTGTCGGCGACCGCTGTCGGCAACCGATCACCGACCCACGTGGTCCCCGTGCCTCCACTGAAGACGGCCCGCCGTTGCGGTGGCGTACGCGGTTTTCGATACGCCCGCGACACACCGAATCCCCCCCCATCAGGGAACTGGCGCATGCCGACAGGAGGCGCGGCGGCTCCAGGGGCCGGTGACTTGAGCGGCGGTGCCGGCGATGCTCTCGTCGGGGGTAGCCGAGCATGCGGTCGACGACGGATGCCGGGGCCTGCGGGGCGAGTTCGCCGTCACGCCTGCCCACCTGCCCCCACCGTGAACGCCTGTGAACCGCGGCGGCGGCACGCGCATCCACCGCGGAGCCGATCAACGATCTACTGGGCCCCGCTCGGGGACGATGCCTCCTGGGGCCTGCCGGGAAGTCGAATCGTGACGAGGAGGCCGCCGGTGGGGCGCGGTGTGAGGTCGATGGTCCCGTCGTGAGCTCGGACGACGCTGTGCACGATGGCCAGCCCGAGGCCGGCCCCGACATGTTCGTCGGTGTGTGTGCGCTCGGTTCCGCGTCGGAAGGGTTCGGTGAGGGTCGGTAGGAGTTCCGCGGGGACCCGATGGCCGGTGTTCTCGACCCGCAGCACGCTCGCGTCGCGCTGCGCTTCGGTGTGGACCGCTACGGTGCCGCCGTAGGGGAGGTTGTGGACGATGGCGTTCTGCACGAGGTTGGTCACCATCCGCAGGATGAGCGCCGCGGAGCCGAGGGTCTGTGCCTGCTCACCGGTGACATCGAGCGTGATCCGGCGCCTTTCGGCGAGAGGAAGCAGCGTTTCGGCGGCTTCCTCGGCGATGAGGGACAGGTCGACGGGCTCGCGGGTGAAGCTCTTGCGGTCGGCGCGGCTGAGTAGCAGAAGGGCCTCGGTGAGGTCGATCGCCCGTGTGTTGACGGTGTGGAGGCGTTCGATGAGTTCGCCCCGGTCTCGCGTGGGGTCGTCGCGGGCGACGTCGAGGAGTGTCTTCGAGATCGCCAGCGGGGTGCGCAGTTCGTGGGAGGCGTTCGCGGCGAATCGCTGCTGTTCGCCGACGTGGGATTCGAGTTGTTCGAGCATGGCGTCGAACGCGTCGGCGAGTTCGCGGAATTCGTCGTGGGGACCTCGCATGCGGACCCGGTGGGACAGTGATCCGTTCGCGGCCATCCGTGCCGCGTCCGCGATCCGGGTGAGTGGTGCGAGCATCCGGCCGGCGAGGATCCATCCTCCCAGCAGGCCGAACGCCAGCAGGAAGGCCAGCGCTATGGCCGCGACGGGGGCGAACACCCGCACGAGGAGATAGCGGTTGGGTGCGACCCCGAGAAGGCCCTGGGGGCTGTCGGGTACGTAGCGCAGCAGGAACACCCACACCACGGCCAGCAGGAGAGTCCCGGCGATCAGGAGGAATCCGGCGTAGCTGATGGTGAGTCTCAGGCGGGCGCTGAGCCCTGGGCGCCTATGCACCCGCGCTGCCCGGGTGGGTGGTGCCCATGTCGGTGTCGATGCGGTAGCCGACACCGGGCACCGTGGCGATGGGCCAGGGTTCGCCGAGCCGTTTGCGCAGGGCGGAGACGGTGATGCGGACGGCGTTGGTCAAGGGGTCGGCGTTGGCGTCCCAGGCCCGTTCCAAGAGTTCTTCGGCGCTGACGACACCGCCTTCGGCGGCGACGAGGACTTCGAGCACGGCGAACTGCTTCCGGGTGAGCGCGACATAGCGTCCGTCGCGGAAGACCTCCCGGCGGAAGGGGTCCAGCCGCAGGCCCGCGATCTCACTGACCGGGGGTCGGGCGTGCGCACGCCTGCGGTTCAGCGCCCGCAGCCGCATGACGAGCTCCCGGAGCTCGAACGGTTTGGTGAGGTAGTCATCGGCGCCGAGCTCGAACCCGGACGCCTTGTCGTCGATCCGGTCGGCAGCGGTGAGCATGAGGATCGGGATGCCGCTGCCGGAGGCGACGATTCGTCGGGCGATCTCGTCCCCGGAGGGGCCGGGGATGTCGCGGTCGAGGACCGCGAGGTCGTAGGAGTTGACGCTGAGCAGTTCCAGGGCGGAGTTGCCGTCGCCGGCGATGTCGGCGGCGATCGCTTCCAGCCGGAGGCCGTCCCGTACGGCTTCGGCCAGGTAGGGCTCGTCCTCCACGATCAACACGCGCATACCCGGAGCCTAGGCAGCACGGCATATCGCCGACATATGCTTCCTCGCCCAGCTCGGACTCGGCCCGGCCGCCGTCCGCCGCGACGGCGCCTCCCCTCCCTGGACGCCCGCCGGCACATGCGCCGACCGCGCGCCGTCGAACGCCGCCACTCGCCCGCGACCGCGCCATCGGAGCCCGGCCCCTCCGCGGTCCAGCGGCGGGCAGGGCCGGGCCCCACGTTGAATCAGCGGCGTGCGCTGGGCCCCCGTTGGATGGAGTTGCGGCACTCCGGGGCGAAGTCGGGGATGGGCTTGCCGTCGAGCGCGTAGCAGAGCGCGGCGTGCAACTGCTCGGCCTCCGCCACGGTCAGCACCAGCTCCGAGGTGCCAAGGGGGTTGCCCTCCCGGGCGATCCACAAGGGCAGTACGAACCGCTCGTCCCCCTCCCGACGCAGTCCCCGCTTCGACACCAGCCCGATCTGCCAAGCCTTCATGACCGCTCCTCCTGCCTCACGCTCTGCCCGCTGACGTACGAGTCCGACTCCTCGCCCGTCTCGCTCTCCTCCAGCTGTTCCAGCCGCAACTTGCGGCTCTCGGCGATCCGATGCGCGTCGGTGAGGGACTCGGCAAGCCGGAAGACCGTGTACCGCAGCTGCCGGGCATCCGCCTTGGGGTCGCCCGCCAGGGTCCGCCCGTGCTGGACCAACTCCGCGCCCATCCGCAGCAGCACCCCCTCCATCTCGTCCGCCAGCCGCCACAGATGACTGCCCGGACCGCTCTCCCCGAGGAGATACGCGGGCTGACCGTTCGGCCCCGGCCAGGGCAGCAGGCGTGACCGCAGGGGCGGGGTGCCAGTGGCCTTCACCGGCCCACCGCCCTGGCCAGGCACGCGTCCAGGTCCACGCCATGCGCCGCGAGCAGCATCGTCCGCCCGCACCGCCACGGCCGCAGCGCCTCCTCCCGCCGCTCGTACGCGACGCGGTACGGACGGACCAGCGCGATGTCCTCGCCCCGCAATGGCGCCACGGGTCGGTGCGGCGGTCGTGTGGCGGGCGATTTCGCGCAGGGCGGGGTGGACGGGACCTGCTCTGCGAACCGATGGCGCCCGGAAGAGGGCAGCACCAGCCGCAGCAGCAATTCGAAGGTCCACGCGATAGCGTGGGGCATGTCGTCAGCCTCCAGGGGGTTGATGGCCACGCCCCCGGACCGGTCGCACGGTCGCGGGGGTCTCGTTGTGGTGGTTCTTTCCGGCGAAGCGCCTTTCAGCGTTCGCCAGGCACGATGCGTGGCGCGGTCAGCGGGGATCGCACTCCGGAGGCGTTCAGCATGACCTCCGGGGCCAGTCCCCAAGAGTGTGCTGAAGGTAAGCGAGTCGTTACACCGAGGTGTTCACGATGGTGAACTCTCATGGGTATCCGTGTGGATATGGGAAGCGCGGGCGGACCATGTGCCTTGCCCGTGGAAGTCGCGATTCAGGACATCCTTGGCCGTGAACGGCTTATGAGTTCGCCGAGGAGTGGCGCTGCAGCTCAGAGTGACAGACCGATGCGGTGGGCCAAGCCCCGCAAGTCCCGCGCAACATGGGCGGGTAGTTGCCGGTCGCTGAGGTACTCGACGGTGCTTCTGACCGGCGCGTTGGCGCGAATGCGCTGCGGCGCGATCTCCTCGGCGGTCAGCAGGGCTGTGACCGATTCGGACTCCCGGCCACGCAAATGAGCCAGGGATCGACCCAGGTCGGCGTGGTAGGCAGCCTGCCGTCCCGGAGCCTCCGCGAGTATTTGGGGACGGACCCCGCCCCCTGCGGTGACGGCCTCGCCGTGCAGGCCGAGATCGGTGTTCAGGCTCACCTGATGGATACCGACGTTGGTGGGGCCAAAGTTCAAGTGCCAGGCCCGTGTCTCGCCGGTGATGCTGGCCAGTCTGGCAGCCTCGGTCAGATGCCCGCGTACCTCCTCGGCGCAGGCGTCCCCCGGACGCTGTCGATCCTGGGTCAGCGAGGTGGCGGAAATCAGGTGGAGCTCGCCGAGCAGGGCATGGGCGTGTGGGTGCGTCAGGTGGGTTTCGAGAGTGTTGACCGAGGCGGTGGCGAGAGCCAGGGCCTGGGTGGGGCTGCCGGCCGCCATCAGAACGTGGGTGTGAAAGAAGCCTGACAGGGCGGAGTAGACCGGGTCGTCCAACTCGGCGATGGCCTCGGCGGCGCGGGTCACCGCGATGAATGCCAAGTCGGTGTAGCCGAGGTTCTTGAGCAGCAGGGTGCACGCCGGGTGGTAGGCATTCGCCAGCAGCTTCAGCAGTTGGTGGCGGCCGACTCCGTCGGCGGACTCGACGGCGGCGTGTAGGTCGGCCAGGAGCTTCGGTAGCCCGGCGGCGAGGTTGCCGTATTCGGCCGCGTGATAGAGGCGGTTGGCCTTGCCCACCCGTTCGGTCAGCACCGGAATCGGAACCTGAGGCGGACAGCGGTCCGGTGGCGTGGCCATCGTCAGGCCCATCAGCGCCAGCCGTAAGGCGGGGATCGCCTCGTGGGCCGTGCTCGTGTGCGGGTCCACCGGAGCGAAGGGCTGCCCGGTCAATTCGGACGGGGCGATCTGCAGTGCCTCGGCGAAGGCAGTGATGAGGCTGGAGCGGTCCAACAGCCGTCGGCCGTTCTCCACCATCGATAAATAGCCCACCGACACCCCGGCCAGGCCCGCGAGAGTGCGCAGACTCATCCCGCGCTGACGACGGGCTGAGCGCAACTGCTCGCCGATCCTCTGGGCCTGCTTTTCGTCCACCACTCCCGCCTCACCTCGTACCTCAGCCGTAGCGTAGGGCGAGCCTGCTGCCTCGGCGGGCGTTCCCACCGAATGGGTGACATCACCGCAGCCCAGCCCTCTCGGCAAGGACTTTCACAGCCACAGCCTGAACCCTCGTGCTGGTGGTGAGCGCGGCGATCAGATCCCGGGCGAAGGGGTCCAGCCGCAGTCGCAGAGGGGCCGCCGCTTCGGCTGCGAGGAGCCTAGCGGCGGCCTGGTCGGCTCGGCCTTGGCGGGCCTCAGCCGCTGCCGCGAGCACCAGCAGACTGGATCGGTGCGCGCCGCTGAGGGCGGCCTGATCTGCCATGCGGGCGTGTTCGGAGGCTTCGGCGGCATTGCCATGCTCGGCGGCGACGGTGGCGCGAGCCGCGATCACCAGGGCCGACTCCCTTGCATCTGTCACCCGGTCGGCGGCCGTGGTCAGGAGTTGTTCGGCCTCCTGACGGCGTCCGGTCATGGCCTGTGCGATGGCGGCCAGCGCCGCTACTTCCCAGGATGGTGCAACGTCGTCGGCACGTTTGGTACGAGCGAGCGCGTACTCCGGCAGGCCGAGGTCGATCAGCAGCCGCACTTCCTCTACCAGCACCGGCAGCGGCTCGCGGGTGCTGGCACGGGCTTGGTTCAGCAGTGTCCAAGCCAGATCCTTGTAGCCCAGCCGCCGCAGCAACCCGGCGGCCATCACCTGTGCTTGAACACGCATCCGCACCACCTCGTCCCGCTCGGGGCCCGAGGCGGCGACCGAGGCGCGGTCTGCATCCTGGATCAACTCCGGCAGTGTGAGCGCGAGAAGCTGCTCATCGCCCGTGGCATCAGCCTGTGCGGCGGCCTGGGACAGCTCCGCCAGTTCCTCCAGTGACACACCAGTGGACGTATTCGGTGGTCGGCAGGCCAGATGGCCTCGCAACCGGAAGGCGACCGCACGCACCGCTACGTGGTCTTCCCCATGCGGCGGATAGGGCTGTCCGGTCAGGTCCGTGATATCGAGGCGCAGGGCGTGGGCCAGCTTCGCCAATCGGCCACGGCGGTCCACCCAATCCCGGCCGACTTCCAGCCCTGTGAGGTAACCCAGGTCCAGACCAGTGCGGGAGGCGAGGTCGTTCAGTGCCAGTCCCCGGCGGCGACGCCACGCGGCCAGGCGGGTCCCTATCGGGCCTCCAGCGGCCGTCTCGTCCAGCTTGCGTATCACCAGATTGCTCACATACCCACTAGCCCGGACCGTGTGCTCTGCCTGGACAAAGGCCCGCTCTCTGGTCAGCGTGGCGAACCCCTGTGCCTGGCGCGACACATTAGATGGTGTGATCGAGTACGGCGAGTGGTGCCTTCCGTACCGGCTGGTCGTCGGCTACGAGTACCGCTTTGAGGCGGCGCCGGACGCCTCCTCGCGTTGAGTGGGAAAGTAGCTCGCATGCCTCCTCGGGGCGCCGGGGCGAGGTCTCAGGGAGATCGTTTATGCGGCGGGCCCCGGGGAGCCGTCTGGTGGGCCCCGGCGGGACCGCCTGTGAGACGATGCGTCGGTTCGCCTGACTCAGGAAGGCGGGCTCAGGGGAGGCCGAAGAGGACCCGTAGCAGGTGGGGGCCGTGATCGGTGCCACCTGACAGGTCCCTGGACGCCACCCTTGGCAGTACTGATGTGGACTCGAAAGGGTGTATCAAATGGCTAGGGCTACCGCGCGTCACATCTTGGTCAAGACCGAGGCGGAAGCGTTGAACCTGAAGGGGCAGATCGAGAACGGCGCGGACTTCGCCGAGCTGGCTCGGCAGTACTCCTCCTGCCCCTCGTCGCGTGACGGTGGCGACCTCGGATCGTTCGGTCCGGGGCAGATGGTTCCCGAGTTCGACCAGGTCGTCTTCTCCGCCCCGGTCGGCGTGGTGCAGGGTCCGGTGAAGACCCAGTTCGGCAGCCACCTCGTCGAGGTCACCAGCCGCGAGGACTGACGCGACACGCCGGACGCGTCGTTCCCGCCCTGTCGGGCGGAACCCAGGAGGCCGACCCGTGACACCGCGGCGTCGGCCGTCCGTTTGTCGAGAGGGGGCAGCCCGCCGGCTGCCCCCTCTCGACGCGTGGGCAGGCTCCGTGCCGGAGGGCCGGCAACGGCGCGAGGGGCGGCTGTCCGTCCCTGGCCCTGCCCGCTGTACGGTCTCCTGTCGCAGGGCGGCCCCACCCGCGCGGCCATGCGGCTGATGCGCGGCGCAAGGGCGCCGAAGGTGAAGGGCCGGGATCCGGGGGGAGAACATGGCGAACGGGCAGGTGGTCCGTCGAGGGGTCCGGCTCGGCGTGCGCATCGGAATGGTGCCGTCGATCTTCTTCGGCTCCATCTGGCTCGCCGCCACCGGAGTGTGGCTCCTCAGCGGGCTGCCCCACGGCGGCCTGTCCATCTTCCTGGGCGGCCTCACCGCGGTGGGCGGAACCATGGCGGTCGGCGTTCTGCTCGGGGCCGTGACCGGCGGTGTCCTCGCGCTGTCGCCTGAGTGGCTTGCCGCCCGGGCCCCGCTGCGGGGGCTGCTGGCCGGAGCCGTCGCCAGCACGGTTTTCCTGGGCGAGACCCTCGTGGTGGGCCTCGCCACCGACGGAAGCCCCGCCGGGATGGTGCTCACGCTCCTCTCCACGCCGTTGGCCGGCGCCGCCGCGGCGGCACACAGCGGTGACGTCCTGGGGCGTACGCACTACCACCCGTGGGTGTGGGGCGAGAGGCGCGCCGGATAGAGCGCTTACGGGCCGATGGCCCACCGCGGGGTCCGCGTCCCCGCGGTGGGCCAGGGGCGGCGGGCTGAGATCACCGTACGGTGCGTCCCCCGCCGCGCCGTGCCGTCGGCCCCGTACGGCGGCTGGTCAGGACGCCGGGGTCTTCCACAGGTAGACGACACCGTCGGAACTCGTCGTGGCGACCTGGGTGCCGTCGGGGCTGAACGCCAGGGTCCGGACGTTCCAGTTGTTGCCGACCAGCCGGTAGGTCAGCTGGTGTGCGGCCGTGTCCCACAGCCGCACCACCTCCCCGTCGAACACGGCGAGGGTGGAGCCGCGAGGGCTGTACTCCACGCTCTGGACCGGCACGCGGGTCGTCTCGTCGACGCTGCCCGCGGAACGCCCGTCGCTCGCGTTCCACAGCCGGACCGTCCGGTCCTTGGCGGCCGTGACGATGGTCCTGCCGTCGGCGCTGTACGAGACGCCGTAGATCTCCTCCTCGCGGTCGAGCTCCCTGCGCACCTTGCGCCGGGCCACGTCCCAGAGCTGCACGGACCATGGGGAGCCGGAGTTCTGTTCGTCGGAGTAGCCCACGGTGGCGAGCGTCTTGCCGTCCCGGCTGAACGCCACCTGCCTCGCCAGCATGTCGTCGTCGAGAACAGCGATCCGTTTGCCCAGGTCGGGGCCGCGCTCCGCGTGCCAGAGCTGAGCGCCTCCGGTGCTCGCGGTGGCCAGGATCCGGCCGTCGGGGCTGAACGCCAAGCTGGCGAGGGAGTCCGAGTCGTAGTCGGCGGTGGTGATGGAGGCGATCTGCCGCCGCCCGGCCACCTCCCACAGCGTGACGACGTTCCCGGCCGTTCCGGCGGCGAGCAGCCGGCCGTCGGGACTGAAGGCGACCGTGGTCACCGCCACCGGGGTCTTGCCGGGAGCCGTCCGGGGGGCGAGCCGCGCGCGCACCTTGCGCCCGGCCACGTCCCACAGCCGCACCGCGCCGTCCCCGGCCCCCGTCGCGAGGGTGTCACCGTCGGGGCTGAACGCCACGCCTTGCGGCCCCTTGCCCCGGGGGTAACCCCCGAGCGTGGCAGCCGGTTTCAACTCGATGGGTGTGTCGCGGCCGGAGGAGTCGCCGGGCAGCAGCACCGCGACCAGGACGGCGACCACGGCCAGCACCCCGATGGCGCCCACCAGCGCGGGCACCGACATCGGCGGTGCGCCCACGAGCGGGGCGGGCTGCGCCGGGTCGGGTCCGGTGGCGGCGTCCGGCCGCTGCGCCGAACCCCCCTGGCCGGGCCCGGGATCGCGCCCCTGCGGCGCCGCGGGCGCGGTGGCGGCGTGGTGGAAGTCCGCTGCGGGGTCGACCACGGTCCGCCGCGACGGTACGGCGCGGTCCGGCCGGTCGGTGCCGCCGGTACGGCACAGGCGGATGACCTCGGCCAGGCCCGGCCGTTCCGCCGGGTCCTTCGCCAGGCAGCGGGCGGCCACGGTCCGGGCGGGCTCGGGGCAGCCGTCGAGATCCGGCGCCTGTTCGAGAATGCGGTACAGCACACTGGGCCCGGCGCCGCCGAACGCGGGCCGCGCTGTGGCGGCGTACGCGGCGATGGCGCCGAGCGCGAAGACGTCGACGGCCTCGGTGAGGCTCTCCCCCCTGATGTACTCGGGCGCCATGTAGCCGGGCGTCCCGGCCAGCATGCCCGTACTCGTCACCGACGTGACGTCCGCGGCCCGGGCGATCCCGAAGTCGATGACCTTGGGGCCGTCGGCGCTGAGGAGGATGTTGGAGGGCTTCAGATCGCGGTGGATCACCCCGGCCGCGTGGATGGACTGAAGTGCCTCGGCCACCTGCGCCGTCAGCGCCAGCACCGCCTCCACCGCCAGCGGCCCTCGCGCGGCCACCGCGTCGTGCAGCGCCGGCCCCGGGACGTACGCCGTGGCCAGCCACGGTTCGGCGGCGCCCAGATCCGCGTCGACGACCGGCACCGTGTAGAGGCCCTGCACCCGTCGGGCCGCGGACACCTCCTGCTCGAACCGCTTGCGGAACGACGCGTCGGCCGCGTACTCGCGGTGCACGACCTTGACCGCCACCGGGCTGCCGGCCGGGGTGCGCGCCAGGTAGACCCGGCCCATGCCGCCCGAACCGAGCAGGCCCTCCAGCCGGTACGGGCCCGCGGTGACCGGATCGCCGGATCCCAGCGGGTGGACCGGCGGTGGATCGGCCGACCACCCCGGGGCGCCGGCCGGATGCGGAACCGCGCGCGGGCCATGGTCCGGTTGGGACATGCCGACTGTCACCCCTAGCTGGTCGTGCCCGCGGCACGCGGGCAGCTGCCTCGTACGAGGACACGGCACAACGCGCCCTCACCGTACGGAACCCGGTGCTCCGTCTAGGCCCGCGCCGACTCGATCGAGCGTCAGCGTAATGGAGCCCCGGCCGGGGCGTCTGTCCCCGTGCCGCGACAGGCGGGGTCCGACGGCGGCCGTGGTCCGGCCACCGGTGCCCGCGCCAACCTCCCTTGAAGCAGGCCGAGTTGGGTGCATGACGGCTGTCGAGAGCCGATACGGCGGAGGTGCGGCCCATGGACTCCCTCCCTGCCGGATCGGGCTGATCCGGCAGGGAGGGGAGAACCCATGGCGTTCCGCACGTTCCTCAGTTCCATGGGCATGGGCGCACCCGAGGTGGACACCGTGCCGGACCGCACGGCCGTGCGGCCCGGTGAGGTCCTTCTGTGCCGGACACGCGGACTCGACCCGGCCGCGGCGGCGGCGCCCGGTGGCGGACCGGGCGCCGTCACCGCTCGCCTCAGGCCGGTGAGGCGACCGTCCGGCCGAGGTGCCGGGCGAAGAAGCGGGCCGCGCTGTCGAACTCGAACCTGGGCAGATCGAAGTGCCTGCCCGCGTTGGCGTGCAGGGTCTTCTCCGTCGAGGCGAAGGCGTCGAACAGCGCGAGGCTGGCCTCGCGCGGGATGCGCTCGTCGTCCCACTGGAGGCCGAACTCGATCGGGACGGTGATCCGCTTCGCCATCTCGACCAGGGCGTCGGGCCAGTGCAGGCCGAAGACCGCGGCCGTGATCCTGGGCTCGGCCGCCACCAGCGGCACCCCGATCGCGGTGCCCAGGCCGATGCCGAAGTACCCGACCGGTCCATCGGCGCCGATCTCGGGGAGCTCCTGGAGGGCGTCCAGGGTCGCCTGCCACTCGGGCACGGCGAGCTGCGCCAGGTGGGCGTTGTAGCGGACGACGATCGGCCCTTCCGGCTCGCCCGCCGCCTGGACCTCGCGCAGTGCGGCGACCTCCTGCTCGTCGTGTGCGGTGCGCGGCCGGTCGCCGTGACCGGGCGCGTCGATGACGGCGACGTGGAAGCCGCACTCGGTCACGAGAAGGCGGGCGCGGTCCGTCATCGACGGGTGCTTTTTGTGGGTGCCGCCGCCGTGGCCCATCAGGACCAGCGGCGCGCGGTCGGCGCCGGAGGCCGGGGACCAGAGAACGCCGGGGACCTCGCCCAGGGCGAAGTCGCGGGCGAGCATGCCGTCCGACGACGACTCGGTGGTGAAGTGCAGAGAGTGCATGGGTGTGGCCTTTCGGGAGTGCCTTGTTGTCGAGGCGCTCCCGGCGACACCTACGTCAGTCGCCGGCCGTGACGGGAAGGGGGGAGCACCCACGTCGATACAGCGTTCATGGGTCTCACCTCCTCGGGCGGCGTCACGGTCGACCGCAAACTACAAGCCCGAGCACCCTCCCGTCCAACCCTTTTCCCCAGCGGTGAGCAGCCGTACGCCGCGGGCGGTGCCCGTCACACCAGGCTGTCCCGCCATGCCTGGTGCAGCTGGGCGAAGCGGCCGTGGCCGGCGATGAGTTCCTTGGGAGTGCCGTCCTCGACGATGCGGCCGCCGGCCATCACCAGCACCCGGTCGGCGATCTCCACCGTGGAGAGCCGGTGCGCGATGACCACCGCGGTACGGCCGCTGAGCACCGTGTGCATGGCGTGCTGCACCGCCCGCTCGCCCGGGATGTCCAGCGAGGAGGTGGCCTCGTCCAGGATGAGCACCGAGGGGTCGGCCAGCAGCGCGCGGGCGAACGCGACCAACTGCCGCTGCCCGGCGGAGATCCTGCCACCGCGCTTGCGCACATCGGTGTCGTAGCCGTCCGGGAGGGCCGCGATGAAGTCGTGGGCGCCGATGGCCTTCGCGGCCTGCTCGATCTCCGCCCGGGTGGCGTCCGGGCGGCCGATGGCGATGTTCTCCGCCACCGTGCCGGAGAACAGGAACGCCTCCTGGGTCACCATCACCACCCCGCGCCGCAGCTCCGGGGTGGACAGCTCGCGCAGGTCCACCCCGTCCAGCAGCACCCGTCCCTGGGTGGGGTCGTAGAACCGGGCGACCAGCTTGGCCAGCGTGGACTTGCCGGCGCCGGTCGAACCCACCACCGCCACCGTCTGCCCGGCCGACAGGGTCAGATCGAAGCGCGGCAGCACCTCGCCACCGGTCCGATAGGCGAAGTTCACCCCCTCGAACACCACCTCCCGGCCCGGACCGCCGCCGCGGCGCTCCGGCAGCGGGCGCGGCTCGGCCGGCTCGGGCACCGAGGGGCGCTGGGCCAGCAGCCCGGCGATCTTCTCCAGGGAGGCGGCGGCGGACTGGTAGGAGTTGAGGAACATGCCGAGCCGGTCGATCGGGTCGTACAGCCTGCGCAGATACAGCGTGGCGGCGGCCAGTACGCCCAGCTCCAGGGCGTCGTCGGCCACCCGGTAGGAGCCCCACAGCACGATCGCGGCCAGCGCGGTGTTGGCCACCAGCCGGGAGCCCACCACATAGCGGGCCATCTCCAGCAGAGAGTCCCCGTTCACCTCGGCGTGCCGGGCGTTGAGCTCGTCGAAGTGGGCCTCGTTGACCCGCTCGCGGCGGAACGCCTGCACCGGCCGGATGCCGTTCATGGTCTCGGTGAACTTCACGATCAGGGCCGCGGTGGCGGTGGACCGCTTGCGGTAGACGCGCCCGGAACGGCGGTCGAAGAGCCGGATCAGCAGACACAGCGGCACGAAGGAGAGCACCGCCGCGGTGCCCATGCCCCAGTCCAGCCAGACCAGCATCAACGAGATGTACACCACGGACATCGCGATGCCCAGCAGCTCCTCCAGGCCCTCGTTGAGCAGCTCGCGCAGCGCCTCCACATCGGTGGTGGAGCGCGAGATCAGCCGCCCGGAGGTGTACCGCTCATGGAAGTCCACGCTCAGCGCCTGTGCGTGGCGGAAGATCCGCCCGCGCAGGTCCAGCAGCACGTTCTGGCTGATCAGGGCCGAGACGCGGACGAAGGCGTACTGGAGCAGCCCGGCCGCCACCGCGCAGCCCAGGAAGGCGGCGCCGACCGCGATCAGCGGACCGTTGTCGTCCTGGCGGTAGGCGGGGACGGCGCTGTCGATCGCGTACGCCACCAGCAGCGGGCCCGCCTGCACGGCCGACTGCTGGAGCAGCAGCAGGACCGCCGCCAGCCAGACCCGCGCCCGCATCGGGGCGAGCAGCGAGCGCAGCAGGGTGCGGGAGGCGCCCTTGGGGGTGGGCAGCACGTCCCGGTCGAAGGGGTCGCCATCGGGCTCGGGTTGGTGAGCCAACGGGTCCGGTGCGGCGGGGCCGTCGGCCGGCTGCTCGTCCTCGGCGGTCCGCGGGCCGCTGGTGGAGACGGTCATCGGGGGTCCTCCGGAGTGTCGGGGGTCCGAGCGGGCAGGGCGCGAGCGGTGGGGGTCGCGGCGGACGGCTCCACCGGCCCGGCCACCCCGTCCCCGGTCGGATCGCCGGACATCAGCAGCCGGTACTCGGCGTTGTCCCGCAGCAGTTCGGCGTGGGTGCCCACGGCCGCGATCCGGCCGCCGGAGAGCAGCGCCACCCGGTCGGCGAGCAGCACCGTGGAGGGCCGGTGCGCCACGATCAGGGCGGTGGTGGTGGCCAGGACCTCGCGCAGCGCGGCCTCCACCAGCGCCTCGGTGTGCACGTCCAGCGCCGACAGCGGATCGTCCAGCACCAGGAAGGGCGGGCGTCCCACCACCGCCCGGGCCAGGGCCAGCCGCTGCCGCTGACCGCCGGACAGACTCAGCCCCTGCTCGCCGACCTGGGTGTCGACTCCCTGCGGAAGGTCGGCCACGAAACCGGCCTGGGCGATCTCCAGGGCCCGCGCCAGGTCCTCGGGACCGGCACCCTCCGCGCCCATCAGCACGTTCTCGCCGACGGTCGCGGAGAACAGGGTGGGTTCCTCGAAGGCCACCGCCACCTTGGCACGCAGCTCGGCCCGGCTCAGCGCGGTGATGTCCTGCCCGTCGACGGTGATCCGGCCCCCGGTCGCCTCGTGCAGCCGGGGGACCAGGGCGGTCAGCGTGGTCTTGCCGGAGCCGGTCGCCCCGACCAGCGCCATGGACTCGCCGGGGCGGATGTGCAGGTCGACGCCGCGCAGCACGGGAGGTTCGGCCGGCGGGGCGTCCGGGTAGCGGAACTCGACCCCCTCGAAGCGGAGTCCGGCCGTGGAGTCGGGAGCGTCGCCGGGTCCGGGAGCGGGGTCGGTGCCGGTCGGGGTGGGGTCGGTACCGGTGGGAGCCTGGTCGGTATGGCTATCTTTTATTCACTTCTGAGGGTGTCGA
>NZ_SRID01000011.1 GCF_004684805.1 Streptomyces palmae
GAGCGGGTGGATGTGGTGCAGCCGGCGTTGTGGGCGGTGATGGTGTCGTTGGCGCGGGTGTGGCGCTCGGTGGGGGTGGAGCCGGCGGCGGTGGTGGGTCATTCGCAGGGTGAGATCGCGGCGGCGTGTGTGGCGGGTGCCCTGTCGCTGGAGGATGCGGCGCGGGTGGTGGCCTTGCGGTCGCGGGCGTTGTTGGAGATCGCGGGTGAGGGCGGGATGGCCTCGTTGCCGCTTCCGGTGGCGGAGGTGGAGAAGCTGCTGGTCCGCTGGGACGGGCGGCTGTCGGTGGCGGCGTTGAACGGTCCGTCCTCGACGGTGGTGGCCGGTGACGCGCGGGCGATCGAGGAGATCGTCGAGGAGCAGACGGCGGTGGGGGTGCGGGCCCGTCGTATTCCGGTGGACTACGCCTCGCACTCGGAGCATGTGGAGCGGATCCGTGAGCGGTTGATCGGCGACCTGGCGGGGATCGCGCCGCGGGCGTCCGAGGTGCCGTTCCACTCGACGGTGACCGGTGAGGTGTTGGACACCGCGGTGATGGACGCGGAGTACTGGTACACCAACCTCCGCCGGCCCGTCCGCTTCGAGCCCACCATCCGGCAGCTGCTGGCCGATGGGCACGGCGCGTTCGTCGAGTGCACCCCGCACCCGGTGCTCACCGTGGCCGTGGAGGAGACCGCCGAGGACGCCGGCGCACCGGCCGTCGTGGTCGGCTCGCTCCGCCGTGACGAGGGCGGGCTGCGACGGGTACTGACCTCGCTCGCCCAGGCCCATGTCCACGGCCTCCCGGTGGACTGGCAGCTGCTGCTGCCCGGCACCGCCCACCTGGACCTGCCCACCTACGCCTTCCAACGGCAGCGCTACTGGGTGGAGACCACTGCCGCACCCGCCGGCACCCCGGCGGCCGACACCCCGGCCGAGGCAGGGTTCTGGGCGGCGGTGGACCAGGCGGACGCCGACCGGCTCGCCGCCGCCTTGGACGTCGCCGACCCCGAGCAGCGCGCCGCGCTGGACCAGGTGCTGCCCATGCTGACCGCCTGGCGCGGTCTGCACCGCGACCGCGCCGTGACGGACGCCTGGCGCTACCGCGTCGACTGGACGCGGACCCAGGACCCCGACACCTCCGTACTCTCCGGCACCTGGCTGCTGCTCACGCCCACCGGAGCCGACCCGCGGTGGCCGGCCGCGATCGGGGCGGCCCTGACCCGGGCCGGCGCCGAGGCGGCGGAGGTCCTGCTGGAGGACGGCGCCAGGAGCGGGCCGGCGGACCTCGCCGCGCGGCTGCTCGCCGCCGCCGAGGGACGGCCGCCGGTGAGCGGACTGCTGCTGCTGCCCGCCGCGAACGGTGCCGACCCGCTGCCCGGGGCGGGGCTGCCACCCGCCGCCGAACGCGCGCTGGCCCTGGTGCGGGCGCTCGACGAGTCCGGGCTGGACGCGCCGCTGTGGTGCGCCACCGGGGAGGCGATGGCGGTCCGGAACCAGGACGGGGCGGCCGACCCGGAGCAGGCGGCGCTGTGGGGCCTGGGTCAGACCCTCGCGCTGGAACACCCCGAGCGCTGGGGCGGGTTGCTCGACCTGCCGGCCGAGCCGGCCGAGTCGGCGCTCACCCGGCTGACCGGTGTCCTCACCGGCACCACCGGCGAGGACCAGCTCGCGGTGCGCGACACCGGCCTGTACGTCCGCCGCCTGGTACGGGCCCCGCGCCCCGACGCGCCGGCCGAACAGGGCTGGCGTCCGGAGGGCACCGTCCTGGTCACCGACGGCCCCGAAGGACTCGGCATCGAGGCGGTCCGCTGGCTGGCGGGCAACGGCGCCGCCCGGCTGCTGCTGGTACGCACCCCGGGGGCGGCCGACCTTCCGGAGCCGCTGTACGTCGAGGTGGCCGCACAGGGCGCCGAACTCACCGCCGCCCACTGCGACCTCGCCGACCCCGAGGCGCTCGGCGCACTGCTGGCGCGGATCCCCGCGGACCGTCCGCTGACCGCCGTACTGCACACCGCGACCGCGGTGGACGGCACCGGCGAGGGCACCGCACCGGACCCGGCCGACCCCGACCTCGCGGTGCGCCGGACCCTGGCCGGCGCCTGGCAGCTGCACCGGCTCACCGCCGACCGGGAGCTGTCCGCCTTCGTCCTGTTCACCTCCAGCGCCGGCACCCTGGGCGTGCCCGGGCGCGGTCGCCAGGCCGCGGTGGACGCCTACCTGGACGCGCTGGCCCGGCGGCGCCGGGCGGGCGGGGCCGCGGCGGCCTCGCTGGCCCTGGGCCCCTGGACGGCCGACGAACCCGCCGCCCAGGCGGCGGGCGGCGGCTGGACCGCGCTGCCCGTCCACTCGGCGCTCCACACGCTGCGTTCCACACCGACCGGCCCGGCGGCCTCGCTGCTGCTCGCCGACATCGACTGGGCGCGCTTCGCCCCGCTGTTCACCGCCTCCCGGCCCAGCCCGCTGCTGGCCGCGCTGCCCGAGGCCCGGTCGGACGAGGCCGCCGAGCAGCTCGGCTCCCAGGCGGCCCAGCTGCGCGAGCGCTTGGCGGCGCGACCCGCCGCCGAGCGGCCGCGGATGCTGACCGACCTGGTGGAGGCGCACGCCGCCGCGGTCCTGGGCCGGACCGAACCCATCGACCGCGGGCGGGCGTTCAACGAGCTGGGCTTCGTCTCGCTCACCGCCGTGGAGCTCCGCAACCGGCTGAGCGCCGCCACCGGTGTGCGGCTGCCGGCCACCGTGGTGTTCGACCACCCGACCCCCGAGGCCCTGGGCCGCCTGCTGCTGACCCGGATCGAGGGCGGTGCGGAGACCGCCGGCGGCGAGGTGCCGGTCGCCGCGGCCGGCGGGCCGGTCGACCAGGACCCCATCGCCATCGTCTCCATGGCCTGCCGCTATCCGGCCGGCGCCGCCTCACCGGAGGAGCTGTGGCGGCTGCTGGCGGCCGGCGAGGACGCCGTCACCTCCTTCCCGGACAACCGCGGCTGGGACGAGGAGGCGATCTACGACCCCGACCCGGACCGCCCCGGCAAGACCTATGTCACCCGTGGCGCGTTCATCAAGGACGCCGACGAGTTCGACGCCGCCCTGTTCGGGATCAACCCGCGCGAGGCGCTGTCCATGGACCCCCAGCAGCGGCTGCTGCTGGAGACCTCCTGGGAGGTCTTCGAGCGGGCCGGCATCGACCCGCAGAGCCTGCGCGGCAGCAGGACCGGGGTCTTCGCCGGCTGCAGCGGCCACGACTACACCACCCTCGCCCTGAGCGCTCCGCAGGGCATCGAGGGCTATCTGATGACCGGCACCGCGGCCAGCGTGGTCTCCGGCCGGATCGCCTACACCTTCGGCCTGGAAGGGCCCGCCGTCACCGTCGACACCGCCTGCTCCTCCTCGCTGGTCGCGCTGCACCTGGCCGCGCAGTCGCTGCGCACCGGAGAGTGCTCGCTGGCGCTGGCCGGCGGAGTCACCATCCTGACCACGCCGCAGGCGTTCATCGGCTTCAGCCGGCAGCGCGGTCTGGCCCCGGACGGCCGGGTCAAGGCCTTCGCCGCCGGCGCGGACGGCACCGGTTGGGGCGAGGGCGCCGGCATCCTGCTGCTGGAGCGGCTCTCCGACGCCCGCCGCAACGGCCACCCGGTGCTGGCCGTCATCCGCGGCACCGCCACCAACCAGGACGGCGCCAGCAACGGCCTCGCCGCCCCGAACGGCCCCTCCCAGCAGCGGGTGATCCGGCAGGCGCTGGCCAACGCCGGGCTGACGGGCAGTGAGGTGGACGCGGTCGACGCCCATGGCACCGGCACCACCCTGGGCGACCCCATCGAGGCCCAGGCGCTGCTCGCCACCTACGGCCAGGACCGGCCCGCCGACCGCCCGCTGTGGCTGGGCTCGGTCAAGTCCAACATCGGCCACACCGCCGCCGCCGCCGGAGTCGCCGGCGTGATCAAGATGGTGATGGCGATGCGGCACGGGGTGCTCCCCAAGACCTTGCACGTCGACGAGCCCACCCCGCACGTGGACTGGTCCGCGGGCGCGGTGTCGCTGCTCACCGAGTCCATACCGTGGCCGGACAGCCAGCGGCCCCGGCGGGCCGGAGTCTCCTCCTTCGGCGTCAGCGGCACCAACGCGCATGTCGTCCTGGAGCACGTCCCGGAGCCGCCCGCCCCGGACGGCTGCGAGGGCCGGGAGGGCACCGCGGGCGACCGCACGGCGCCGGCGGCGGTGTCCTGGACGGTCTCCGCCCGGAGCGCCCGGGGGCTGCGCGCCCAGGCGGCACGGCTGCGGGACCATGTCGCCGCCCACCCCGCCGTAGACCCGGTGGACCTCGGCTACTCGCTGGCCACCACCCGTGCCGCCCTGGAGCACCGGGCCGCCGTGGTCGGCGGCGACCGGGAGGAGCTGCTCGCCGGGCTGGAGGCGCTGGCCTCCGGAGGCATCGCCGCCTCGGTGCTGCGCGGGGTCGCGGGCGGCGGCAGGACCGCCTTCCTCTTCCCCGGACAGGGCGGCCAGCGGCAGCAGATGGGCCAGGAGCTGTACCGCACCTTCCCGGCCTTCGCCGAAGCCCTGGACGAGGTGAGCGCACAGCTGGACGACCACCTGGAGCGACCGCTGCTGGAGGTGCTCTTCGCCGAGGAGGGCTCGCCGCTGGCCGCACTGGACCAGATGGTGTACGCCCAGACCGGACTGTTCGCCCTCGGCACGGCGCTCGCCCGGCTGCTGCAGTCCTGGGGCGTGGTGCCCGACCGGGTCGGCGGCCACTCCGCCGGCGAGGTGACCGCGGCCCATGTGGCCGGGGTGCTCTCCCTGGAGGACGCCTGCACCCTGGTGGTGACCCGCGCCCGGCTGCTGGAGGCCACCCCCACCGATGTGGCGATGTACGCCGTCCGGGCCACCGAGCAGGAGGTGCTGCCGCTGCTGGTCGGACACGAGCACCTGGCCAACATCGGCGCCATCAACGGACCCAACGCCACCATGCTCAGCGGCGACGACGAGACGGTCACCGCGATCGCCGCCGAACTCGCCGCGCAGGGCCGCAAGACCCGCCGGCTGCGGATTCCGCGCGCCTCCCACTCGCCGCTGATGGACGGCGTGCTGGAGGAGTTCGGCCGGATCCTCAAGGGGCTCACCTACCACGCCCCGCGCATCCCGCTGGTATCCAACCTCGCCGACCCCGACCCGAGCACCCCCGAGCACTGGGTGCGCCATCTGCGCGAGACCGTGCGCTTCCACGACGGCATCCGGCGGATGGAGGCGGAGGGGGTCACCACCTACCTGGAACTGGGCCCCACCGCCGTACTGTCGGGCCTGATCGAGGACTGCCTGGCCGACCAGAGCGGCACCGCCACCGCGCTACCGGTACTCCGCGACGACCGGCCGGAGGTCGAGAGCACGCTCACCGCCCTCGCCCACGCCCACACCCGCGGCACCCCGGTGGACTGGCAGGCGGTGTACGCGCCCTTCGCACCCCGGCGGGTCGCGCTGCCCAGCTACGCCTTCCAGCGGCGGCGCTACTGGCTGGACGGCGTCCACACCCCGGCGCCCACGGCCGAGGCGCAGTGGTCCGGCACCGCGCCGGAGGACGCCGAGGAGCCCGCCACCTGGCGCAGGTGCCTGGTGGGCCGCTCCACCGAGGAACGGGACCGGCTGGTCCGCGAGCTGCTGGTGGCCCACATCAGCGCGGTGCTCGGCCATCCGGACACCGAGGCGGTCGAGAGCAGCCTGGGCCTGCCCGAGCTGGGCTTCGACTCCCTCACCGCGGTCCAGCTGCGCAATGGCCTCCGCGCGGCCACCGGCCTGCCGCTGTCCGCCACGCTGGTCTTCGAACACCCCACGCTCACCGCCCTCACCCACCAGCTGCGCACCGCACTGGACGAGCTGCCGGACGACCTCCCCGAGCCCGCCGCCGCACCTTCCCAGCAGGCCCAGGCACCCCAGCCGCCCGAGGCCGCGGGCGCCGCGGAGGACACCGGTACCGGTACCGGCACCGATCCCGGTCCGGAGGGCGCGCTGAGCACCCTGATGCACCGGGCGGGCGAACTCGGCGAGTTCGGCCCCTTCCAGGAGCTGCTGGAGACCGCCTCCCGGTTCCGGCGCACCTTCACCGCGCCCGAGGGGGCGGGCCGGGCCGTCGGCGGGGTCCGGCTGTCCCACGGGGCCGGCGGGCCGCGCGTCCTGTGCTTCCCCGCCTTCGTCGGGGTCTCCGGAGCCCACCAGTACGCGCGGCTCGCCGCCGGCGTCCGGGGCGAGCAGGAGCTGTGGGCCCTGCCCGCGCCCGGGTTCCGGGCCGGCGAGCGGCTGCCCGCCGACCTGGACGCCCTGGTCCGGCTGCACGCGGCCGACATCGCGCAGATCACCGAGGGCGCCCCCGGCGTGCTGCTGGGCCACTCCTCCGGGGGCTGGATCGCGTACGAGGTGGCGGCGCACCTGGAGGACCAGGGCACCCCCGCGGCCGGCGTGGTCCTGCTGGACAGCCACTGGCCCAGCCACGCGGCACTGCCCGGCATCCACGAGGAGATCGGCCGCATGCTGCTGGACGGCGGGGCCGGGATGCTGCTGGGCGGCGAGTCCTGGGGCGACGAGGCCCTCACCGCGATGGGCGGCTACTCCCGGCTGTTCGCCGACTGGCGTCCCCGCCCGATCGCCACGCCCACCCTGCACCTGCGGGCCGCGGAGCCGCTCCCCGGCTTCCCGGCCGAGGACTGGCACGCCACCTGGGAGACCCCCCACACCCCGGTCGACGTGCCGGGAAACCACTTCACCGTGCTCGGCGAGCACGGCGGTTCCGCCCTGCGGGCGGTCCGCGACTGGCTCGCCGGCCGCGACTGAGCCACCCGAACGCGTACTCACCCCCGATGAAAGAGAACCGATGAACGAGGAACACCGAACCGCCCCGGCCGCTGCCGTGGACCAGAACGTCCTGGACGGGCAGGCCGCCTACCTGCCGCGGCGGCTCGACTGGTACGACACCGTCGTCTACAAGGGCACCTCACCGCTGGCCTGGCGCTGCTCCGGCCGCCGGATCCTGCGGCTGTACGCGGCGAGCGTCGGCGCCCGGCACCTGGAGATCGGGGTCGGCAGCGGCTACCTGCTGGCGAACACCCGGTTCCCGGCCCGCGACCCGGAAATCACCCTGTGCGACCTGAACCCGCACACCCTCGAGCACGTGGCACGGCGGCTGCCGCAGTACCGGGTCGACAAGATCCAGGCCAACGCCCTGGACCCGCTGCCGGTGCCCGACGCCTCCTTCGACTCGGTGGGGCTCAACTACCTGCTGCACTGCATCCCGGGCAACCTGCGGGAGAAGGGCGTGGTGCTCAAGCACGCCGCCGCGGCGGTGCGCCCGGGCGGCGTGGTGTTCGGAAGCACCGTGCTCTCCGAGGGCGTCCCGGTGTCCTGGCTCGGCCGCTCGGCGATGCGCTCCCTCAACAAGAAGGGGGTGTTCCACAACGAGCAGGACCACCTGGACGACCTGCGCGCCCAGTTGGAGCGGAACTTCGCCGACCACCGCCTGGTGGTACGCGGCTGCGTCGGACTGTTCCGCGCCCGGACCGCCGCCTGACCCGGCGGCCGCGGCACCAGTGACCGCCCCCGGGCCGCGGGCTCGGGGGCGGTTTCGGGGACCCGGTCCCGCGGGCGGGGCCGGGTGCGGGCCCTGGCAGCACCCGGGCGTGCCCAGCCCGGCGGGCGGTGTGCCCGGCAGACCTCGATGGGGGCCGCCAAGGCCCCTGAGCCGGTGTGTCGGGTTGGTGCCGGTGGGGGCGCGATGCCTCGGAGCCGGTGTGTCGGGTTGGCGCCGGTTGGGGGTGAGGCCCGGTAGCCGGCGTGTCGGGTTGATGCCGGTGGGGGCGAGGGCCCCGGAGGCGGCGTGTCCGGCAGGTGGCGGAAGGGGCGAGGGTCCCGGATCCGTTGGCGCCGCCCGCCGCGGCGCGCCGGTCCCCCGTCCGGCGGTACGGAACCACCGGGCCGCCCCGATGCGGGCCGGCGCCGCCGGGCCTGCTCGGGGCGACCGCGGCCCCTCGGGCCGAAGATCGGCGGGGACACCGCGGAACCCCCAGGTCAGACCGGTGCGAGTTGCCGATGCCCGGGGGCGCCCGCACCATGGCGTTACGACGGAACGGCCTCACGAGCTCTGCGGTATTCATGGACTCAGGAGCGGCCATGGCCCTGTATTTCGCCAACGCAGCGGACTCACTGGTCCCCGACGCGCTCGCGGGCTTCGCCCGAGCCCATCGCGGTCTCGTCGCCTACGACGCGGAGCACGGATTCATCCGGGCGGTGCGGCCCACGGCGGCCCGCCGGGTGGGGCTGGTCTCCGGCGGCGGTTCCGGCCATGAACCCCTGCACATCGGCTTCGTGGGAGCGGGCATGCTGGACGCGGCCTGCCCCGGGCTGGTCTTCGCCTCCCCGCACAACCGGCAGGTCTTCGAGGCCTCGTGCGCGGTCGCCGGCGAGGACGGCGTCCTGCACATCGTCAAGAACTACACCGGCGACAAGATCAATTTCGGGATCGCGGCCGAACGCCTCGCCCACCGCGGTATCCCCTGCGCCCGGGTGGTGGTCGACGACGACCTGGCCTCGGAGTCGGAATCGGTGGCCGTGGGACGGCGCGGCACCGGTGCCACCGTACTGATCGAGAAGATCCTGGGGGCCGCGGCGGACCGCGGCCGGGGCCTGGAGAGCCTGGCCGCCCTGGGAGCCTCGCTCGCCGAGCGCTGCCGCAGCATCGCGGTGGCCTCCAGGGCCCACACCCTGCCCGCCACCGGACTGCCGGCCTTCGAGCTGACCCCGGGCCTGTTGGAGTTCGGCGTGGGCCTGCACGGCGAGCGGGCCGACCGGTCGGTGCGGCAGGAACCGCTGCGCGCCCTGGTCAGGCGGATGACCGACGCGGTGCTCAAGTCCGCCGGCCTGGGCCGCGGATCCTGGATCATCGCCCTGGTCAACGGGCTGGGATCGACCACCCGGCTGGAGCTGTACGCGGTCCTCCACGAGCTGGCCACCGCCCTGGACCGCCGCGGTGCGGTGCTCGCCCGCAGTCTGGTGGGCGACTTCGCCACCTCTTTGGACATGCGAGGTTTCTCCCTCACCCTCCTCGCGGCCGACACCGAGGTGGTCGAGCTGTTCGACGCGCCCGCGGCCACCCCGGCGTGGTCAGGGCAGGGAGACCGGCGACAGGAGCTGCCGAGATGGAATACGACGGGACGTACACCCGAGCCTGGATTCGGCGCTTCGCGGAGTCTGTCGCCGCCACTGAGCCCGAACTGACCCGGCTGGACCAGCGCGCGGGGGACGGTGACTTCGGGACCAACCTGCGCACCGGCCTCGCGCTCACCCTGCGGGAGCTGCGGGCCCTGCCCGCCGGCCCGCTGCCCGCGTCGGCGCCGCTGGAGGCGACCGCGCGGACCTTCCTGGACGGTGTCGGCGGCACCAGCGGACCGCTGTTCGGCCTGCTGTTCCAGGAACTCGCCGACGCCGTGGCCCAGGCGGGTCCGGCCCTGGACGTCCACTCCCTGGCGGCGGGCACCGCGGCCGGGCTGGCGGCCATCCAGCGGGTCGGCGAGGCCCAACCGGGTGACAAGACCCTGGTCGACGCCCTGGTGCCGGCCGTCGAGGAGCTGCGGCACTGCCCGCCGGGCACGCGGCCGGACCAGGCGCTGGCCGCGGCGGCCCGGGGCAGCTGGCAGGGCGTGCACAGCACCGCCCTGTTGCGCGCCCACCGAGGCAGGGCCAGCTACCTGGGTGAGCGCGCTTCAGGGGTCCCCGACCCGGGAGCGGTCGGGGTGGCCCTCTTCTTCAGCACGGCCAACGCACGAGTGACCTCGCTGCGGGCTCAGCTGGTGGAGCCGGGCCGGCCGGGCAGGGAAGAGGCGGCACTGTGACCGGTCACCGTCCGGATCTCCTCGGGTGACGGACCGCTCGGCGGGGGCACCGGGCGGGAACCCGAGGGAGGCCGACCGACGGGCACCGGCTCATCGGTCCAACGTGCCGCCCAAGCGGTGACCCGGGCGTCGTCCAGGGTGTCCACCCACAGATCGGCCAGGTCGACGGCGTCCTGACCCGGCTGCCGGCCGACGCCCAGGGTGCGCAGACCGGCCCGGTGCGCGGCCTGGAGCCCGCAGTACGAGTCCTCGACCGCCAGGGTGTCGGCGGGGTCGGCCCCCAGCCGCTGGGCGGCGATGGCGTACACATCGGGATGCGGCTTGGGTGCGATGCCCTCCGCCGGTACCACGACATGCTGGAAGCGTCGTCTGAGCCCGATGGACTCCAGGCAGAACTCCACCACGTCCAGCGGGCAGTTGCTCGCCACCGCCAGCGGAACCGACCGGGCGGCGGCCGTGACCAGCTCCCTGGCCCCGGGGGTGGCCGCCGGGTCCTGGGCGACCAGGGACCGGAACCTCTCCAGCAGCTGCCGGGTCATCTCCTCGGTGAGGTCGGGCCGCTCGGCGATGCGCGCCATCAGCACCCCGCACTCCGTGTAGTGCAGGCCCTTGGCGCTCTCCGCGAACGCCGCGTCGGGGGTGACCCGGTGATCCCGCAGGACCAGCTCGCGCGCCTCCACCCAGTGCCGCTCGGTGTCCACCAGGGTGCCGTCGCAGTCGAAGACGATGGCCTTCGGCGCCCAGTCGAGAATACGATGAACTGTCATGTGCCTGCCGTTCCTTTTCGGGTGCGGAAGTCCACGGAGAGCGACGCGAACCGCCGGTTCGTGGCCGTCCGGAGGGCTACTGGATTTCCCTGGCGCGAAGAGGCGCTTGATGGCGTACGGCATCGGCCGGTACGCACCGGACAGGGGAGGTTCGGGCCCGGGCAGCGATTCCCGCTGTCCGCCGGAGAACGTCCCCGGAAACCGAAACATAATGAACGTTACGCGAGTTCGTGGATTTCGTGGAGCAATCTCGTCGCAATACGTACATGTGGGTGACGGTTCACCGGTAACGCAGCACTCCGACCGCCGTCGCGGAATCACCCTGACGAAAACGGAAGACGCTGGTCCGGTCGTGTTGGACGCATTCGACACGGGCCGGCGGCGAGTGCTCCGTAAAACGCAGTGCCTTCATATGACAGGCAGTCGGTCGGGTGAAATGCCCGGCGCTGTGCAGGGCGACGGCCTGCCGGGCCGCCTCCAGCAGGGCCATCCCGGGCACATGGTCGCTGCCGTGGTCGAAGAGGAACGGGTGCCGGGGGTCGGCGGCATCCATCAGCGGGCCGGTCCGCCCCAGGCTGAGCACCACGTCGGCGGGCGACTCCACCCCCGCGGCCGCGGGCCGCGGCCGCCGGCGCGCCCCGCCGGGGGGAGCGGTCCTGGCTCCGGCGCGCAGGACCGCGTAGGCGGCGGCGTCCACGAAGCGCGCCCCGCCCCAGGCCACCGCGAACGCCCGGCCGCCGACCGAGAAGCGGGCCCGCATCCGCAGTCCGGCGGGGGCGGGGCGGCCCCGGGGCGTACGGACGCCGTCGACCGACACCCGGCAGGTGATCTCGCTGGCCGCCTGCCGGGCCCGGGGCTCGGCCGCCGGGTCCAGGGTGAAGGCGACATCGGTGATCAGGAAGCGGGCGGTGGCGGACACCGCGTAGTACCGCAGCGGAATGTAGATGCCGAGTTGGCGCAGCGTCTCCACGACCATCCAGGGGCTGTGCCGATCGTCGCGGCCCCGGCGAAAGGTGGGGTGCGAGCGCGTCCAGGCCGCGGCGGCCAGGAATTCCCCGGGCCCGCACATGTGCACATCGGTCAGCAGTACCTCGGCCACCGACGCACGGTGCACCAACTCCCGTTCGACCGTGCGCGACCAGCTCAACAAGCCGGAGCGGGAATCGCCGGTGTCCGGTGCCGCCTGCCGTGTGTGCATCATGAATTAAAGGCAATAACACCATTGCCGATTCCGCATGCCTGGGCATCGTGAAGTCCCGGCGGCACCAGTAGATTCCCCCCGACAGCCCATACGCCCAGACGAGGGGACATACGTGCAGGAGCGTGCGGAAGCGACGCGTAGAGCTCTTCTGGAAGCGGCGGCTCAACTGTTCTACGAACGGGGGTACGCCGGAACCAGTATCAATGACATCAGCGAACGGTCGGGCCGCACCAGCGGCGCCATCTATTTCCACTACGCCAACAAGGAGCAGTTGGCACTGGCGGTGGTGGAGGCGCACTTCGCCACCTGGCCCGGCCTGGTCGCCCGCCATGAGACGGCCGGCACGCCGGCCCTGGAGCGGTTGGTGCGGCTGAGCTTCGCGGTGGCCAGGGAGTTCCGCGACGACATCGTGGTCCGCGCGGGAGCGCGGCTGTGGGCCGAGCGGAAGGGCATCGCGGTGACCATGCCACCGCCCTTCACGGACTGGATCGAGACCGTCGAGGGCATGCTCGCCCAGGCGCGGGACGAGGGAGACCTCGCCCCGGACCGCGACCCCCGCCGGGACGCGCACAGCCTGGTCGCCGCCTTCTTCGGCCTGCACACCGTCTCCGACGCCCTGGACAGCCGGCTGCTGATCGAGGACCGGCTCGCCAACCTCTGGCAGCTCCTGCTCCCCGGGCTCCAGGCCGGAGCCGAACCGCACGCCCTGCTCGCCAGGGCCCGAGCCCCCCAGCGGGCGCCGCTGGGCTGACGGCCCGCACCGACCCCGGCCGGCCCGCGCGCCAGGCCGACCGGGGCGCCGTACCCGGCGACCGCGCCGGGGCGCACCCAGGGCCCCGGCGGAAAACAAGTGGCCGCCGAGCGCGGGCCGTGGTTACCCTGCCGCCATGTCAACGCCCCGAATTTCCTAGCCAAGGACCCGCTTCCACGCCAGAAGTGTGTCCTTTCGCTGTTTCGGAGCGTCATTCCATGATCACTGTTCGCGGCCTCGAGCTGCGCGCGGGCGCCCGCCTGCTGCTGTCCGACCTTTCCCTCACCGTCTCCGCCGGCGACCGGATCGGCCTGGTCGGCCGCAACGGTGCCGGCAAGACCACCCTGCTGACCGCGCTGGCCGGGCAGACCAGGCCCGCGGCCGGGACCATCACCAGCACCGGGCCCGTCGGCTACCTGCCGCAGGACTCCCGGGCCGCGGACCCCGCCGCCACCGTCACCGACCGAATCCTGTCCGCCCGCGGCCTGGACCGCGCCCTGCACGCGCTGCGCGCCGCCGAGGCCGCGATGGCGCGGGCCGCCGCCGACCCCGCCGCCCTGGACCGGGCCATGAACGCCTACGCCCGGGCGGAGGCCGACTTCCAGGCCGCCGGCGGCTACCCGGCCGAGGCCGAGGCCGCCCGGGTCGCCGCCGGGCTCGGCCTTCCCGACCGGGTACTGGGCCGACCGCTCGGCGAACTCTCCGGCGGCCAGCGGCGGCGGGTGGAGCTGGCCCGCATCCTGTTCGCCGGAGACAGTGGCACCCTGCTGCTGGACGAGCCCACCAACCACCTGGACGCCGACTCCGTCGCCTGGCTGCGCCGCTTCCTCGCCACCCGCCGGGGCGGCCTGGTGGTGATCAGCCATGACGCCGCGCTGCTGGCCGAGGTGGTCAACCGGGTCTGGCACCTCGACCCGCAGCGCGCCGCCCTCGACGTCCACAACACCGGCTGGCACACCTACCTCGCCCAGCGCGCGGCCGACGAGCGGCGCCGCACCCGGGAGCGGGCGAACGCCGAGCGCAAGGCGGCGGCGCTGCACGCGCAGGCGGACCGGATGCGGGCCCGGGTGGCCACCGCCACGGCGGCCCGGAACATGGCCCGGCGCGCCGACCGCATGCTCGCCGACCTGGAGCCGGCCCGACGCACCGAGAAGGCCGCCCGCATCCGGCTGCCGGAACCGGCGCCCTGCGGACGGATGCCGCTCGGCGCGGTCAGCCTGGCCAAGTCCTACGGCGGCCACCAGGTGCTGCGCGGCGTCGACCTGGCCGTGGACCGGGGCAGCCGACTGGTGGTCCTGGGGCTCAACGGGGCCGGCAAGACCACCTTGCTGCGCATCCTCGCCGGCGCCGAGCGGCCGGACGGCGGGCGGGTGGTGCACGGACCCGGGCTGCGCCTGGGGTACTTCGCCCAGGAGCACGACACCCTCCACCGGGAGCGAACCGTCCGGGAGAACCTGGCCGCCGCCGCACCCCAGTTGACCGACGGCGAGGTGCGGCGGGTGCTCGGCGCGTTCCTGTTCTCGGGGGAGGACGCCGACAAGCGGGCCGAGGTCCTCTCCGGCGGCGAGAAGACCCGGCTGGCGCTGGCCGCCCTGGTCCACTCCGGCGCCAATGTGCTGCTGCTGGACGAGCCCACCAACAACCTCGACCCCGCCTCCCGCGACGAGGTGCTGGCCGCGGTCGGCTCGTACCCGGGGGCGATCGTGATGGTCACCCATGACGAGGGCGCCATCGACGCCCTGCGCCCCGAACGCGTCCTGCTGCTGCCGGACGCCGACGAGGACCTGTGGAGCGAGGAGTACCGGGACCTGGTCACCCTCGCCTGACGGCGCGGATGCGGCACGGCGGGGTCCGCCGACCGGCCGGGCCCGCCGAGTGGACGGCGCTCGGCCGACCGGCCTCGCCGTGCCGCGCGGTCACCCACCGAGCAGCCGCGCCCAGGGGCCGTCCGCGAGGGCCGCCAGGGCCAGGGTCTCGTGGAACGGATCGGGCAGTGGGCGCCAGGTCAGCAGCGGGTCGTCCTCGGCGGTGTGCCGCGGACGCAGGGCGACCAGGTCGCGCCGGCCGCGCAGCGCGCGCCGGAACAGCGTGTGCCCGGCGTTCTCGGGCACGGTGAGTTCCGGCGTCCAGCCCCGCTCCGCGAGGTGCCCGAGCAGCGCGGCCGCGTAGCCGGGTGCCCGTGCGGCCGGAAACCACAGCAGCCGCTGACCGGCCAGCTGCGGCCAGTCCAGGGCCGACCGTCCGGCCAGCGGATGGGCGCGGTCCAGCACCACCCCCAGCGGGAACTCGCCGAGGGTGCGCAGCCGCAGGCCCGCCTCCGCCACGGGCAGTCGCAGCACACCGAGGGCCAGCTCCCCGGCGCGCAGCCGGGCCTCCTGCTCGGCCGTGGTCAGCTGCTCGTAGCCGGGCTCCGCCGGCCGTGCGCCGGCGACCAGCTCCTCCACCAGGTCCAGGGTCCGGTCCGGCACGCCGTGGCACAGCCCGATCCGGACCGGCGGAGCCGTACCGCGCGCCGCGGTCAGCGCCGCCTCCAGCTCGGCGAAGGCGCGCTGGGCGCCGGACAGCAGCGCCCGCCCGCTTTCGGTCAACTCCACACCCCGCGGCCCGCGGTGGAACAGCGTGGCGCCGACCCGCCGCTCCAGTCCGGCGATCTGCTGGCTCAGGCTGGGCTGGGCGACCCGCAGCCGGCGGGCGGCCTCGGTGACGGTGCCCGCCTCCGCGACCACCGCGAAGGCGCGCAGCTGCCGCAGCTCCACCCCGGACAGCGCATCCGGCCCACCGAGTCCGTACGCACCCACTGCACACCCACCTCCACCTGCGGCTATAGGGCTCATCCTATGGCAGGGTGAGGAACTGGTCTTGGCGCGACGGAGGGCCCGGGTGCTTGGCTGAGGTCATGTTCCTGATCACACTCACCTACATCGCCCCGCTCGACGTGATCGACGAGCTCAAGGAGGCGCACTACACCAACCCCGACGGCCTCTTCGCCCGCGGCATGGTGCGGCTGGCGGGCCGCCTGGAACCGCGGACCGGCGGCCTGATGGTGGTCGAGGGCGACCGCGCCGAGGTCGAGGCCGCGCTCGCCTCGGACCCGTTCGTGGCCCGCGGTGCGGCGACGGCCGAGATCGTGGAGTTCCACCCGACCTGGCCCGTCCCGCGCCCCACCACCGGCTGACCACCCCGCGGGGGCGCGACCCGGCGCGGGGCGCGCGGAGCCCCGCGCCGGGTCATGTGCCGGGGCGGAGACCGCCCTCGACCGGGACCGCCTGCTGCCGCTGGGCGTGCACCCGGTCGTCCAGCGGGGCGGGCACGGTGGGCCTGCGGTAGCCGGCGATCACCGGCTCCTCGGTGCGGCCGGTGAGGTACAGGTAGCCGTCGGCGTCCAGGTATCCGGTGTCGCCGGTGCCGCACCAGTCGCCGAACGCCTCCGCCTGCGGACCGGTCCCGTACCCGGCGCACATCACCGGGCCGCGCACCAGCACCTCCCCGCTGTCGGAGATCCGCACCTCGACGCCGGGCAGCGGCCTGCCGACCGACCCGACCCGGCCCGCGTCCGGCGTGTTCAGCGAGACCAACCCGCCGGCCTCGCTCAGACCGTACGCCTCCCAGACCGGAACGCCCGCCCCCTGCCAGACCCGTGCCATCCGCTCGCCCAGCGGCGCCCCGCCGGACACCGCCAGGCGTACCCGGCCGCCGAGCCCCGCGCGCAGCTCGCCCAGCGCCAGCCGGTTGAGCACGGCGCGCCGCAGCCGGAGGTTCAGCCCCGGTCTGCCGTGCTGCTGCGCCAGGTTGAACGCGGTCGCCAGCTGTCCCGCGGAGGCGAAGGAACGGGCCCGGCCCCGGGTCTGCGCGGAGATCCGGGCCGCCTCGTAGAGCCGCTCGAAGAGCTCGGGGGCGCCCAGGAGCAGGGTCGGGCGGACCTCCCGCAGAAGCTCCGGGAGCCGCTGGGGGTCGGGGCAGTAGCTGATCTCCACTCCGGCGGCCAGGCAGGCCAGCTGCGCCACGCGGCCGTACGCTCCGGCGAGCGGGAGCGAGAGCACGGTGCGCGCGGTGCCGTCCCGGTCGGCGAGCCGGTCCGGCGGGCCGAGCCGTGCGACCAGGCCCTGGACCTGGGCCAGCAGGCCGCCGTGGGTGAGCCGGCAGCACTTGGGCCGACCCCCGGTGCCCGCGGTGTACTGGAGGGCGGCCAGGCTCCCGGGCGCGGTGTCCGCCCGTCGGCCGGTCAGCTCCGGCTCCCGGACCGCCGCCCCGCGGGCGCCAAGCTCGGCGAAGGTGCCGTCGGTCAGCGGCCAGATGCGGGCCGGCGCGGTCAGTTGGGAGCGCAACGGCGCGGCGCGCTCCAGCAGGCCGGGCGCCTGGGCGAACAGCCCCACCACCGCGCACTCGTCCAGGATCCGTGCCAGCTCGGCCGGGGGCGCGGCGGGCGAGAGCGGTACCGCCACCGCGCCGGCGGCCAGGATCGCGAACTCCGCGACGAACCACTCGTAGCCGGTCGGCGCCAGCACCGCCACGCGGTCCCCGGGACGTACTCCCTCGGCGATCAGCCCCTTGGCGACACGCCGGACGTTCTCCTCGAACTCCCAGGTGGTGATGGGCGTGCCATCCTCCGGCGCGCGGACCAGCACCTGCCGTGGGGCCCGGGCGGAGACACCGGCCAGCAGGTCCAGCAGGGTTCTCTGCGGGGCGTCCAGCCGGGCGCCCGTGTCCGTCGCTGTCATGGTTCCTCCACCGAGAGGCCAGGGCTGGGGAGCGTGTGAGGCTGCCGGGGCGCCGGGGGTCACGCCCGGCGGTGCCGGAGAATATATGACGAAATGTATGCGGTCGGGCGCGCCGCGACGGGCGGGAAACGGGCCGACTCCCCAGGCCGCCGGGGATTTCACCCCCTGGGCCTAAGGTCTTCCGCGGGCCCCGGCGGGCTCGCCGATCCACGGCGCCACCGGACGGCCCGTCAGGCGCACTCGCCGCTCCCCGAGGCCGCCGAGCGCGGTGCGGCCCGACCGAGCCCACCCCGCGGCAGGCCGCCGGGTACCCCATTCGGCGAATCCTCCGCCCGGCGCGGGTGGCGCACCGCGCCCTCGGTTACCCATAAGCCGCGGTGCGGAGCGGCAGCCGTACCCGAGGGATGCGACTGGGAGCGTGGTCCATGCTGTTCGGCAAGCGAAAGGAGGCGCCCCGGGCGCGCGCCGGGCAACGGGCCACCGCGGGCTTCATCGCGCTCGACCGCCGGCTGCCGGCCGCCGAGGGCGGACGGGCGCTGCTCCGCAAGGCGTTCCCGGACCACTGGTCCTTCCTGCTCGGCGAGATGGCGCTGTACAGCTTTATGGTGCTGGTGCTGACCGGCCTGTACCTCACCCTGTTCTTCGACCCCAGCATGGCCACCGGGATCTACGACGGCGCCTACGCTCCCCTGCGCGGCCTGCGGATGTCCCAGGCGTACGCCACCACCCTGCACATCAGCTTCGAGGTCCGCGGCGGGCTGCTGGTCCGTCAGACGCACCACTGGGCGGCGCTGGTCTTCGTCGCCTCGATCCTGGTGCACATGCTCCGGATCTTCTTCACCGGAGCCTTCAGGAGGCCCCGGGAGGGCAACTGGGTCATCGGCGTGACCCTGCTGGCGCTCGCCATGCTGGAGGGCTTCTGCGGCTACTCCCTCCCCGACGACCTGCTCTCCGGCACCGGGATGCGCACCGCCAACACCATCGTGATGTCGATCCCGGTGGTCGGCACGGAACTCGGCTTCTTCCTGTGGGGCGGCTCCTACCCCGGGCACTCCATCCTCCCGCGGCTGTACATCATCCATGTGCTGTTCATCCCCGGGCTGCTGATCGCGCTGATCACCGCCCATCTGGTGCTGGTCTTCTACCTCAAGCACACCCAGTGGCCCGGGCCGGGCAGGACCCAGCGCAACGTGGTGGGCCAGCCGATGTTCCCGCAGTTCGCCGCGAAGTCCACCGGCTGGTTCTGCCTGGTCTTCGGGGCGCTGACGCTGATGGGGGCGATCGCCCAGATCAACCCGGTCTGGAGCTACGGCCCCTACCGCACCGACCAGGTCTCCTCCGACGCCCAGCCCGACTGGTACGTGGGCTTCCTGGAAGGCGGACTGCGGATCATGCCGCCCTGGGAGAACACGGTGGCCGGCCACACCCTGATGTGGAACGTCCTGGTACCCACCGTCCTGCTGCCCGCGGCGCTGTTCCTGGCCCTGTACCTCTACCCCTTCCTCGAGCAGTGGGTGACCGGGGACCCGCGGGAGCACCATCTGTGCGACCGGCCCCGGGACCGGCCGGTCCGCACCGGCCTGGGAGTGGCCGGCATCGTCTTCTACGCGGTGCTGCTGATCGCCGGCGGCAACGACGTGATCGCCTACACCTTCCGAGTGTCGATCGAGACCCTCACCTGGATCCTGCGGGTGGCCGTACTCGCCGGCCCGCCGCTCGCCTTCATGATCACCAAACGGATCTGCCTGGCGATGCAGGCGCACGAGCGCCGGCTGCTGACCCAGGGCGAGGAGACCGGCATGGTCGCGCAGAGCCCCTACGGCCATCTGACCGAGGCCCACCGCCCCCTCGGCGCCCGGCACCGCGCCCGGCTGATCGGCCGAGAGGTGCCGGAGCCGCTGAGCCCGCCCGCCGACGCCGGCCCGCTGACCCGCCGGCAGCGCCTGCGCACCGCGCTGAGCAGCTGGTACTACCGCGACCGGGTGGAGTTTCCGCGGCCCGCGGTCGACCGGCGGCCCGCGCCCCAGGACGCCGCGGAACCGACCGAACGGGCCGCGGACACCCAAGACTGATCTCAGCCCTCGTGCCCCAGGTACTGGAAGGCCAGCGCCAGCACCCCGCACAGCAGGGGGACCAGCCCGATCAGGAACAACCACAGGCCGAAGACCACCCCCAGCGCGGTCAGCGCCGCACCCAGCGCGGTCGCCACCGGATAGGCACTGGACGGCGGGAAGAAGGCCAGCACCCCGCTGCGCTCCACGATGTCCGCCTCCTTGCGGTCCTCCGGGCGAAGACCCCGTTTGCGGTAGTTCACCAGGTAGAAGAAGCTCATCAGCGAGGACATCAGGGCGGCCACCGTCAGGGCCGCGGTACCGGCCGGCTCCGGGCCGGAGAACAGCGCGTACCCGATGTCGCTGATCACGAAGAACAGCGCGACACCCGCGAAGAGCGCGGCCTCCTGCTTCATGGGCGCCGCTCCTTCGGGGCACCGGAACGGGGACCGCCGGCGGTCAGGGACCGCTCCGGGTGCTCGGCCATCTCCGGATGGTGCAGCGCGAAGGCCGGCGAGTCGGAGCGGATCCGCGGGATCGCGGTGAAGTTGTGGCGCGGCGGGGGGCAGGAGGTGGCCCACTCCAGCGAGCGGCCGTACCCCCAGGGGTCGTCCACCTCGACCGGCGGCGCGTACCGGGCGGTGCGCCAGACGTTGTAGAGGAACGGCAGGGTGGACAGCCCCAGCAGGAAGGCCCCGATGGAGGAGACGGTGTTGAGCGTGGTGAAGCCGTCGGAGACCAGGTAGTCGGCGTAGCGGCGCGGCATGCCCTGCTGACCCAGCCAGTGCTGGACCAGGAAGGTGGTCTGGAAGCCGACGAACAGCAGCCAGAAGTGGATCTTCCCCAACCGCTCGTCCAGCATTCGGCCGGTCAGCTTCGGCCACCAGAAGTAGAAGCCGCCGAACATCGCGAAGACCACCGTGCCGAACAGCACGTAGTGCAGGTGCGCCACGATGAAGTAGCTGTCGGTGGTGTGGAAGTCCAGCGGCGGCGAGGCGATCAGCACCCCGCTCAGTCCGCCCAGCAGGAAGGTCACCATGAAGCCCACGGCCCACACCATCGGGGTCTCGAAGGACAGGCTGCCGCGCCACATGGTGCCGATCCAGTTGAAGAACTTCACCCCGGTGGGCACCGCGATCAGAAAGGACATCAGGGAGAAGAACGGCAGCAGGACCGCCCCGGTGGCGAACATGTGATGCGCCCAGACGACCGCGGACAGCATGGTGATGGCGATGGTGGCCCCGACCATCCCGGTGTAGCCGAAGACGGGTTTGCGGCTGAACACCGGGACGATCTCGGTGACCACCCCGAAGAAGGGCAGCGCCACGATGTAGACCTCGGGATGGCCGAAGAACCAGAACAGGTGCTGCCAGAGCAGCGCCCCGCCGTTGGCCGGATCGTAGATGCGCGCCCCGAACTTCCGGTCCGCCTCCAGCGCCAGCAGCGCCGCGGTCAGCACCGGGAAGGCCAGCAGCGCCAGGATCGAGGTGAACAGGATGTTCCAGGTGAAGATGGGCATCCGGAACATCGTCATCCCCGGGGCGCGCAGGCAGACGATGGTGGCCACGAAGTTCACCGAGCTCAGCGTGGTGCTGAGCCCGGAGAGCACCAGCCCCATGACCCACAGATCGCCACCGGCGCCGGGGGAGTACACCGCGCTGGTGAGCGGGGAGTACGCGAACCAGCCGAAGGCGGCGGCTCCGCCGGGCACCACCAGGCCGGAGACCACGATCAGCCCGCCGAACAGGTAGAGCCAGTAGGACAGGGCGTTCAGCCGGGGGAAGGCCACATCCGGGGCGCCGATCTGCAGCGGCATGATCGCGTTGGCGAACCCGGCGAACATCGGCGTCGCGAACAGCAGCATCATGATCGTGCCGTGCAAGGTGAACATCTGGTCGTACTGCGCGTTCGAGAGCAGTTGGAGGCCCGGCCGGGCCAACTCGGCCCGCATCAGCATCGCCATCACCCCGCCGAACAGGAAGACGGCGAAGGCGGTGACCAGATAGAGATTGCCCACGGTCTTGTGGTCGGTGGTGGTCAGCCATTCCCTGATCCGGACACCGGTCCGGTACCGGCGGTCCGGGTCCGGCTCGGCTCCCGGGTCCGGCCGCGCTCGGTCCAACTGCACCATCGGGTCTCCTCGGGCAGGCCCAACTGCGGGCGTGTGCTCTGTAGCCCTGTCGGCGCCGGGCCCAAACCGCCACTGCTCCGTTCGGCCCAACACGGTTCGGGGAGGCATGGCACGCCGCCGGGCTCACCGGAAGGCCGCACGGGCGGGCGGCGGTCCTCGCCGCCGGATGGCCCGCGACCGAGGTTCCCGTCGCCACCGGACCGTCCCCGGGCGGGCAGCCCCGACGGCCCGGCGCCCACCGGGCCGCGATCCGCCGCACGGCGGACGCCCCCGGCCCGGGCCGCGAGCCGCCCCGGCGTTCAGTGGCGAAGGGGCTGACCGGGCGGCCCTGCCCCGGCCCGACTGGTGGCCGGGGCGGGCCCGCCCCGCGGCGTCACTCCTGGGGCGCGCCCACCTCCGTGAGCGTGCCGTCGGCCAGCCGCAGCCACCGCTGGACGCCGATACGGGCCAGGAAGGGCTCGTCATGGCTGACGACGACGAAAGCACCCTGGTAGGAGGCGAGCGCGCTCTCCAACTGCCCGGCGCTGACCAGATCGAGGTTGTTCGTCGGCTCGTCCAGCAGCAGCAGCTGGGGGGCCGGCTCGGCGCACAGCACACAGGCCAGGGTGGCGCGCAGCAGTTCCCCGCCGGAGAGCGCGTGCACCGGAAGCCGCGTCTTGGCGCCGCGGAACAGGAAGCGGGCCAGGAGGTTCATCCGCTCCGCCTCGGTGCGGTGCGGGGCGGACACGGCGAAGTTCTCGGCGACGCTCCGGTCGGCGTCCAGCAGGTCCAGCCGCTGCGAGAGGTAGGCGACCCGGCCATCGGCCCGCCTGACCTCCCCCGCGTCCGGCGCCAGGTCGCCGCCGAGCAGGCGCAGCAGCGTGGTCTTGCCGGCGCCGTTGGGGCCGGTCAGCGCGATGCGTTCGGGCCCCCGGACCGTCAGGTCGACGCCCTCCGTGCCGAAGAGGGCGCGCTCGCCGCGACCGATCTGGAGACCCTGGCCGAGGAAGAGGTTGCGGCCCGCCGGCACGTTGGTGTCGGGCAGGTCCAGCGTGATGCGCTGCTCGTCGCGGACCGCGCGCTCCGCCTCGTCCAGCCGGTTCTTGGCCGCACTGACCCGCGAGGCGTGCATCTGCCCCGCGCGCCCCGCCGACTCCTGCGCGCCCCGCTGCATGTTCCCGGCGAAGATACGGGGCAGACCCGCGTTCTTGAGGTTGCGGGAGGCGTTGCCGGCCCGCCGCTCGGCACGCTCCCGAGCCTGCTGCAACTCCCGCTTCTCCCGCTTGAGTTCCTTCTCGGCGTTGCGGACGTTCTTCTCGGCCACCTCCTGCTCGGCCCGTACGGCCTCCTCATAGGCGGTGAAGTCGCCGCCGTACAGGCGCAGCCCCCCGCGGTCGAGTTCGGCGATGCGCTCCATCCGGTCCAGCAGCGCGCGGTCGTGGCTGACCAGCAGCAGGCAGCCCGACCACTCCTCCAGCACGTCGTAGAGCTTGTGCCGGGCGTCGATGTCGAGGTTGTTGGTCGGCTCGTCCAGCAGCAGCACATCGGGCCGCTTGAGGAGCTGGGCCGCCAGGCCCAGGGAGACGATCTGCCCGCCGCTGAGGGTGCGCAGGCCGCGGTCGAGGGTGAGTTCCGTGAGGCCGAGCCGGTCCAGCTGCGCCCGGGTGCGCTCCTCGATGTCCCAGTCGTCGCCGATGGTGGCGAAGTGCTCCTCCGCGACATCGCCCGACTCCACCGCGTTCAGTGCCCGGATCACCTCGGCGACCCCCAGGACCTCGGCCACGGTGAGGTCCGCGGCCAGCGGCAGGTTCTGCGGGAGGTAGCCGAGGGATCCGGAGACGGACACCGCGCCGGAGGAGGGGCGCAGGTCACCGGCGATCAGCTTGAGCAGGGTGCTCTTGCCGGAGCCGTTGGGCGCCACCAGGCCGGTCCGGCCCCTGGGCACGGTGAAGGACAGGTCCTCGAAGACGGGAGTGTCGTCGGGCCAGGAAAAGGACAGGTTGGTGCACGTGATGGAGGCGAGAGACATGGAAAAGACCTCGTACAAGGAGACGGGCGCCCGATCAGGGCTCTACCCAGAGGACGGAATCAGGGGACGACGAGATGACCGCCCCGATGCCCTCATGCACCAGCCGGCGGCCTGCCTACCCGGGGCTCACCCCGAGATGTCGTCTTCACCCACCACGTCGGAATCTCCTTGATCCGCTGCCAGATCCGCTCACGATACACCCTCCGCCCGCGCCATGGGCGGGGAAGCCCATGCCCGCTCCCTCGACCGGCGCGCTCGATGCCCCGTCTCGGGCCCGGACGGCCACCGGAGCGATGCGGTGGCCGTCCGGGACGGGACCTACGCGTCGCGAGAGGGGACGGCCTGCCGGACGACGAGGGCGGCGACCAGGCACACGGCGCCGGCGACCGCCATTCCGGACGCGGGGCCGAGGGCCGCCATCACCCCGGTGGCAGCGGCCAGGGTGACCGTCTCCAGGCTCATGCGCGCGGTGCTGAACAGCGCGGCGCCGGCGCCTCCGCGCTGGGCGGGCACATATCTGAGCGCCTGCCCGTCCGGAACGCCCTCGGTCAGCCCCAAGGACAGCCCGATCACCCCGGCCGCGGCGAACAGGGCGGCGCGGTCGCCGGTCACCTGGAGGACGGCCGCAGTGGCGGTGCAGGCGAACAGCGCGCAGGTCACCAGCTGCCGTGCCAGCCGACGTGCGAGCCGGGCGGCGAGGAGCGGCAGCACCGTCGAGGGAGCCGTGAGCAGCGCGAGCATGACCGCTGCCTCGCCCGGGCCCACACTCCGCAGCGAGCCCAGCCGGGGGAGCACCGTGAGGCCCACCACCAGCATCCCCATGAAGGCCCCGGTCGCCAGGGCGTACGCCCGGTAGGCGGGGATCCGCAGCAGGTCCATGGGGATCACGGGCTTGGACGCGCGCCGCTCCGCACGGATCAGGGCGGTGGCACTCACCGCCGCGGCGAGGATCAGCCCGCTCGGCGCCCACCACGGGACGCCCGCCCCGAAGCCCAGCCCGAACGCGGTCACCACGGCGGCGACGGTCAGCCCGAAGAGGACGGCGCCGGCCCGGTCGAAGTCCTCGGACGGCTCGGGGCCGCGCAGGCCCGGAAGCCCGAGGGTGGCCACGGCCGCGAGCGCGGCGACGGAGCCCGGTACGACGAAGACCAGGGGCCAGCCGCCGACCGCCATGAGGGCCTGGGCGACGACCGGCCCCAGCGCCAGACTGCTGCCCAGCACGGCGCCCGCGTAGCCGTACACCCGCCGCCGCTCCTCCGGCGGGTACACGGCGAGGACCATCGACGATCCACCGGCGGCGCACATCGCCGCGCCCACTCCGGCGAGCGTGCGCAGGGCCACCAGCGACACCAGGTCCGGGGCGAGCGCGGAGAGGATCCCGGTGGATGCCACCACGATGTTGCCGGCGGCGAAGAAGCGGGTGCGGGCGGAGCGGTCCGCGATCGCCCCGGCCAGCAGCAGGGCGGCGGCGAACAGCCCGTTGTAGGCGAGGACGATCCACGGACCCAGCACGCCCGGACCGGGCACCTGCGCGGTCACCTCGGGGACGACCGCGGTGGCGCCGGTGATGGCGAGCGGGAACACCGCGTCGGATATCAGGGCGGCCACCAGGACACGCCGGCGTTGACGAACAGACAAGACGAACAAGAGTGTGCTCCGGAACAAAGGAATCCGAGCACCACGAGGGCGCTCCTGGCCGATGGTCAGGAGCGGCGGCGAGAACCGGGGGTGAGCGCCGCCGCTCTCAGCGGCGGCGCACCTTGTCTGTTTTCGGCATCGGCACAGGCTAACAGCGGCCTCCAGCAGCGGCCTCCAGCAGCGGCCTCCGGCAGCGGCCTCCAGCAGGGGCCTCCGGCAGGGGCCTCCGGCAGGGGCCTCGGGCGCCGGAAGCCGGCCCCCGGGGGATTCCTCGGGCGGGCGGTGGCAGGGCCGGTACCGGCTCCCGGGTGCCGAAACGGCCGCGAGCACCCCGGGAAGCGGAACCCGGCGTGCGGCCCCGCACCACCGGGTGGGGCGGGGCCGGTCCCCACCGCTGACGTACGCTCGGGGCCGCACGGGGCCGGTCCGCCCGAGGACCGGCCGAACTCCGTGTGCCGGGGCCTGAGTCCGGGTCCGGGGACGACGTCGAAGGGACCCCAGGTGACCACCGAACGCATCGCGCCGCCCCTGCTCGCGGGAGAGCGCGAGACGCTGCGCGCCTTCCTGGACTTCCACCGGGCCACCCTCGCCATGAAGTGCGAGGGACTCGACGACGAGCAACTGCGCCGCCAGTCCATGCCCCCCTCGACGCTCTCCCTGCTCGGACTGGTGCGCCACATGGCCGAGGTGGAGCGGACCTGGTTCCGCAGAGTGATCAACGGCGAGGACATCCCGCTGGTCTGGTCGGCCGAGGGCGACTTCCAGGCGGCCTACGACGCCGACGGAGCCTCCCGTACCGAGGCATTCGACGCCTGGCGGACCGAGGTCGAGCACGCGCGCCGGATCGAGGCGGCGGCCGAGTCGCTGGAGGTGACCGGCTACCAGCCGCGCTGGGGCGAGACGGTCTCACTCCGGTTGGTGATGCACCATCTGATCCACGAGTACGCCCGGCACAACGGGCACGCCGACTTGCTGCGCGAGGGCGTGGACGGGACCGTCGGGGCCTGAGCGCCGACATACGATCACCAACCGGCCGGCGACCGCCCGCACAGCGTTGGGAGCGGGGTGGGCTCTACCGGCTCTTCCCCGGTCTGCTGGACGCCGGGGTCGGCCCCGGGGTGCGGATGCCGAGCGCCGGAGACCTGGCCGCCCGTTTCGCCCCGGAGGAGGAGAGACGCGCGGGGGCGGCCCGGTTTCGGGCCGCCCCCGCACGGGTGGAGCGCTGCTCAGGCGACGGGCTCCGGCAGCTGCTCGGCGGGCGACTGCCGCCCGGCGGCGTCCGGTGCCGGGACGGCGTCCGCGGCAGGGGCCGGGGCCGGAGTCTCATCGAGTTGATCGTCCGCGCCCTCGAGGTGCTGCTTGGGGCGGGCCGGCAGCGCGACCATCAGCAGCAGGATGAACGCCAGCACACCCGCCACCCACCACAGCGAGTTCTGGAAGGCGTCGGCGAAGGTGCGGCCGGTCTCCTGGGGGACGGCCTTCAGCCGGTCCTCGTCCACCGTGCCGAAGAAGACCACCGACACCAGCGCCAGCCCGAGCGCGTTGCCCATCTGCTGGGTGGTGTTGATCAGCCCGGAGGCCGAACCGGCGTGCTCGCGCGGCACCTCGGAGAGCACCGCGTCGGTCAGCGGCGCGACGATCAGCCCCATGCCGGCGCCCATCAGGAGCAGCGGCGGGATCATCTGCCAGGGGTTGATGCCGGTGCCGTAGTGGCCGGCCTCCCAGATGTAGAGCAGCAGGCCGCAGATCATCAGCAGCGCGCCCGCCTGCAGCACCCGGCGGCCGAACCGCGGCACCAGCTTCTGCACCGAGATCCCCGCCGCGGCCGAGACCGCCAGCGAGAACGGGATGCCGGTCGCCCCGGCCCGCAGCGGGCTCCAGCCGAGCCCGACCTGCATGTAGAGCGTCCAGACCAGGAAGAAGATGCCGCAGGCCACCCCGAAGGTCAGCTGCACCGCGATGCCGGCGGCGAAGCTCTTGACCCGGAACAGGTCCAGCTCCACCAGCGGAGAGCCGTCCCTGCGGGCCTTGTGGCGCTCGTACACAGCGAACACCGCCAGCACCAGCAGGCTGCCGACCATCGACAGGTACCCCCACAGCGGCCAGCCCAGCTCGCGGCCGCGGGTCAGCGGGTAGACCAGCATCAGCAGCCCGAGGGTCACCAGGGCGACACCGACCAGGTCCAGGCGGAGCGCCCGCGGTGCCTTGGACTCGGTGATGAAGGCGCGGCCCAGCAGCAGCCCCGCCACCCCGATCGGCAGGTTGATCAGGAAGATCGGCCGCCACTCGAGACCGAACAGGTTCCACTGGGTGAGCAGCGCGCCCAGCATCGGGCCGGAGACCGCGCCGAGCCCCACCACCGCCCCGAACAGGCCGAACACCTTGCCGCGCTCATGTGCCGGGAAGGTGGCGTGCACGATGGAGAGCACCTGCGGCACCATCAGCGAGGCCGCCGCACCCTGCAGGATGCGGGAGGCGACCAGCATCTCCGGGTTGGCCGCGAACCCGCACAACGCGGACGCCAGGGTGAAGCCGGCGACACCGATCAGGAAGAGCCGCTTGCGGCCGTGGATGTCGCCCAGCCGGCCACCGGTGATCAGACCGGCCGCGAAGGCGAGGGCGTAGCCGGCGGTTATCCACTGGATCGAGCTGAACGAGGCGCCGGTATCGCGCTCGATGCTGGGGATGGCGATGTTGACGATGGTGACGTCGACCAGGTCCATGAAGGCCGCCGTCATCACGATGGCGAGCGCGAACCAGCGGCGACGGTCGGTCGGGGGTGCTGCGGAAGTCATAACGAGAAGCTAACCCCCATCTAGGTCAGATGATGTCCTAGAACCCGGGCATGCTGGAGCCATGACGGACACCCCGGCACGGCTGCTGAACCTGCTCTCCCTGCTCCAGACCCCCCGCGAGTGGCCGGGCGGCGAGCTCGCCGAGCGGCTCGGCGTCAGCCGCCGCACCATCCGGCGCGACATCGACCGGCTGCGTGAGCTGGGCTACCCGGTGCAGGCCAGCATGGGCGCGGACGGCGGGTACCGGCTGGTGGCCGGGAAGGCCATGCCGCCGCTGGTGCTGGACGACGAGGAGGCGGTCGCCATCGCGGTCGGCCTGCGGGCGGGTGCGGGCCACGCGGTGGAGGGCATCGAGGAGGCGTCCGTACGGGCCCTGGCCAAGTTGGAGCAGGTGCTGCCGGCCCGGCTGCGGCACCGGGTGGCCACCTTGCAGGCGGCCACCATCCCGCTGGTGGCGGCCGGCGGGGACGCGGCCACCGTGGACCCGCACCTCCTGTCGGTGATGGCCGCGGCGATCACCGGCCATGAGCGGCTCCGGTTCGACTACCGCTCGGGCGACGGCACCCCCAGCCGCCGGCAGGCCGAGCCGCACCGGCTGGTGTCCACCGGGCGCCGCTGGTACCTGGTGGCGTACGACCTGGACCGCGCGGACTGGCGCACCTTCCGGGTGGACCGGGTGACCGAGGCGTGCCCGACCGGGGCCCGGTTCACCCCGCGCGAACTCCCCGGCGGCCGGGGCGCGGCGGAGTTCGTCAGCCGCTCCCTGGCCCGGCTCCAGCCCGATCTGGAGCTGGACGTCAGCTTCGCGGCCCCGGCGGAGTTCGTCGCCGCCCGGCTGCCCGCGACGCTGGGCGTCCCGGAACCCACCGGCCGCCTCTCCTGCCGGCTGCGCACCACCGCCACCGACTCGCTGGAGTGGCTGGCGGTACGGCTCGCCCTGGTCGACTGCGCCTTCACGGTCCATACGCCCGCGGTCCTCGTCGACCATCTGGCGGACCTCGGCACCCGGCTGCGGGAGGCCGCGGGCGTACCGGCCGACGGCTGACCGGCGGTCGCCGCGGGGGCGGCCGACCCCCGGATGGCGCGGCCCGGCTCGTGCTCGCGGCCGGCGGGCGCGAGCCTGGGCGGGCGGCCCCCGGCGATCGGGGGCGGGTGACTCCCCAGGAACGGCGAGGAGGAGAGGCGCCACGATGGCGAACGGAACCGACCCACCCGGCGATGCCCCGGCTCCCGGGCACCCGCGGCGGGGCCGGGACGAGTCCCCCGAGGAGCGGGCCGACCGCCGCTGGGGGGACATCCTGCAGGAGCTGCGGGTCACCCAGACCGGGGTGCAGGTGCTGTTCGGCTTCCTGTTGACCGTCGTCTTCCAGCAGCGCTTCCCGCAGCTGTCGCACACCGACCGCACCATCTACGTGATCACGGTCCTGTTCGGCGCGGCGACCACCGGCGTGCTCATCGGCCCGGTCTCCTTCCACCGGCTCCTCACCGGCCTGCGGGTCAAGCCCGAGACGGTCGTCTGGGCGTCCCGGCTCACCCTGCTGGCACTGGTGCTGCTGCTGTGCACCATGGCCTGCGCGCTGCTGCTGATCCTGCGTCTGGTGGTGCGCGACACCCTCGCCGCATGGCTGGTCGCGGCCATGGTGGCCTGGTTCGTCCTGTGGTGGTTCGTCCTGCCCGCCTGGGCCCGCCGCCATGTCAGCCGGCAGCGGTCCGCCGAACGGCCCGGGCGCTGAGACCTCCGCCGGGCACTCCGGCCGCTGGGGGCCGTACGGTCTCGGCGGGCCGGCCGGTAGCCGCGCCCTCTGGGCTCCTCCTGCTCGGCGGGGTTCTCCTCGGTGCCGCGCCGCACGGCGGCTCGATGTACGCCGCGCCGCGGGGTCAGCCCCCCATGATCAGTCCGTCCTTGGCGGCGCCCCGGCTGAGCACCGCGTCCTTGATGGTCCGCAGCGCCTCGCGGTATCGGGCGTTGTCCGGGTCCTCGCGCAGCGCCCGGGGCAGGTTCACCACCCCGATGGGGTCGTTGGCCACGATCTGCGGGATGTACTCCGCCCGGGCCACCGTCCACGACCGGCCGGCCGCGGTGGGCGGTGCGAAGGTGAAACGGGCGGCGGAGCCCATCTGCCCGCGCGGGTCGGGCATGACGCCGGCGATCTGGTCGCCCAGGCCGTAGACCACCCAGGTGCCGTTCACCTTCTCGTACGCCTGGGGTATGTGCGCGTGGGTGCCGATGATCAGGTCGATGTCCTTGCGTCCGCCGGCCGTCGAGGCGGTGAGCTCCCGGGCCACCGAGCGCTGGAGATCGTCCGGGGCCTGCTGCCACTCGGTGCCCCAGTGCAGGCTCACCACGACCACCTCGGCCCCGGCCCGGCGGGCGGCGCGGGCGTCCTCGACGATGCGCGCCGGGTCGATGAGGTTGACCAGCCAGCGCTTGCCGTCCGGCACCGGGATGCCGTTGGTGCCGTAGGTGTAGGCGAGCTGGGCGACCTTGGCGCCGCCGGCCCGGAGCATCGTCACCGCCCGGCCCTCCGCGGCCGAGCGCGCCGATCCGGCGTGCGCCAGCCCGGCCCCGTCCATGGCGGCGAGGGTGCGGCCGACCCCCTCCGGTCCGTCGTCCAGGGTGTGGTTGGAGGCGGTGGAGCAGGAGTCGTAGCCCAGGCTCCGGGCCGCCGCCGAGACCTGCGGCGGGCTCTTGAAGGCCGGATAGCCGCTGAACGGCCCGTCCTTCCGGCCGGTGATCGTCTCCATATGGCAGAGGGCCAGGTCGGCGCGGGAGACCAGGTCCCGGTCACCGGCGAGCATCCGGCGGAAGTCATAGCCCTCACCCCCGGCGTCCGCGCGGGCCTGCCGGATCACCGAGGCGTGGATGAGCAGATCGCCGGTGGCCAGCAGGGTGAACCCGCGGCGGGCCCCGGCCGGCGGGGGCGCGGCGCGCCGATCCGCCCCGTCGTCCAGGCCGGAGCACCCGACGGCGAGACCGAACAGGGTGGAGAACAGCAGCGCCGTGCGCAGTCGTATGTGGTGGGCCATGGTCGAGATCGCATCCGTGGGGGGTGAGCAGGGGCGCGGCCGGAGGGCCGGAGGGGAATCCGGGAGGCCCGGGGAGGCCGCGAACCCTTCAGACAGCCCTATGTATGCGCCCCGGCCGGCGCGCCGCGTCGGCGCGGGCCCGCGATTCACCGGTTCGGCGGCGCGATCGCACCCGAACGCGCCGCCGCGGGCTGGAGCCCGGGGCGCACCGGCCGCTTCCGGCCTACCCTGGGCGTACACCGGCACCGGGGAGGTACGCCATGGGCCCCAGCCACCACTTCCACATCGACCAACGAGGTCACTCGATCACCGTGACCGTGCGCAATGAAGGCAGTCGGACCAGCGAGATCGAGGTACTGGTCGACGGCAAGGAGATCTCGCTCCAGCACGTCCGCGGCAGGGGCACCACCGTCGTCGGCGGTGAACTGCCGGGCGAGCCGCCCCGCCCGTTCCGGGTCCTGGTCCACCAGCCGCGGCTGGGCTCCAGCGTGCCGCGCTGCACCCTGGAGATGGACGACACCCAGCAGCCGATTCCGGAGCGCGCCGGGGTGTGAACCCGGGGCGCTCCGGTCGCCCGGAAGGCGGGGTCAGCGCCGGGCCGGCTCGCCGTGGGCGGGCGACACCTCGACGAAGTCGGCTCGACCGTCCTCGTCGAGGCTCAGGATGGGCACGGCCTTGTCGAGCGGGTTGCCGTCGTTCCCGAAGGAGAGGAAGCCGCTCGCCCCGGGCACCTTCTCGCTGTCCATCTGCTGGAACATCCGGCCGACGGCCTCACCGGTCACCTTCTCCCCGCGGGCGGCCATCCAGATGCCTCGGGCGGCGGTGAGCACCGAGTCATGGGCCATGATCGCCTGCCCGTCGTCCCGGGGGTCGTTGGGAAACCAGCGGGCCAGCAGACCGCCCTCCTGGAAGGCCCGGGCGGACGGCGCCGCGACGCCGTACTCGTCCTTGGACCACATCGCCGGGTGGGCCAGGCCCGTGTACAGCACGCGTACCTTGGTCTCCGCGGCCTTCTTGATCTGCGCGGCGGTGAGGTTGGTGGTGTCGTCGCCCGTCATCACCGTGAACTCCTGCTCCTGGCAGGGGCGGTTGGCGATCGCGTTCAGGAAGGCGGTGAGGTGCTGTCCACGGCCGGCGAAGTAGACGACCTGCGGCTTCTTGTCGCACAACTGCCCCGGTATGAAGGAGAGTTCGTTCTCCCATGCGGAGGACACCGAGGAGTTGAAGGTCTTCTTGTCGGGGGGGACGAGCCGGTGCCCGTCCTTGTCGGGGAAGGCCCGGGTGAACGCGGCGGCCAGGGTCTCGGCGTACAGATTGCCCTTCGCCACGTCCTGGACCACCGCCGCGGTACGGAAGTGCTCCCGCTTGAGGTAGGCGGCGGCCGCGTACGCCTCGTCGTTGTTGGTGGGCGAGACCCGTACGAAACCGTTGATGTCGTGGATGTTGGTGGCCGTCATGGTGCTGGCGACCATGGCCAGCCCGTGCTGGGAGAGCCGGCGCACCGCGGCCAGGGTCCGGTCGGTGCTGGGCCCCAGGCCGACCACCGCGACCAGCCGGTCCTTGGAGCTCTTGCGGTCGATCAGCTCGTCCACCGTGTACTGCCACTGCTTGGCGCTGCTGCCGGTGTTGGCGACCAGCAGCCGTATCTTGGGGGACGCGGCGAGGTCCCCCCGGTTGTGGCGGTACTGCGCCAGGTACGCGCCCTCCAGCTCGTGCCGGACCGACTCCTCGGAGTTGCTGTCGTCGTCGGTGAGCGTCAGGGAGGTCATGTACGCCACGCTGACGTAGGGCTCCTCGTCGGCGTGGGCGGCGACCCGGTCGTTCTCCGCCTTGATCTTCGCCAGCACCCCGGCCAGGTGGTCCGCGAACTCGAAGCCGCCGTCGGACACCCCGACGCACTCCTTGGCCGGGCCCCTCTTCACCACCCCGTCCGCACACCGCTCCCGGGAGTCCTGGACGCGGTCGACGATCAGCGGGACCGCCACCGCCACCACGGCCAGCACCACCACCGCGATCACCACCCGGCGCACGATGTGCAGCGGCCATTCGAGCCTGGGCATCGGGGTCATGCCTCACCGCCGGACGTCAGCGGATGGCGCCAGTGGCGGTACCTCTCCGCCTCGTTGAACAGGGCCACGATGTCACTCCTCCGTATGCGCGACAGCTGGTTGAAGCCGTCGGCGAGCATGTCGTTCAGCCGCATGCCGGGGTCGGCCAGCGGATCGCTCCACACCCAGCGGGTCAGCACCAGCTCCCGGATCACCGAGTCCGCGTCCACCGCCGCGGCCGGTTCCGCGGGGACCAGGCCGGCCAGCAGCTCGACCGCGGTCTCCCCGCTGGGCAGGGCGTTGGGGGCCGCGCTGATCGTGTTGAACTCGGCGATCCACTGCACCGCGGGGACCTGGGGGAAGCGCCGCACCAGGTGCTCGGTGACCAGGTCCACCTGGCGCGAGGCCAGCCGGTGGTACATCTCCTGGACCGGCCGCCGCTCCGACTGGAAGTGCTCGGCGAGCAGTTCGTGCACCGTGTCCCAGTCGTCCGGCCGCTCGGCCAGCCGCCACAGCAGCAGCCGCCGCAGCCAGGGATGGAGGATGGAGGTCGCGGTCTGCGGGCTGAGCAGCCAACGCGCCCGGACCTCGCCGAACAACCGGTCCCCGCGGCCCAGCACCTGGGTGCCCACCGACAGGTCGTACGCCGCGGCGCACTCGGCCAAGGCGTCGCGCCCGGGGGCGTCGAAGCCGTGCAGCAGGTGGTCCAGCGCGGCGTCCACCAGGGGGCGGGCCTCCTCGCCCTCGCGCAGCGCCCGCGCCGGCAGGGCACGCAGCCAGCGGTCCTGGTCCAGGCCCTCCTCGGTGGGCACTCCCGGCTGCCGCAGCACCGCCAGCACCTGCCCCACCCCCTGCGGCAGGCCGCCGGTGAGCCGGTGGACGAAGGGCGCGAGCCGGGTGAACGGTGCCAGGTCCGGGTGGCGGTGCAACTCCAGCTCGATGCGGACCCGCACCTCGTCCAGGGTGAGGTCGCGCAGCCGCAGCGGATACCACCAGGTGTCGTCGCTGTCCCGGCCGGGACGGTGCTCCCGCCAGTCGCGCAGCCCCGCCCGGTCCGGTCCGCGCAGCAGCCAGGGCCACTGGTCCCCGGTGGCCGGGCCCCAGCGCGGCAGCCAGCGGTTGGCGCTGGCCACCACCGTCAGCGGATCACAGGGGGCGCCCGCGACCACGGTGTCGTCGTGCCGGGCCCGGATCAGCAGGTCGAGGACGCGGCGGCCGTGCTGGGTGTGGGTGTTGTCGAGCAGCAGCAGATAGGAACGGGGCATGAAGGAGCGGGCCGCGTTCTCACGCAGATCCGCCAGGAACGCGGAGAACAGCACCCGGTCCAGCCGCCGCTGGTCCTCCTCGTCCCCCTCGTGCCGCCACAGGTTCAGCTCCACCAGGGCCTCCCACGGGTCCCGGCTGCGGATCAGCGGATGCTCGCCGTACCAGGCGGCGCTGCCGGTGGCCTTCCGGCCCGGGAACCGGCGGTGCCCCCGGCGCAGCGCGTCCCGCAGCAGCCCGAGCGCCGCCGTGGAGGCACCGGCCGGCGCACCCACGGCGCTCCCGGCCACCTCGAAGAAGGCGGCGAGGTAGTCGCCGTAGCGCTCCTCGCTCCGCTCCTGGAAGTGGTCCAGCTCGCGCCTGATGCTGCGGCGCTGGTCGGCCAGACTGGCCATCCGCAGCTGGTGGTCGGAGGCGAGCAGTCCGAGGGTCAGCCGGGGGAAGCCGGAGCGGCGGTACCGGGGCAGCTTGCGCTCCAGCTGCCGGGCGAGCAGGCCCAGCGCGTAGCGGGGCAGCAGCGGCTGCTCGCCGGCCGAACTCACATAGGCGAACGGGTGCTCCGCGCCGAACCGCTCCATCAGCGCGCTGTGCGCCTCGCTGGCACCGCTGCCGCGCGGTCCCAGCAGCATCACCACCGGCCGCTCGGCGTCCGGTGGCAGTGCGAGGCATTCGTCCACCAGGGAGATGACCCCGTTGCGGCCTCTGAGACCCATGCCCACCGCCGACTCCGACACGCCCCGTCCCCCCGGTGCCTTCGAACTGACTGCCACTCAGTGAAGGCAGGATGCCCCGCCGCGGCGGACCGTGCACCCGGATTGGCGCGGAATATCCGGCCGACCGGGCTCCACTCCGGCGCGTACGCCCCGGCAGGCAGTGGCCTCGTGCGAGCGCCGGCGGGCCGGAGGGGAGGGCGGTCGGAGGGCCGTCATCCAGCCGGTTCGACACGCACTCCGGTACGCGCCGCCCGCCGCTCTCCCCATCCGTACAGCGCCTCCAGGACCGGCGCCAGGCTCAGCCCCTCCTCGGTCAGCCGGTACTCCACTCCCGGCGGGCGCCCGTCGTTCTCGGTGCGCGCCACCAGCCCCTTCGCCTCCAGCTCGCGCAGCCGCTGGACCAGCACCTTCTCGCTGATCCCGGGGGTCCGGCGGCGCAGCGCCCCATAGCGCAGCGCGCCCTCCTTGAGGTGTGCCAGCAGCACCACCGCCCACTTGCCGCCGATCACGTCCAGGGTCAGTTCCACCGGGCAGTGGTAGCGCCGGGTCGTGTTCTCCATGGCTGTCCTGTTCCAGGTGCTAACCGGCAAGTCAGTCCTTGCCGCGGGGCGGGTGGTGCGATTCCGTTCCGGCATGATCGTCGAATACATCCGCTACCGCATCGCCGCACCGCGGCGCACCGCCTTCGAGGACGCGTACCGCAGGGCGGCGGTCCCCCTGTCCCAGGCCGTCCAGTGCGTGGACTACGAGCTCGCGCGCTGCACGGAGGACCCGTCCGCCTATGTGCTGCGCATCCGCTGGACCTCGGCCGAGGATCACCTCAAGGGCTTCCGCGGCAGCCCGGGGTTCGGTGCCTTCCTCGCGGAGATCAGGCCGTACGTGGAGTCCATCGAGGAGATGAGGCACTACGAACCGACCGGGATCGAAGGGGAAGGAGCGGGCGGCGCCGGGTGAGCGAGTCCGGAGGCGTCGAGGCGTTCAGGGGGACGCGGCGGATCCCGGAGGCCGGGGAGGGGCCGGTGGTCGCCGGCTGAGCGCGCTCACCACACGGACCGTTTTTGCAACAAGTTGCAAAAACGGTCCGTGTGGACTACAAACTTCCGCAGGACAACTGCGCGAGGAGGCGCCGGATGAGTCGGTATCCCCACCTGCTGAGCCCCCTCGACCTGGGGTTCACCACGCTCCCCAACCGGGTGATCATGGGCTCGATGCACGTCGGGCTGGAAGAGGCCGAGCACGGCTTCGAGCGGATGGCCGCCTTCTACGCGGCCCGGGCCCGCGGTGGCGTGGGCCTGATCGTCACCGGTGGCATCGCCCCCAACGAGGCCGGCCGGCCCTGGGAGCTGGGCGCCAAGCTCACCACCGAGGCGGAGGCGGCCCAGCACGCCGCGGTGACCGCCGCGGTGCACCGCGAGGGCGGCCGGATCGCGATGCAGATCCTGCACTTCGGCCGGTACGCCTACCACCAGGACCTGGTGGCGCCCAGCGCCCTGCAGGCCCCCATCAGCCCGTACGTACCGCACGAGCTGACCGACGACGAGGTCGAGGCGACCATCGAGGACTTCGTCCGGGCCGCCGAACTGGCCAAGCTGGCCGGCTACGACGGCGTCGAGATCATGGGCTCCGAGGGCTACCTGATCAACGAGTTCATCGCCGCCGGGACCAACCGGCGCACCGACCGCTGGGGCGGCGACTTCGGCGCCCGGATCCGTTTCCCGCTGGAGATCGTGCGGCGCACCCGCGAGCGGGTCGGCCCCGACTTCATCCTGATCTACCGGCTGTCCATGCTCGACCTGGTGCCCGGCGGCTCCACGCTGGACGAGGTGATCGAACTCGCCCGGCGGATCGAGGCGGCCGGCGCCACCATCATCAACACCGGCATCGGCTGGCACGAGGCCCGCATCCCCACCATCGCGACCTCCGTGCCGCGCGGCGCCTACACCTGGGTGACCCGGAAGGTGATGGGCGCGGTCTCGATCCCGCTGGTCACCAGCAACCGGATCAACACTCCCGAGCTGGCCGAGCAACTGCTCGCCGAGGGCCGCGCGGACCTGGTCTCGATGGCCCGCCCGATGCTCGCCGACCCCGACTTCGTGGCCAAGGCCCGGGACGGCCGCGCCGAGGCCATCAACACCTGCATCGGCTGCAACCAGGCCTGCCTCGACCACACCTTCAGCGGCAAGATCACCTCCTGCCTGGTCAACCCGCGGGCCTGCCACGAGACCGAACTGGTCCTCGGCCCGACCCGCCACCGCAAGCGGCTCGCCGTGGTCGGCGCCGGACCCGCGGGCCTGGCCTGCGCGGTGTCCGCGGCCGAGCGCGGACACGCGGTGACGCTGTTCGAGGCGGCCGGGGAGATCGGCGGCCAGCTGAACATCGCCCGGCGGATCCCGGGCAAGGAGGAGTTCGACGAGACGCTGCGCTACTTCCGCACCCAGCTCGACCAGCACGGGGTGGAGGTGCGCCTGAACACCCCGGTCGACGCGGCCGAGCTGGCCGCGGGGCCCTGGGACGAGATCGTCATCGCCACCGGCGTCCGCCCGCGCACCCCCGACATCCCCGGCGTCGACCACCCCAGCGTGCTCAGCTACCTCGACGTGCTGCGGGACGGCGCCCCGGTCGGCGAGCGGGTGGCCGTCATCGGCGCCGGCGGCATCGGCTTCGACGTGGCGGAATTCCTCACCGACAGCGACGAGGGCAAGGCCCCGGACGCCGAGGAGTACCTGCGCCGCTGGGGCGTGGACACCGACTACCGCGCCCCCGGCGGCCTGGGCGAGGCCCGCCGCCCCGTGCCGCCGCGCACCGTCCACCTGCTCCAGCGCAAGACCACCAAGGTCGGCGCGGGACTCGGCAAGACCACCGGCTGGATCCACCGCACCGAACTGAGGCACCGCGGCGTCACCATGGTCGCCGGCGCCGGCTACGACCGCATCGACGACGCCGGGCTCCACCTGACCGTCGACGGCGTCTCCTCGGTGCTCCCGGTGGACACCGTGGTGCTGTGCGCCGGACAGGAACCGCGCCGCGAGCTGTACGAGGAGCTGCGGGCCGCCGGACGCACCGTGCACGTCATCGGCGGTGCCGACGTGGCGGCCGAACTGGACGCGAAGCGAGCCATCCGGCAGGGCACCGAACTGGCCGCCGCGCTCTGAGGCCGCAGCGTCCACCGCTCCCGCCGGGGTCGTCACCTCCGGCGGGAGCGGTGGCACGTTCCGCGGCCCCCACCCGCGCCTTCGCACCTTGCGCCTCCGGGCCTGCCTCCGCACCTGCGCATCCGGGCCCGCGCGTCCGTACCCGCATCTTCGCACCTTGCGCCTCCGGGCCCGCGCTTTCGCCCCCGCCGTTCCGCAGCCGCGCCCCGTACCCCGCACCCGCGGCACCGGGTGCCCGGTGATCTCAGGTCGCCCCTGCCCGGACGCGGCTACGGGGCGGGGCCCGCCCGCTCGTGCGGCGCCTAGGATGCGGGCATGTCCCTTCGGCACGCCATCCTCACCGCCCTGCTCGAGAAGCCGTCCTCGGGGCTGGAGCTGACCCGCCGATTCGACAAGTCGATCGGCTACTTCTGGCCGGCCACCCACCAGCAGATCTACCGCGAGCTGGGCAAGTTGGAGGAGACCGGGCTGATCCGCGCGCTGCCCGCCGCACAGCCCACCCGCGGGCAGAAGAAGGAGTACGAGGTACTGCCCGCGGGCCGGGTGGAACTGGCCGCCTGGACCGCCGAGAGCCAGGACCCCAAGCCCGTCCGCGACCCCCTGCTGCTGCGGCTGCGGGCCGCCGCGGTGGTGGGACCGCAGGGTCTGGAGGCCGAGCTGGACCGCCATCTGGAGCTGCACCGCGACCAGTTGGCCGAGTACCAGGACATCGAGCGGAGGCACTTCCCGCCGGAGCGGAACGCTCAGGAGGACCGGCTGCGCCATCTGGTGCTGCGAGCGGGCATCGGGCTGGAGGTCATGCGCATCGAATGGCTCACCCAGGCCCTCGGCGAACTCCGGGAACTCTCCGCGGAGGAGGCGCAGGACGCGCGGGACGCAGCGGACGAGGGAAGCACGGAACCCGCCGAGGTCGACGGATCGGCGTGACCGCGCCCCGTGGTCCGCGCCGGAGCCCGGTCAGGTCGGGCGTGGGGACGGTGGACGCGGGCGGCGCGCGGTGAGCGGGGTCATCGAGGTGGCCCCGTCTCGCCCGTGCCGCTCGCGGCGTCGGTGTGATGCGGTGCGGGCTCCGTTCGAGGCCCGGCGACGGCGGGTGGCGGCGGGGCGGCGTGCCAGCGGCGCAGGCGGTTGGAGTTGGTGACGACCGACAGGGAGGACAGGGCCATGGCGGCGGCGGCGAGGACAGGGCTGAGGCGGATGCCCCACAGCGGGTAGAGGGCCCCGGCGGCGACGGGGATGCCGACGGCGTTGTAGATCAGGGCGAAGAACAGGTTCTGGCGGATGTTGCGCATGGTGGCCCGGGAGAGCCGGATCGCGGTGGCGACACCGCTGAGGGAGCCGGAGACAAGGGTGATGTCGGCGGCCTCGATGGCGACGTCGGTGCCGGTCCCGATGGCGAGTCCGACATCGGCGGCGGCCAGGGCCGGGGCGTCGTTGACACCGTCGCCGACCATGCCGACCGTGCGGTGCTCACCCTGCAGGCGGCGGATCTCCTCCGCCTTGTGCTCGGGCAGTACCTCGGCCAGCACCCGGGCCACGCCGACCTGACGGGCGATGGCCTCGGCGGTGCGGGTGTCGTCGCCCGTGATGAGGACGGTGTCCAGGCCGAGCCGCCGCAGGGCGGCGATGGCGGCGGGGGAGTCCTCCTTGACGGTGTCGGCGACGGCGAGCACCCCGGCGGGTGCCCCGTCGACAGCGGCGAGTACCGGGGTCTTGCCCTGGGCCGACAGCTCGGCGGCGACGCGGTCGAGCGGACCGGTGTCGACCCGGGCGTCGCGGAGCAGGCGGGCGTTGCCGACCAGGACGGCGCGGCCGCCGGCCGTGGCGCGGACGCCCTTGCCGGTGACCGAGTCGAAGGCCTCGGCCGAGGGCAGCTCCAGGCCCCGCTGCCGGGCGCCGGCCGTGATCGCCGTCCCGAGGGGGTGCTCGCTCATCTCCTCGGTGGCCGCGGCCAGCGCCAGCAGTTCGCTCTCCTGGTAGCCGCCGGCCGGGCGTACGTCGGTGAGGACGGGCTTGCCCGCGGTGACGGTCCCGGTCTTGTCCAGGACCACGGTGTCGAGTTTGTGGGCGGTCTCCAGGGCCTCGGCGGAGCGGATGAGGATGCCCGCCTGCGCACCCTTGCCGGTGCCGACCATGACCGACAGGGGAGTGGCCAGACCCAGCGCGCAGGGACAGGCGATGATCAGTACGGCGACGGCGGAGACCAGTGCGAGGGTCAGCGCCGGGGAGGGCCCCACGGTGAACCAGACGGCGAAGGTGGCGACCGCGACGGCGATCACGGAGGGCACGAAGTAGGCGGAGACGGCGTCGGCGAGCCGCTGGATCGGGGCTTTGGACGCCTGGGCCTGCTGAACCAGCCGGACGATCTGGGCCAGCATGGTGTCGGCGCCGACCTTGGCCGCGCGTACCCGCAGGGACCCGGTGCCGTTGACGGTGGCGCCGACGACGGTGTCCCCGGGGCGTTTGGTCACCGGCATGGGTTCGCCGGTGACCATGGACTCGTCCACCGCCGAGGAGCCGGCCAGCACATCGCCGTCGACCGGCACCTTCTCCCCGGGGCGGATCAGCAGCTCATCGCCCACGGCGACATCGTCGACCGGGATCTCCGCCGTGGTGTCGCCGCGCGTCACACGTGCGGTGCGGGCCCGCAGCCCGAGCAGGGCCTGAATGGCCTCGCCGGTGCCCGCCCTGGCCCGGGCCTCCAGCAGCCGGCCCAGCAGGATCAGGGTGAGGATCACTCCCACCGCCTCGAAGTACACCGCGCGCACCTCGGGCGGGAACCAGCCGGGGGCCAGGGTCACCAGCAGGCTGTAGCCGTAGGCGGCGGACGTGCCCAGGGTGATCAGGGAGTTCATGTCGGCGGAGCGGTGCCGCAGGGCCGGCCAGCCGGTGGTGTGGATCGGACGGCCGACGTAGAACATCACGGGCGTGATCAGTGCCAGTTGGAGCCAGTGGTTCAGCATCCATCCCGGTACCCAGGAAGCGCCGAACAGCTCGTGCGCCATGACCGCGAAGAGCACCGGCAGTGTCAGCACCGCGCCCACCGAGACCCGCCGGGTCAGGTCCGCGATCTCCGCGCTCCGCTCGGCGGCCTCCGCGGCCTGCGCGTCCGCCCCGCTCTCGTCCTGCGCCGGAGAGCCGGCCGGCCTGGCCGCCGCGGGCGGAGCCTGGCCGGTCTCCGAGGAGGTCTGCCCGTCCCGCGGGGGCGCGGCCGGATCGACCAGCAGGGTGCCGTGGATCATGTTCATCCCGCAGGCGAACCCGAAGGAGCCGGCTCTCTCGGGCCTCAGCCGGACGGTGGTGCGCGTGTGGGCGGGCAGGCTCGCGCTGACCCGCAGGTCGGGGAAGACCACGCGCGAGGTGCACTCCCCGGACTCCTGCCGGTCGAAGACCAGCTCCACCGGCGTTCCCTGGCGCACCCGGACGACGTTCGGCCGGTAGCCGCCGCGCACCGTGATGCCGACGCGCTGCACCCCGTCCTCGACGGTTGCCGCGCGGGCCCGGCGGGGCCCGAAGAAGTATCCGCCCAGCCCGGCGATCAGGGCAGCGGCGGCGGCGATGACCACAAGATCCAGGCTGTTCATGGCAGGCCTTTCCCTTCCCCCTGCTTCCCGGGCTCGCTCGCGGACACGGGTACCCGATAGCCGAGGGATGACCGGCCCCCGGCTCAGGTGAGGTCGGAGACGACCAGCCGGGCGGCATCCGCGAGCAGGGCGTCCTTGGGCGAGGCGCCGTACCCGCGGCGGTCGGACATGACGGCCAGCACGAGTGGGGCGGCGTGCGGCGGCCATACGACGGCGATGTCGTTGGCCCTGCCGTAGTCGCCGGTTCCCGTCTTGTCGGCCGCCACCCAGCCCCGGGGAAGTCCGGCCCGGACGCGCTTGGCGCCGACAGCCGTGGCGTTGCCCTGGAGCCAGCCCTTGAGCAGGGCGCGCTTTTCGGGGGCCAGCGCGCTGCCCAGGATCAGCTCGCGGTAGTCGGCGGCGATCGCGCGGGGGGTGGTGGTGTCGCGCGGGTCGTGCGGGGGGATCCGGTTCAGCTCGGGCTCGTGGTCGTCCATGCGGCTGACGGTGTCCCCCAGCCCCCGCAGATAGGCGGTCAACCGGGCCGGGCCACCGATGTCGCGCATCAGCAGATCGCCGGCCGTACCGTCGCTGAAGCGGACGGCGGCGTCGCACAGCTGCCGGATGGTCATTCCGGTCGCGATGTGCTTCTCGGTGACCGGCGAGATGGAGTCCACATCGGCCCTGCTGTAGGTGACGCGCTTGTCCAGGTGGCTGAGCGGGTTCCGGTCCAGGACCGCCGCCGCGGCGAGCGCCTTGAAGGTGGAGCAGAACGCGAAACGCTCGTCCGCGCGGTAGGCGACCGCGGCGCCGCTGCCGGTGGCCAGCGCGTACACGCCCAGGCGGGCACCGTACTCGCGTTCGAGCGCGGCGAACCGCGCGGGGTCCGGGGAGCGGGTGGCGGGGCGGTTGCCGCGCGCCGGGGACGAGGACGAGCGGGAGGCCGGGCGATCGTCGTCCCCGCACCCCGCCAGTGGCAGCAGCGCGGTCGCTGCCAGCAGGGCGCGGCGGGCCGGGCCGGACGGCAAGACGGACATGGGATGGCACCTGCCTTGGGAACGGTGGGCGGGACGGAGGCGCTTCGGACGGAGCGGCCGCGCCCGGCGGGCCGGTCACGCGGGGTCGGTGGGGACGGCGGCCAGCAGGTCGCGGATGACCGGCCCGGCGGAGCCGCCGCCGGTGACGCCCTGCTCCACCACGCAGGCCACGGCAACGTTGCCGCGGTAGGCGACGAGCCAGCCATTGTTGGGTTCCTCCTCGGATACCTCGGCGGTGCCGGTCTTCGCACCGATCGCGCCGGGAAGGTCGGACAGGACCCTGGCGGTGCCGTCGGTGACGGTGGCGCGCATCAGCCGGCGCAGTTGGTCGACGACCTTCGGTGGGAGCGGAGTGGTGCTGGTGGTGTCCTTGTTCCCGCGGGTGATCGAGGGCTGGTGGAATCGGCCGGAGACCGCGGTGGCGGTGACCGACGCCATGATCAGCGGGTTGGCCTGGAGGCGGCCCTGCCCGATCATCGAGGCGGCCTTCTCGGTCTGGTCACGCGGCACGGGCACCGAACCGTCGTAGGAGGGGATGCCGACGTGCCACTCCTGGCCGACCCCGAAGTACGTGCGGGCGGTGTCGCCCAGCTCCTGGTCACCGAGTCTGCCGCGCAGGCTGATGAACGCGGTGTTGCACGACTCCGTGAAGTCCTTCAGGAAGGTGGCGCCGCGGTGCTCGGAGGTCTCCACATTGTGGAACTCCTTCCCCACCGTGAGGTACTTGGGGCAGTCCACGACGTCCTCCGGCGCGACCGCGTCCTTGAGCAGCAGGGTGCCGCTGGTGACGATCTTCCAGGTGGAGCCCGGGGCGTAGGTGCCGAGGACGGCGCGGTTGAACCCGGATGCCGGGGAGTTCGCCATGGCCAGGATCTCGCCGTTGTCGATCCGCAGCGCGACGAGCGCGGCGTTCTTTCCGCCGGTCTTGGCGGCCAGGGCCTTCTCCGCGGCGGACTGCCAGCCGGCGTCGAGGGTGGTACGGACGGGGCGGCCGGTCGGCGCGGCGGATCTCGCCCCGAACGAGGCCTCGGTGCGCTCGACCCGCCCGGTGGCCCGGTCGACCAGCTCGATCGCACCGCGCGGGCCCGCGCTCCCGCCGCCGTCGAGCTGGGTCAGCACGGGGCGCAGCGAGGGGAGGTCCTCGCCGGAGAGCGCCACTCCCCGCCGGTCGGTGACCTCGGGGACGCGCGGCTCCTCTCGACGGAGGTGGAACCTCTTGGTCGCGCTCAGACGCGGATGGACCAGCGGCAGCGACCAGTCCACCTTCCATCGGCCGTCATCCTGCTTGCGGACCGGAAGTTCCGAGCGGTATGTCCAGGTTCCCAGGCCGGTGACGGGCATCTTGGCGGTGAACGGCACCTGGACGGCGCCGCCTTCGGCCTCGGCGGGCTCCGCCGCCGTGAGCTTCGGCTTGCCGATGTCCAGCCCGGTGGTGAAATTGCGCAGCACCTCCCGCGCCCTGCCGGGGCTGGTCGTGCGGGCGGCGGCGCTCGGCAGGCGGCCGGCCGCCCAGTCGTCGAGGAAGGCCCGTGCCTGGGCCAGGGCCGCGGGATCGAGGTCCTCGGAGCCCGGGGCGAAGGGGCCGGCCTCGGCCAGATACGTCCCGCCCGCGGCCAGCGCGAGCACCACGGCCACCGCGGTGGCGGCCCGAACCGCGGTGCGCGGCGTGCGGCGGACGGAGGTGGCGGGCCCGAATTCCGGCATGGGGGAGTCCTTGTCAGTCGATGCTCTCGAACGGCGTGGTGCTGCCCCGAGGACAGCAACGCCCCAAGGCGCCTGTCCAAGTTCGCTATCGATCTTGGATCATTCGATCGACGATATGGTGGCTGGTCATGGACCTGGTACGGCACCTGGAGTGCTTTGCGGCTGTTGCAGAACAGTCACACTTCGGACGTGCCGCGGCGTATCTGGGCATGGCGCAGCCGCCCCTGTCCCAGCGCATCCAGTGCCTGGAGCGGGAGCTGGGCGTCCGGCTGTTCGAGCGCACCAGCCGGCGGTGGTGATCACCGAGGCCGGAACCCTGCTGCTGGCCGAGGCCCGTGAACTGCTCGCCCGCTCCGAGGCGTTCCTGGCCACCGCCCGCCGGATACGGGACGGCGAGACCGGCCTGCTGCGCGCCGCACTGCCACCCGACATCTCGACACCCTCGGCCGGATCCGCGCGGCCTTCACCGAAGCCGGAGTCACCGGCTGGCTGCACGCGCTGGACATCGGCTCCGGCGCGCAGCTCGACGCCGGCGCGGACCAGCCGGTCCCCACCGCCAGCGTCCACGAACTCTGCCTGCTGGTCACCCTCCACCAGCAGGCCGCCGAAGGCCGTCTGGACCTCGGGGAACAGGTCGAATGCGCGCCGGCCGACCGCACCTGGGGCCCCACCGGGCCGGCTGCCATGCTCGACCCGGTCCGGATGTCGCTGCGCGACGCCGCGTACCTGATGACGGCCGTCAGCGACAACGCCGCCGCCGACCTCCTGCTGCGACGCGTCGGCCTGCACACCGTCAACCGCACCACGCGCCGCCTCGGGCTCACCCCCACCC
>NZ_SRID01000795.1 GCF_004684805.1 Streptomyces palmae
GACCAGCCCTGGCGCCCCCGCCCGTACCCGATGGCGGGGGACGGCACCGGTGACCCGGCCGCCGGCGGCGGCGGTCAGGGCAACGGCTCCGGCGGTCAGGGCTGGGGCTGGGGTGGCCAGGGCGGCTCCGGCGGCCAGGGTGGTTCCGGCGGCGGCTCCGGTGACCAGGGCGGCTGGGGTGGTTCCGGCGGCCAGGGAGGCCAGGGTGGCTCCGGCGATCAGGGCCAGGGCGCCGGCGGAGGACAGCCGCAGCAGCCTCCGACCTGGGGCAGCCAGTGGAGCAGCCGGCAGCCCGGGCGCCAGGGCGGTGGGTTCGGCCAGGGCCCTGGCGAGCGTCCCACCGGTCCGAACGGGCAGCGCGGGCCCGGCGGTCCGCGCTGGGACCCCAACGACCCGGCGCAACGGCGTGCCCGCTACGCGCTGCTCGCCGGCATGTGGGGCTTCTTCTTCGCCCTGTTCAGCCTGCCGGAGATCGCCATGCTGCTGGGCGCGCTGTCGGTCTACTGGGGCATCAGCTCGCTGCGGGCCAAGCCGCGCCGCCCCGAGCCCGCTCCGGCGCCCGCCCCCTTCAAC
>NZ_SRID01000120.1 GCF_004684805.1 Streptomyces palmae
CCGGAGGGGCGTTCCCGGAACCGGAGGGGGACGGCTGATGGAACAGCGGGAATCGGCGCAGGACGCACCGGCCGAAGAGGCGGCCGAGGCGTCGGTGGGGGCGGCCGAGGCATCGGTGGACGCGCAGGAGCTGGGGGAGACGGTCGACGCCGCCGCGACCTCGTACCGCGTGCTGGTGACGCGGGTGGACAAGGGCAATGACCGGGTGATGGAGTTCGACAGCACGGCACCGGACTTCACCAGCCGCAACGTCAAGTGGGAGCTGCGGCCGGGCTGGGGCGACGTCCTGGAGGCGCGCTGCCGGCACATCTCCACGGACGGCGACCTGGTGCTGGTGGCCGCGGGCGACAGCCCCTCGAAGGGCCGGGTCGGCATCTACCAGAGGAAGAGCAAGAAGCTGCTGTGGTCCGCGGCGGTGACCAACTACCCGCACAGCATCGAGCGGGTGCCGGGCGTCGGCGCGGTGATCGTGGCGGGGGCGGGTACGGCCCGGCCCGGCGAGGGCAAGCCGCGGCCCAACGGCAGCCTCCACCTCTACGGCCCGAAGGACAAGCACATCGCCTCCCTCGGGTACATCGGTTCCTACCCCCTCCAGGAGGCGCACGGGGTGCTGTGGGACCCGCAGTACGAGCTGCTGTGGGCCATCGGGCGCACGGAGGTGCGGCGGTACCGGGTCAAGGGCACCTACCGCGGAATGCGGTTGGAGGAGGTCGACGCGGCACACCGCATCCGGATCGGCGGCAACGGCCACGACATCCAGCCCGACTACACCGACAAGCACCGGCTGCTGCTGACCGACTCCAACCACGTCTACGCGCTGGACAAGCGGACGTTGAAGGTCCAGGCGCTGCCCGGCGCCCTGGGCAACAAGCGCCACGTGAAGTCGATCGCCCGCCACGCCTCCGGGCAGTACATGTGGGCCGGGGTGCCGGACGGTGTCGACAGCGCCTTCGGCGGCCCCGCGGTGCACTTCGAGTCGCCCGGTGCCACCCGCAACCTGGACAAGGGCGGGGTGACGTACAAGGCGCGCATCGCCACCAACAGCTACCAGTGACGGTGACGAGGCCCCGGGTGCGTCGGCACCGGTAGCGGGCGAGCACCCCGTCTCCCCGTCCGGCATCGGCCGGGGGGACGGGGTGCCGCCGTCCGCCGGGTCAGCCCTCGGTGAGCGGACGGACGGTCAGGGTCTGCAGGGCATGGCCCACCGGACCGACGGAATCGTGCAGGACGGTGCTGGTCAGGCCGTGTCCGGTGGGGCCGAAACTCACGGTGGTGTCCAGCCCGGCCCAGCGGCCCTCCGGCCGGCGGTGGAGGTGGATGGTGAGATCCATGTTCGGGAACATCCACTCCTTGGGCGAGCGCTGCACGGCGATGCCGTTGGCGGTGTCCACCAGGCCGATGTAGGACGCCAGCGGGCTGCTGGGCTCACCCGAGACCAGATCGACGCGGCTGGAGAGCCAGACGGTGCCGCGGCCCGGCGAGGCGGGTGCGCCCCGGCGGATGTCGATGGAGGAGATGTAGCCGCCGTCCCAGACGTCGCCCATCTGCCAGGGGGTGAACTCCTCGGGCGGGGCGATCCGTTCCTGGGGCGTGTCGGCGACCGCGCTGGTGTCCAGGGTCGCCAGGAGCCAGGCCCGGGCCCGGACCACCGATCGGCCGCCGATGTGGACCACGGCCTCCAGCAGCTCGATCGTGCGGCCGGGGCGGATGGTCTCCACCGTGATCTCGCACTCCTCGAGCGCGATGCGGCCGAGGATGTCGTAGCTGATCCGGGTCAGCGCCAGCCCCTTCGCGGGCTGCTCGCTCGCCGCCAGATACCGGTCGATCTCGTGGACGACCAGTCCGGCGAGCGGGCTGACGTGCTGCTCGTCGGTGCTCCAGGCGCCCCCCGCATGGGCCGTCGGCTTGTAGCGGTGCTCGCCCACACGCTGGTAGTAGCTGTCCGGCGCGGCGGAGGGGGTAGTCAAGGGGCACAACTCCTCAAGCTGATCACAGGCGTTCGAAGGGACCCGATAGATGGTGATGCCATCCTTTTGATCAGGATGGTAGAGGGCTGGACGGTCCGTTGGCCCCGGCGGTGACGCATGCCACAGCGGGCGGCGGACGTGCGGCAGGCGCGGTGTGCGGCCACGTCCCGGGGCGGCTCCCGACGGTCCGCCCCTCGCCCTCGCCCTCGTGCCGGTCGCCGCTCCAAGGCCCCGCGCCGGCCGCTGCCTCAAAGCCCCCCGCGCCGGCCGTCGCCCCGGGGTCACTCCGACGCGTGGGTCCCGGTCTCGCGGGCCGCGGAGGTGAGGGACATGTCCGCGTAGCGTTCGCCCGCCACCTGCTCGGCGAGCGGCTCCAGCAGTGCCAGCTCCTCGGCGGTCAGCGTGATCCGGGTGGCCGCGGCGTTCTCCAGCAGGCGGCCGCGGCTGCGGGTCCCGGGGATCGGCACCACGGTCAGACCGTGCACCTGGGCCCGCTGCTGCACCCAGGCCAGGGCGATCTGCGCCGTGGTGGCGCCCCGGGCCGCGCCGATCTCGGCCAGCGGCGCCAGGAGGGCGGCGTTCGCCCTGGCGTTGTCGCCGGTGAAGCGGGGCAGCAGGGTGCGGAAGTCATCGCTGGAGAGGTCCTTGGCCGCGCCGGTGAAGGTACCGGTCAGCAGGCCCCTGCCGAGCGGTGAGTACGGCACGAAGGCGACCCCGAGCTCGGCGGCGGCGCCCACCGCGCTGCGCTCCACGTCCCGGCTGAAGACCGACCACTCCGTCTGGAGGGCGGTGATCGGGTGCACGGCGTGCGCCTCCCGCAGCTCGGCACCGGTGACCTCGCTCAGGCCGAGGTGCTTGACCTTGCCCGCCCGTACCAGTTCGGCCATGGCGCCGACGGACTCGGCGAGCGGGACGGCGGGGTCGCGGCGGTGCATGTAGTAGAGGTCGATGACCTCGACGTCCAGGCGGCGCAGGCTCGCCTCCACGGCCTTCCTGATGTAGGCGGGGTCGTTGCGGATGGCCCGGTAGCCCGGGTCGTCGGCGCGGTACTCGATGCCGAACTTGGTGGCCAGGGTGATCTCGTCGCGGTGCGCGGCGACGAACGGCGCCAGGAACTCCTCGTTGGCGCCGACGCCGTACATGTCGGCGGTGTCGATGAGGGTGACGCCCGCCTCGACGGTGGCCTCCAGGGTGTCGCGGGCCGCCGCGGCATCGGTCTGCCCGTAGGCGGCGCTGATGCCCATGGCGCCGAAGCCCTGGACGCCGACCAGCGGGCCGCCCTTGCCCAACTCGACCTTGTCGATCCGCTCGATGGCACTGCTCATGATGGCGCTCAGGCCCCTTCCGGCGCCCGTTCGGCGCCCGCGTAGAAGTCGATCTTGCATTCGAGTGCGTCCAGGGTGTCCCGCAGCTCCGCGATGCGCGTGAGGACCTCGTGCCGGGTCCGCTCCAGGATCTCCCGCCGTTCGCCGAAGGTGGCCTCGCCCTGGCGGACCAGGTCGGCGAAGCGCACCATGTCGGCGATCGGCATCCCGGTCAGCCTCAGCTTGCGTACGAAGCCGAGCCAGTCCAGGTCCCGGTTGTCGAACCGGCGCTGACCGGCGTGCGACCGCTCCACCCGCGGCATCAGGCCGATCTGCTCGTACCAGCGCAGGGTGTGGGCCCTGAGCCCGGTGAACGCCGCGACCTCGCTGATGGTGTAGCGGTCCTGTCCGTCGGGCCGCGGGTAGTCCGGCGAGGCGGTCACGCAGACGTCCACGGGCCGGGGGTTCGCGGGGGTGCTGTCGATCACCGTCATGCCCGCAACGCTAGAACCCTCGAGTGCACTTGAAGCAAGCGTGCGGCCTGCGGCACACCCGACCGCGCCCGCCGCGAACCCCGCGCAACGGCGCACGGCGGTGGCCGCCCGGGGCCGCGGCACGGACGGGGCTGGAGCCAGGAGGGCCCGGGGGTGTGCGCCAGTGCGCGGCGGCTCACGGCGGACGAGGCAGAACTCGCCTTCCGCGAAACGTCCTTGGAGGATCCCGGTCGTCGACCTCGGCGCCGTCGACTACCACGCCTCCCGTCATCTGGGGGTCGAATGTCGCGGCCACCTCGGCGATCGTGCGCTGGTTCGGCGAGTTGCGCGGCTGGTGACCTGGTGAACGGCCCGGTGGCCCGGGCGCGATGCCGTATCTGTCGTGCCTTGGCCGCGGGGGAGGCCGCCTCGGTTCGCGAGGGCCGATCCCGTGCCGCGTCGAGCCTCGGGGCGTGGGCGGTGGTCCCGTAGCGGACCAGGCCGCGCCGCGGTGCCCGTACTCCGGCGGCGATCGGTCGCCGCTGGAGTCACCGGTGCCGCCAGACCGTCATGTCCGCGGTCAGGAAGTTGTTCCCGCTGCCCGGCAGCGCGGTCGCCTTCACCTGGATCACCAGCAGCGCGATGTCTCCCGAGGGGTGCTCGACGCAGATCTCGGTGCCGGCCGCCGCGGCGGCCAGCGGGAGGCTGCGACCGGTGTTGTCACCGCTGAGGGCGATGCGGCACTCGTCGAGGCCGGCTCCCGGCTTGCCCCAGCGCATGGCGATCTTGCTGGTGTCGCTCTCCAGGGCGCAGCTGGTCTTGGAGCAGGCCAGACGGATGTCGCCCGTGCGGTCCTTGTGCTGGACCGGCTCCCTGACGCTCACCGAGTTCTTCTCGTCCAGCCACTGGAAGGCGTACGGGGTGGGCTTCGGCGTCGCGGGCGCGGTCGGGGTGGACTCAGAGGTCGCTGGTCTTCGGCCGTCCGCTCCCGCGGTCGGCGCGGACGCCCCCGAGGCCGGCGTGGCCCCTGAGGACGCCGCGGAGCCCGTCTTCCCGGACGTGGCCGCATCCCGGTCGCCGGGCGACTGGTCCATGAGCAGCCAGGCCAGGCCCAACACCAGGGCGAGCGCCAGCACGGCCGCGGTCGTGATCAGCGCGGCGCGGCGCCGGCGGGTCCGCCGCTCGTCCGGCGCCGCGGGCTGCAGCCGGGTGGAGAAGGCCAGCGTGTGGAGCGGGGCGGGCTCGACGACGGGAGGCGGAGCCGGCACCTCCGGTCCGGTGACCTCCTGCCAGACCTCCGGCCCCCCGCCCGCCTCGACGTCCGAGCCCAGCTGCTCCCGGCACCACTCGACGATCTGCGCCGGGGTGGCCCGCTCCTCCGGGTCCGCGGACAGGCACCGGCCGATCAGCGGACGGAGCTGCTCGGGCAGCGGGGACAGGTCGGGCGCGGAGTGCACGATCCGGTACAGCACGCTGACCGCGGGCCCGTCCCCGTACAGCGGATGGCCCAGCGCCGCGAACGCCGCCGTCTGGCCGAGCGCGAAGACATCGGTGGCCGCCGTGACCTCACCCGCGGACGCCTGCTCGGGGGCCATGTAGTGAGGGGTGCCGATGGTGGTGCCGCTGGCCGTGTGGGAGCTGATGCCGGAGGCCAGCGAGATACCGAAGTCGATGACACGTGGCCCGTCGGCCGCCAGCAGCACGTTCGACGGCTTCAGGTCCCGGTGCACGATTCCCGCTCCGTGGATGACCTGGAGCGCCTCGGCCACCCCCGCCATCAGCCAGAGCACCGCCGGCACCGGCAGCGGTCCGCCCCGGGCCACGGCCTCCGTCAGCGAGGGCCCGGGCACGTACAGCGTGGCCAGCCAGGGGGGTGTGCCGTCCGCGTCGGCGTCGATCAGCTCGGCGGTGTACGCGCCCCGGACCCGCTGGGCCGCCTTGATCTCCCTGCTGAACCTCCGCCGGAAGGCCGGATCGTCGGCCAGCTCCGGCCGTACCACCTTGATCGCCACCGGTCGGCCGCCCTGGGTGTGCGAGAGGTAGACCCGCCCCATGCCACCCGCGCCGAGCCGGGCCGCCACTCGGTAACCGGCCACCCTGCGCGGATCGTCCGCCTGGAGTGGCTGGAACACCTCGGCCGCGTTCTGCATCGGCCCTCCCCCGAACTCTTGTCCGATGATCCAGAGCAGCACCCTAAGCCGTGGCACCGCGGGCTCCGGGGGCGGGCGGGCTCCCCTCTCTCCCTACTCATGGATATGAATAGTCACATCGATGAGTAGGGTAGGGGTCGGCCTGTGCCCGCGCCTGGGTGGGAGCGGGATCCCGGCTGACGGGAAGAACCGGAAGAACCGGAAGAGGGGGGTGCGTCATGGCACTGCGCCACGCCGTACTGGCGGCGCTGCTGGACGAGGAGCTCAGCGGATACCAGCTGGCCAAGTCCTTCCGTCTGGGGGTGGCGAACTTCTGGCACGCCCAGCCCCAGCAGCTGTACGTGGAGCTGACCCGGCTGGAGAAGGACGGGCTGATCTCCGGGCGCGAGGTGGTGCAGGAGAGCCGGCCGAACAAGCGCGTGTTCACGGTCACCGACGCCGGCCGGGCGGAGCTGGAGTACTTCACGGCGGCGGTCGCCAAGCCCTCGGTCATCCGTGACGACCTCCTGGTCAAGGTGTACTCCGCCGACCACGTCGACAGCGACATCCTGATCGTCCTGCTCGCCGAGCGCGTGGAATCCGCCCGGGACAAGATCGAGCTGATCGGGGAGCTGCTGCGGACACTGCGCGGCGATCGGACCGAGGAGGAGTTCCTGCGCCGCGGCGAGCGGGTCGGCCCGTATCTGACCGGGCTGCGCGGCCTCGCCTTCGAGCAGGGCAACCTCGAGTGGTGCGAGCGGGCGATCGCCGTGCTGACGCAGCGGCAGGCGGACCGTGACAACCATGCCTGACCAGTCGTATCTGCGGTACGTCGCGCTGGGCGACAGCCAGACCGAGGGGCTCGGGGACGGCGATGACGCCACCGGGCTGCGCGGCTTCGCCGACCGGCTCGCCGAACACCTCGCCCCGCACAGCCCGGGCCTGCGCTACGCCAACCTGGCGGTACGCGGCCGGCTCGCCGGGCAGGTCCGTGCCGAGCAGCTCGCCCCCGCCCTGAAGCTCAAGCCCGACCTGGTCACCGTGGTCGCCGGGGTCAACGACCTGCTCCGGCCCGGCTTCGACGCGGACGAGGTGGCCGGGCACCTGGAGGCGATGTTCGCCGCGCTGACCGCCCAGGGCGCCCGGGTCGCCACCCTCACCTTCCCCGACCCGGGGCGCATGACCCCGATCGCCCGCCCGATCAGCGGCCGGGCCATCGCCCTCAACCACCGCATACGGCAGGCCGCCCGCCGGCACGGGGTGGCGCTGGCCGACACCAGCCACCATCCGGTGGTCGTCGACCCCCGGCTGTGGAGCCCGGACCGGCTGCACGCCAGCCCCCTCGGCCACCAGCGGATCGCCGCCGCCCTCGCCCATGCGCTGGCCCTGCCGGGCAGCGACGACAGCTGGACCCGGCCGCTGCCCCCGCCCGGCCGTCCCTTCCCGACAGGGTGGCGGGCCGCCGCCGGGGAGCTGCGCTGGGCCGCCGGTTTCCTCGGCCCCTGGCTGGGGCGACGGCTGCGCGGACGCTCGTCCGGCGACGGCCGCACGGCGAAACGCCCCGAGCTGCTGCCCGTACGGTGAGGGGCGGCCTCGTGAGCTGGCAGCGCGGCGGGGGGTGGGCGGCTGAGGGAGCGGTGGGCGGCGTCCGGGTGCGGGTGCGCCGGGGGCCCGGCGTGCGTGCGGCCGTGCGGCATGCGTGCGACCTGATTCCGCGCGTCGCGGCCGTCCGGGGCCTGGCTCGGCCGCCCCGGCCACACCGTGCGGGTGCCCGCGAGTGGAGGCACGCTGGTAGCAGCAGTCGCTGCTGCCGGAGGTGAACCGTCATGACGAAGAGCAGCCAGAGCACCACGGGATGGCATGTCGAGTTGGAATTCGACGAGGACACCAAGCACACCAAGGCCGCTGCCCTGGTACGGCTGGCGGACGGGACCGAGGTGCGGTCCCACGGGACCGCCAGCAGAGCACCCGCCGATGACAATCAGCCACGGGTCGGTGAGGAGATCGCCGGGGCCAGGGCGCTCAACGAGATGGCGAGCAAGTTGCTGAACAAGGCCCACGACGAGATCGACGAGGCATCCGGCCGGACCTCGTACCCGCTGACCGGCTGAGGTAACGGGCGCCGGGGCCCGCCCGAGCCTCAGCCGCGCCCGGTCCGCGCCTCCGCGCCCCGGCCGTGCCCGGTCCGCGCCTCGCCCGGCACCGCTGCCCGGCGGCGGGCGGGTGCACGGCGGCACGGGGCCGGTGGCTCACCGGGTCCGCCGTCCGAGGCCGTCTCCCGCCCCGGGCGTCCGCCCAGGGGCCGGTACGGGCCGCGCTTACACCCAGGGGCCGGTACGCGCGCCTACCCCCAGGGGGCGGCACAAGGCTGCGCCCAACCTCCCCGGACCGGGGCGCGGCGCGCAGTCGATGCCGTACTGCAACGTCAGTGGCCTGGGCGGTCAGGCAGAATCGGCCCCATGACGAGCCCGGACGACGACGCCTCCGACGAGAAGCGTGAGACGCACGACGCGCACCAGCCCGCCGCCCCGACAGGGACCGCCGGCGAGCCCGCCTACCCGGACCGCGTCTTCCGTTCCCCCAGCGGTATCGCCGGCGGGGTGCTGCTGCTGGTGCTGGCGGCCTGGCTGGGTGTCGACGCGATGGTGAACGGAGAGGACCAGACCCCGTGGCTGGCGCTGGCCGGCCTGGTGCTGGTGGTGCCGCTGGTGGTCGCCTTCACCATCCGCCCGGCCGTGTTCGCCGGCGCCGACCGGCTGAAGGTGCGCAATCCGTTCCGTACCGTCACCCTGCCCTGGGCCTCGGTCGAGGGCGTACGGGCCGGGTACAGCAGCGAGGTCCTGGCCGGCGGCAGCAAGTACCAGATGTGGGCCGTCCCGGTGTCGCTGCGGCAGCGCAAGCGGGCGACCCGGCGACAGGCGCAGGCCGCGGCGGGGGACCTGTCCGGCCAGACCAAGGCCCACAGCGGGGTGGACATCGACCAGGCCGTACGCGCCGCCGCCGACCGGACCGTGATGGACCTGCGCGAACTGGCCGAGCGCAACGCCGACCGCCCCGGCGCCAAGGGTGAGCCCGAGGTGCGCTGGGCCATCGAGGTCCTCGCCCCGGCGCTGGCCGGCGCGGTGCTGCTGCTGGTGCTGCTCGCCATCGGCTGACGCCGGCGGGCCGCGTGGTCGTCGGCGGCGGGCGGTGCGAGGGGAGCCGGGGCCGGTACGCGAGGGGCGACCGGCCCGCCGGGGGTCAGTCCCTCAGGTTGCCCGTCACCCGGCGCGGCGTGATGCGCAGGACCATGCGCACCTGTTCCGGCGGCAGGTCCAGGTACTCCTGGCCCGCGCCGGGGCCTTCGTACTTCTCGGCGAGGGCGACCGCCAGCTCCCGCCCGATGTCCTCGGTGACGGTGGCCTCGCCGCGCACCTCCGCGTACCGGTTGGGGTTGGCGGGGTCGTAGAGGGTCAGGCTGGCCCGCGGGTCGCGGAGCAGATTGCGCTCCTTGCGGCGGCCCTGGGAGGTGGATATCAGCAGGTCGTCGCCGTCCAGGCCGACCCAGACGACCGAGGACTGCGGGCTTCCGTCCGGGTTGATGGTGGCCAGTACGGCGGGCGTCGGCGCGTCCAGCAGGGCGCGCAGGGAGTTGCTCAGCAGGCTGGTCATGGGGCGGATGCTAGATCATCCAGGGCCCGCGGACCGGTGAACCGCCGGGCCGAACGGGAGGGTTGGGACCTCGCTCGGTGTACGGGACCGCCCTGCCCCGGGCGGGGCAGGGCGGTCCTCGGGGGCGTACCGGGTCAGATGCCGGCGGCCGCCGCCAGGTCGGTCTTCAGCGCGGCGAGCACCCTGGCCGCGGTACCTCGCGCGGCGCTCAGGTCCCGCGGGGTGGGAACCTCGACCACGACCTCCAGATAGCACTTGATCTTCGGTTCGGTGCCGCTGGGCCGGACCACGACCCGGGCGTTCCGTACCGCTTCGACGCCGGTGCCCGCCAGCCGGTAGCGCAGGCCGTCGGTGGGCGGCAGCTCCTCGCTGCCCTCGCTGAGGTCCTCGGCGGACACCACGTCGAGGCCGGCGAGCCGGGTCGGCGGCTGCTCGCGCAGCCGGCGCATGGCGTCCGCGATCAGCGACAGGTCCTCGACCCGGGCCGAGAGCTGGTCGGTGGCGTGCAGCCCGTACTTCACCGCCAGGTCGTCCAGCAGGTCACCCAGGGTGCGGCCCTCGGCCTTGAGGGTGGCGGCCAGCTCGGCGACGAGCAGCGCGGCGGTGATGCCGTCCTTGTCGCGGACGCCGGCCGGGTCCACGCAGTAGCCCAGCGCCTCCTCGTAGGCGAAGCGCAGGCCCTCGGCCCGGGCCAGCCACTTGAAGCCGGTCAGCGTCTCCTGGTACGGCAGCCGGCCGACCTCCGCGATCCGGGACAGCAGCGAGGAGGAGACGATGGTGGTGGCCAGCGTGCCGCGGGCGCCCTTGCGCACCAGATGGGCGGCGAGCAGCGCACCAACCTCGTCGCCGCGCAGCATCCGCCAGCCGGAGTCGGCCGAGGCGTCCGGGACGGCCACGGCGCAGCGGTCCGCGTCCGGGTCGTTGGCGATGACGATGTCGGGGGCCGCCTCGCGCGCGGTGGCGAAGGCCAGGTCCATCGCCCCGGGCTCCTCCGGGTTGGGGAAGGCGACGGTCGGGAAGTCGGGGTCGGGGTCGGCCTGCGCGGCGACCACGACCGGGTCCGGGAAGCCGGCTCGCCGGAACGCGGCGGTCAGCGTGGTGCGGCCCACCCCGTGCATCGGGGTGTAGACGACCCGCACCTCCCGGGGCGACTCCGGGTCGAGCACCGCGTCGGTACGGGCCAGGTAGGCCTCGACCACCTCGTCGCCCAGCGTCTCCCAGCCCGCGTCGGGCCGCGGTACGTCGGCCAGCGCGGCGATGCCGGCGATCTCGGCCGCGATCTCGCCGTCGGCCGGCGGCACGATCTGCGAGCCGTCGCCCAGGTAGACCTTGTAGCCGTTGTCGCGCGGCGGGTTGTGGCTGGCGGTGACCTCCACCCCGGCCACCGCGCCCAGGTGCCGGATGGCGAAGGCCAGCACGGGGGTGGGCAGCGGGCCCGGCAGCAGGGCCGCGCGCAGCCCGGCGCCGACCATCACCGCGGCGGTGTCCCGGGCGAAGTCGGCGCTCTTGTGGCGGGCGTCGTAGCCGATCACGACCAGGCCGCCGGTGTGGCCCTTGCCGTTCAGGTACGCGGCCAGGCCGGCGGCGGCGCGGATCACCACGGCGCGGTTCATCCGCATCGGCCCGGCCCCGAGCTCCCCGCGCAGCCCGGCGGTGCCGAACTGGAGGGTGCCCGCGAAACGGGCGGCGACCCCCTCGGTGTCCCCGGCGTCGAGCAGCTTGGCCAGCTCGTCGCGGGTGTCGGGGTCGGGATCCTCGGCCAGCCAGGCGCGGGCGTGGACGATGAGTGCGGGCTCCACGAGGGCTCCTCCGGAGGGTGTCCCCCGGGGAATGGCCGGGGGTGGTGCGGGTGCCCTCCGGGGTCGGCCGGAGGGCGCGGACTCCCGGCGCGCGGCCGGGGCCTCGGACGTGCTGGGTCGCCGGGGTCACGGCCGTACGGACGGGGGGACCGGACGGACCAGTGTCATGATCGTACGGACCGGGGCGGCCCGCGAGGGGCCGGCCGGAGCCCGGCCGCGCGGACCAGGGTCTGAGCGGCACCCACCGGACCGGCGACTTGCCCCGAACGGCCCCAGGGACCGCGAGGCATGGCCCGGAGCCCGGCCGCGCGGACCGAGTCCACGGCGTGCGGCCCTGGGGCACGACGGACGCGCCGAGGTCGCGACGCGCGGGCCGAGCCCATGACCGTGTGGGCCGGCCTTGGGGCGTACGGGCCAGACCCTGGCCATCGGGATCAGCCCCCCGGCCGTCCGGATCGGGCCCTTGGCCGTATGGGGACCAGGGCCCCTGCCGGCGACGACCGGGGCCCTGCGGTGACGGGCCGAGCCCCAGCCTCGCGGCGGCCGTACGGCCGTATCGCCGGCCGGCCGCCCGCCGGCTCAGGCGGCCGGCGCTCGGCACCGGCACCCGCAGGGCACCCGCACGGCACACATACGGCACCCACGGCGTCCCCTGCGGGCAGTCGAGGGCGCCTCAGATGCGTTCCAGGACCTTCGCCAGGAGGCTCCCCATCCGGGCGGCGGAGTCGCGCCCGGCCTGGAGGACCTCCTGGTGGCTGAGCGGTTCGCCGGTCATGCCCGCGGCCAGGTTGGTGACCAGGGAGATGCCGAGCACCTCGGCGCCCGCCTCGCGGGCCGCGATGGCCTCCAGCGTGGTGGACATGCCGACCAGGTCCGCGCCGAGGGTGCGGGCCATGTGGATCTCGGCCGGGGTCTCGTAGTGCGGGCCGGGGAACTGGAGGTAGACGCCCTCCTCCAGCGACGGGTCCACCTCCTTGCACAGCGCGCGCAGCCGCGGCGAGTACAGGTCCGTCAGGTCGACGAAGTTGGCGCCCACGATGGGGGAGGTGGCGGTGAAGTTGATGTGGTCGCTGATCAGCACCGGCTGGCCGGGGCGCATGCCCTCGCGCAGGCCACCGCAGCCATTGGTGAGGATCACGGTCCGGCAGCCCGCGGCCGCGGCGGTGCGGACACCGTGCGCCACGGCGGCGACGCCACGCCCCTCGTAGTAGTGGGTGCGGCCGAGGAAGACCAGCGCCCGCTTGTTGTTGATCTTGTACGAGCGGACCGTGCCCGCGTGGCCGGCGACGGCCGGCAGCGGGAAGCCGGGCAGCTCCGTGACCGGGAACTCGTGCTCCGGCGTGCCGAGAGCGTCCGTGGCGGGGACCCAGCCGGAGCCCATGACAAGGGCCACGTCGTGGGTCTCGGCACCGGTGAGCTCACGCAGTCGCGCGGCGGCGGCGTCGGCGGCGGCGTAGGGGTCGCCCTGGATGTCCGAAGTAAGTGATGCGTTCACGCGCACGAGGGTAACCGGAAATCGCCTACGCGCGTAGACATACAGGTCGGCGATGTCCGGATCGTTGCATTCCGTACGAAGGCCGTCCAGCGGAGGAGCCGGGAACGGGATGCCGGGCACCGGGGTCGCGACCGCGTCAGCAGGGGCGCTTGCGGATCTCCATGACGTAGTCGTGGGGCGCGCCGGCGGACTCCGCCGCGTCGGCCACCTCGCCGAGGTAGCGCGCGGAGGGGAGGCCGCCCTCGTAGCCGTTGAGGACGTAGAGCCAGGCCGTTTCCTCACCGTCCAGGGTGTGGACCCGGACCCGGACCCGGCGGTATATGCCGAGACCCACGCCCTCCCAGCGGTCCATGGACTCCTCGTCCATGGGAGCGATGTCGTAGAGGGCGACGAAGACCTGGGCGCTGGGGTCGAGGTCTTCCACGACCGTGGCCAGGGCGCCCTCCCAGCCCATCTGCTCGCCGCCGAAGGTGAGCCGCCAGCCGGTGAGCCAGCCGGTGCCGCGCAGCGGGGAGTGCGGGGCGCGGCGGGACATCAGCCGCGCGTCGAGGTTGCCGGCGTACGCGGCGTAGAGCGACATGGTTCCGAGGGTACGGGAGTGCGGCGGAATGGCATTTGAGGTGGCAGTCTCATAGAGGGATTCGTACGAAAATCAGATGGACACCCGGGAGGAGAACGCCCTCCCAGGGCCCCAAGCGGAGTCGCGTTGATGGGTGCGGGACAATGGAGCATGTGACTCGGATCGTGATCATCGGTGGCGGACCCGGCGGCTATGAGGCGGCGCTGGTGGCCGCCCAGCTCGGCGCGGAGGTGACCGTCGTCGACCGCGACGGTCTGGGCGGGGCGTCGGTGCTCACCGACTGCGTGCCGTCGAAGACGTTGATCGCCACCGCCGAGGTCATGACGACCTTCGACTCTTCATACGAGGAGTTGGGGATCATCGTCGCCGATGACACCCCGCCGCTGGAGCAGGCGGCCCGGGTGGTCGGCGTCGACCTGGGCAAGGTGAACCGGCGGGTGAAGCGGTTGGCGCTCGCCCAGTCGCATGACATCACCGCCTCGGTCACCCGCGCCGGCGGCCGGGTGATGCGCGGCCACGGCCGGCTCGCCCCCGGCCAGGCGCCGGACGGTTCCCGCCAGGTCGTCGTGCGGACCGCGGACGGCGGCGAGGAGACGCTGACCGCCGACGCGGTGCTGATCTCCACCGGCGCGCACCCCCGGGAGATCCCGGACGCGCTGCCGGACGGCGAGCGCATCCTGAACTGGACCCAGGTCTACGACCTCGACGAGCTGCCCGAAGAGCTGATCGTGGTCGGCTCGGGTGTGACCGGTGCCGAGTTCGCCGGCGCGTACCAGGCGCTGGGCTCCCGGGTCACCCTGGTCTCCAGCCGGGACCGGGTGCTGCCGGGCGAGGACCCGGACGCCGCCGCGGTACTGGAGGACGTCTTCCGGCGGCGCGGGATGAACGTGATGGCGCGCTCCCGGGCGCAGGCCGCCAAGAGGGTGGGCGACCGGGTGGAGGTGACGCTCGCGGACGGGCGGACCATCACCGGTACCCACTGCCTGATGGCCGTCGGCTCCATCCCCAACACCGCGGGCATCGGCCTGGAGGAGGCGGGCGTCCGGCTCAAGGACTCCGGGCACATCTGGACCGACAAGGTCTCCCGTACCAGCGCCCCCGGCGTGTACGCGGCGGGCGACTGCACCGGCGTGCTGGCGCTGGCCTCGGTGGCCGCCATGCAGGGCCGCATCGCCATGTACCACTTCCTGGGCGACGCGGTGGCCCCGCTGAACCTCAAGGCCGTCTCGGCGAACGTGTTCACCGACCCGGAGATCGCCACCGTCGGCTACTCGCAGGCGGACGTGGACGCCGGCAAGATCGACGCCCGGGTGGTCAAGCTGCCGCTGCTGCGCAACCCGCGCGCCAAGATGCAGGGCATCCGGGACGGCTTCGTGAAGATCTTCTGCCGTCCGGGCACCGGCATCGTGGTCGGCGGTGTGGTGGTCGCCCCGCGCGCCAGCGAGCTGATCCACCCGATCTCCATCGCGGTGGACAACAACCTGACGGTGGAGCAGATCGCCAACGCGTTCACCGTCTACCCCTCGCTGTCCGGCTCCATCGCGGAGGTCGCCCGGCAGCTGCACAACCGCAAGTCCCAGGGCGAGGGGTAGCGGCACCCTCGCCGCCGGCTCGGCGGGCGGCGCCTGGCTGCCGGAGGTTCCTCGGGGTCTGCCGGGGTCTCCCGGTGTCTGTTGGGGTCTGTCAGGGCGTCCAGCTGCCTGGATGCGGCGGAACCTCGGACTCCGCCGAGTGAACGGCTAGCCTGCGCGCATGGTGTTCAAGCGGCTGCTGGGCGGCAAGGGAAGCGGCGGGAGCGGGATCCCGCTGGAGGTCGACACCGGCATACCGGACGTGCCACTGCGACCGGGCGGGTTGCTGCGCGGGGAGATCGTGCTGCGCGCTCCCGATCGGGACGTGACGGTGCGGAGCGTCGACATGAAGCTCGTCGCCAACGCCTCGCCCGCCGTCGGCAAGCGGAACGCGGTCGACACGGAGTCGGGCGACACGATCGCGCACTTCCGCGTCACCAGCCACTTCACCGTCGGGAAGGGCCAGGAGACGCGGGTGCCCCTCCGGTACCGGCTCCACTGGGAGAGTCCGGTGTCCGAGGTGCGGGGGAAGCCGCTTGAGGGGGTGCGCCTGCGGGCGTACACCTTCGTGGAGGCCGGCGGGATCGAGGGGCGTACGGACAGCGACCCCCTGCGGATCGCCGCGACACCGCTCCACGAGGCGGTCCTCGACGCCTTCGAGGCCGCGGGGTACTCCCACGGCACCGCCCAGATCGACGCGGACACCATTCCGCGCACCGAGCGCCATGTGTACCTGCGGCAGAGCTTCCGCCTCGTCGACACGCTGGCGGTGACCGGGCCGGACCGCCCGGAGCACCTGGAGGTGAACTTCCACACCAACGCCGTCGGTTGCGAGATCTTCGTCCGCAAGGCGGCCCTGTTCCAGACGATCTGGAGCGAGAAGCCGCCCTACCTGCGCTATGTGGCGGCGCACCACGAGGTGGGCCGGTTCGACTTCGAGGCGGCGGTGCGGGGCTGGATCAAGGAGGTCGCGGTCCTGCCCGAGAAGCGCGAGGACGACAGGATCGAACGGGTGGAGTACGACCTGGGCAGCCCTCGGATCTGGATCGACACGTAGTACGGAACCACCTCGGGCCGGCCGGGGCCGTCCGTCGGGCACCGGGATCCCGGGGCGGCCGGTGGGGCTGGTGGGGCCGGGGCGCCTGATGCGGCCAGTGGTGAACCGAACCCCAAAGACTGTCCTTATACCAGCTCAAGTGCTCTGGAGCGATCAGCTTCCGTTATTTGCTGCAAGCTGCTGAAACCAGATGGTCGTTGGCGTTACTGTCAGTTCCGTGTTCGCTGCAGAACGTCGCCAAATGATCCTTGAAATGGTGCGCGCCAACGGAGCGGTGTCGCTCCGGGAGCTCGCCCGCGTCGTCCAGACCTCCGAAGTGACCGTACGGCGGGATGTGCGGGCACTGGAGGCCGAGGGCCTACTCGACCGCCGGCACGGCGGTGCGGTGCTGCCGGGCGGATTCACCAGGGAGTCCGGCTTCCCGCAGAAATCCCATCTAGCGACCGCGGAGAAGACGGCCATCGCCGACCTCGCCGCCGGGCTCGTCCAGGAGGGCGAGGCCGTGGTGGTCGGCGCCGGGACCACCACCCAGGAGCTGGCCCGCCGGCTCGCCCGGGTCCCGGGGCTGACCGTGGTCACCAACTCCCTGCTGGTCGCCCAGGCACTGGCGCACGCCAACCGCGTGGAGGTCGTGATGACCGGCGGCACCCTGCGCGGCTCCAACTACGCCCTGGTCGGCAGCGGGGCCGAGCAGTCCCTCCAGGGGCTGCGGGTCACCCGCGCCTTCCTGTCCGGCAGCGGGCTGACCGCCGAGCGCGGGCTGTCCACCTCCAACATGCTCTCCGCCAGCGTGGACCGGGCCCTGGTCCAGGCCGCCTCCGAGGTGGTGGTGCTGGCCGACCACACCAAGCTGGGCACCGACACCATGTTCCAGACGGTGCCCACCCAGCTGATCACCCGACTGGTCACCGACGAGCCACCGGGGCACGACGACCGCGCCCAGGCGGAACTCCAGGCCCTCGCCGACCAGGGCGTGCAGATCACGGTGGCCCCGGGGGGATCCGGTGGCGGAGCCCCCGCCGGGGGTCCGCCAGGCGCGGAGACCGGGCCCGCCGCCCGCCCGGCGCCTCGGCACGCCCCCGGCCAGCACCCCCACGCGGGGCACCCCGGTGGCCGGGGCGCGGAGG
>NZ_SRID01000121.1 GCF_004684805.1 Streptomyces palmae
GAGCCCCGCACCCCCTGATCGCCCCTGCGTCCGTTGCCCCGCCGCGCGTGAACGGGCGGCGGCCCGTGACGTCGAGGTGTGGGGGCCGCGCCCGGAGGGCTCCCGGCTCAGGAGCCCAGGATGGAGGTGAGGAACTCGCCCGTCCAGGCCAGGAGTTCCCGGCCGACCACCGGCTTGCCGCCCACCCGGGCGGTGGTCGGGCGGGGCACCAGGACCTGCTTGGTGGCCGCCTTGATGACCGAGCGCGGATACAGCCGCTTCAGGCGCAGCTCCTGCGACTCGCGCAGCTCCACCGGTCCGAAGCGGATGTTGGAGCCCTGCAGGGTGATGTCCCCGACCCCGCAGGCCCGGGCCAGCAACCGCAGCCCGGCGACCAGCAGCAGGTTCTCCACCGGCTCGGGCAGCTTGCCGTAGCGGTCGGTGAGCTCCTCGCGGACGGCGGCGATGTCCTGCTCGTTGGCGGCCGAGGCGATGGCCCGGTACGCCTGGAGGCGCAGCCGCTCGCCGGGGGCGTAGTCGTGCGGCATGTGGGCGTCCACCGGAAGCTCGATCTTGACCTCCAGCGGCGGCTCTTCCTCCACGCCGCCCTCCAGGGAGGCCCGGTAGTCGGCCACCGCCTCGCCCACCATGCGCACGTACAGGTCGAAGCCGACGCCCGCGATGTGCCCGGACTGCTCGCCGCCGAGCAGGTTGCCCGCGCCGCGGATCTCCAGGTCCTTCATCGCCACGTACATGCCGGCGCCCATCTCGGTGTGCTGGGCGATGGTGGCCAGCCGCTCGTGGGCCGTCTCGGTCAGCGGCTTCTCCGGCGGGTACAGGAAGTAGGCGTAGCCGCGCTCCCGGCCGCGGCCGACCCGGCCGCGCAGCTGGTGGAGTTGGGAGAGGCCGAAGTTGTCGCCGCGCTCCACGATCAGGGTGTTGGCGTTGGAGATGTCGATCCCGGACTCCACGATGGTGGTGGAGACCAGCACGTCGAACTTCTTCTCCCAGAAGTCCACCACGACCTGCTCCAGGGCGCTTTCGGACATCTGGCCGTGGGCGGTGGCGATCCGCGCCTCGGGCACGAACTCGCGCAGCCTGGCGGCGGCCCGGTCGATGGACTCCACCCGGTTGTGGATGTAGAAGACCTGGCCCTCGCGGAGCAGCTCGCGGCGGATCGCGGCGCCGATCTGCTTCTGGTCGTACGGGCCGACGAAGGTCAGCACCGGGTGCCGCTCCTCCGGCGGGGTGGTGATGGTGGACATCTCGCGGATGCCGGTGACCGCCATCTCCAGGGTGCGCGGGATCGGGGTGGCGGACATGGTCAGTACGTCCACGTTGGCGCGCAGCTTCTTCAGCTGCTCCTTGTGCTCGACGCCGAACCGCTGCTCCTCGTCGACGATGACCAGGCCCAGGTCCTTGAACCTGGTCTCGGAGGAGAACAGCCGGTGGGTGCCGATGACCACGTCGACCGAGCCCTCCCGCAGGCCCTCCAGCACGGCCTTGGCCTCGGTGTCGGTCTGGAACCGGGAGAGCGCCCGGACGTTGACCGGGAACTGCGCGTAGCGTTCGGAGAAGGTGCCGAAGTGCTGCTGGACCAGCAGGGTGGTGGGCACCAGCACGGCCACCTGCTTGCCGTCCTGCACCGCCTTGAAGGCCGCGCGCACCGCGATCTCGGTCTTGCCGTATCCCACGTCGCCGCAGATCAGCCGGTCCATCGGGACGGACTTCTCCATGTCCTCCTTGACCTCGGCGATGGTGGTGAGCTGGTCGGGGGTCTCGGCGTACGGGAAGGCGTCCTCCAGCTCCCGCTGCCAGGGGGTGTCAGCGCCGAAGGCGTGGCCGGGGGCGGCCATCCGCGCCGAGTAGAGCTTGATCAGGTCGGCGGCGATCTCCTTGACCGCCTTCTTCGCCCGGGCCTTGGTCTTGGTCCAGTCGGCACCGCCCAGCCGGTGCAGCGTGGGGGCCTCCCCGCCCACGTACTTGGTGACCTGCTCCAGCTGGTCGGTGGGGATGTACAGCCGGTCGCCGGGCTGGCCGCGCTTGGCGGGGGCGTACTCCACCAGCAGGTACTCGCGGGTGGCGCCCTGCACGGTGCGCTGCACCATCTCGATGTAGCGGCCCACGCCGTGCTGTTCGTGCACGATGAAGTCGCCCGCCTGGAGGGTCAGCGGGTCGATGGTCTTGCGGCGGCGGGCCGGCATCCGGGCCGCGTCCTTGCCGGCGGCCTTCTGCCCGGACAGGTCGGTCTCGGTGAGCACCGCGAGCTTGCGCGCCGGGTCGACGAAGCCGTAGTCGATGGATCCGCAGGCCACATGCACCACGGACGGGGTCAGCTCGGTGAGGTCGCCGTCCAGCCGGGCCGCGATCCCCTCGCCGCTGAGCACCTCCACATAGCGCGCGGCGGGGCCGTGGGCCTCGGTGACGTAGACGGTGCGCCAGCCGTCGGCCAGCCAGCCCTTGGTGTCGGCCAGGGCCCTGGCGGTGTCGCCCCGGTAGCTCTCCGGGGCGTGCATCGCGAGCTTGAGGGTGTCCCCGTCGAACTCCTCGTCGGCCGCGAACGGCGACACCGACCACCACAGCATGCCCAGCTCGCGGGCCCGGTCGCGGACGTCCGCGAGGCCCCACAGCGAGGCGGCGCCCACATCGATGGGGGCCTGTCCGCCACCGGCCGTGGCCGCCCAGGAGGCGGTGAGGAACTCCTGGCTGGTGGCCACCAGGTCGGCGGCCCGGGTACGCACCCGCTCCGGGTCGCAGACCACCGTCATGGCCCCGGCCGGCAGCACGTCCAGCAGCAGCTCCATCTCGTCGACCAGCACCGGGGCGAGGGACTCCATGCCCTCCACCGCGATCCCCTCGGCGATCTTGCCCAGCAGCTCGGACAGCTCGGGGTGGGCCTCGGCCAGCTCGGCGGCCCGCTCCCTGACCTGGTCGGTCAGCAGCAGCTCACGGCAGGGCGGCGCCCACAGTCCGTGCTCGGCCACCTCCAGGGAGCGCTGGTCGGCGACCTTGAAGTAGCGGATCTCCTCGACCTCGTCGCCCCAGAACTCGATGCGCAGCGGGTGCTCCTCGGTGGGCGGGAACACGTCCAGGATGCCGCCGCGCACCGCGAACTCGCCGCGCTTCTCGACCAGTTCCACCCGGGAGTAGGCGGCCGCGGCCAGCCCGTCCACCACCTCGCCCAGATCGGCGCTCTGGCCGCTGCGCAGGCTCACCGGCACCAGTTCGCCCAAGCCCTTGACCTGCGGCTGAAGCACCGAGCGCACCGGGGCGACGACCACCGAGACCGGGCCCGCGGTGGGGTCGTCCGCGCTGGGGTGGGCCAGCCGGCGCAGCACCGCCAGCCGGCGCCCCACGGTGTCCGAGCGTGGCGAGAGCCGCTCGTGCGGCAGGGTCTCCCAGGACGGGAACTCCACCACCCCGTCCGGGGGCAGCAGGGTGCGCAGCGCGGCGGCCAGGTCCTCGGCCTCCCGGCCGGTGGCGGTCACCGCCAGCACCGTGCGCCCGCCCGCGGGGGTGGTGCCGGGGCGGGCCAGGGCGGCGATGGCGAAGGGGCGGGCGGCCGGCGGACCCACCAGATCGACATGCGTCCGGTGGCCGTCCGCCGCCGCTTGGACGGCCTCGGCCAGCGCGGGGTCTTCGATGACGGCGTCGAGCAGACCATGCAGGCTCATGAGGTGGTTCCCGTCCCAGGTGTGCGGGGGTGGACAACGCGAAGCGCCCGACACGTGCGGACGGGCCGGGGTATCCCAGACTACGACGCCCCACCGACAGCCGCGGCCGGACGGCGGGGTCCCCTGGGCGGGGTGCCAGAGCAGGCGGGCCTGCTGGACGGGGGTCTCCCCTGGCGGGGGGCGCGGTCGCCGAGGGTGGCGGATCCCGCGCGTTCACCGAGGGTGACGCCTCGGGCCTCCCCGTCGGCAGGCGCGAACGGCGCCCCCGCCGGCAGCCGCGTACCGCCGCGGCGGCCGGCCGGGGTCGTGCGCCGGGGCGTACGGGCGGTCTACTCGTTGTGCAGGACCTTGGCGATCGTCAGCCGTGCCGCCGAGCGGGCCGGGAGCAGGGCGCCGAGGACCGCGATCACGACCCCCGCCAGGGCCAGTGCGGCCAACTGCGGCACGTGCCAGACGTCCTTCATGGACTCCGGGAACGCGACCACCGCCACGTGGTCCACGAGCACCCGGTGCACGGCGATCCCCAGGGGTATCCCCAGCAGCCCGCCGACCGCGCCCAACCCCGCCACGGACACCACGGTCATCACCGTGACCTGGCGCGGCGTCATACCGATCGACCTGAGCATGCCCAGGTCGCGGCGGCGTTCCCGGGTGTTCAGCAGGACCGTGTTGAAGACCCCCAGGGCGGCCACGAAGGTCAGCAGCACGGTGAACACCACCGAGAAGCTGACGACGGTCGCGGTGGTGGTGTTCGTCGAGGCGCCGGGCAGCACGTAGAGGCCCGGGTCGGACGCCTTGACCGCCCTGGCGTACGCCTTCGCGTCGGCGCCGTCGGCGAGTTCCACCGTGTACTCGATGGCCCGCCATCCGGGGGCCAGCCCGGCCAGGGTCTGCCAGGTGGATTCCAGGGCCTGGGGGTTGCCTTCGATGAGTTCGCCGACGACGGTGACGCGTGTCTGCCTGCCGTTCAGGTACAGCGTGATCCGGTCGCCGACCGCGAGCCCGTGCTGGTTCAGGAACGCCGGTGAGGCCGCGGCCTCGCCCCGTCCCCGCGGCCAGTGCCCCTTGACGATCTCGGAGTCGTACATCCGGGTGTCCCCGCGGTAGAAGTTCGCGAACGCGGTCTGCGTGTACCCGGCCAGGCGGACCCTGGTGAGCGCGCGGGCGGTCACCAGGTCCGCTCCGGGCAGGGACCGCAGCCGCGCCTCGATCTGGCGGTCGCTCAGTTTCGGGGCCCGCTGGTCGAGCCCGGGCCGGCCCGCCTCCACGTTCACCCAGGCCGCGCCGTTGCCTTGGCCGTGTCGTCCGAACGCGACCATGGTGCTGGTCAGACCGGTCGCCAGGGTCACGGTCGTGACGCCGAGGACGATGGCCGCCAGCGTCATGAGGGTGCGCCCCGGGCGGGCGAAGGGCTGGCCCAGGCCCAGGCTCACGGCGCGCGGCAGCCGGGTGCCGCCGAGTACCCGCTGGACGCGCAGCCCGCGCCCGGTCCGCGGTGCGTCGCCCGCGCTGATCGCCCGGGCCGCGGAGAGCCGGTGCGCGCGGAGCGCGGGGACCAGCGCGGCGAGGGCGACGAGGGCGGGCATGCCCAGCAGGCAGACGGCGTACACCCAGGGGCTGACGCCGATGGCGGCACTGCCGGTCTCGATCCCGCTGAAGGCGTCCCGCAGGATGGGCCGCGACAGCGCGTCGCCGAGCAGGGTGCCGGCCACGCAGCCGGCGACCGCCGGTACGGAGACCATCGCGAGGTAGACCGCGACCACCTGGTTCGGGGTGAAGCCCAGTGCCTTGAACACCCCGATCTGCCGATGCCCGGAGACGATCACCCCGCTGACCACGTGCCCGACGATCAGGGCGGAGACCAGCAGGCCGAGGACGCCGAAGACCGTCAGGAACGGGAGATAGGAATCGGCCATCGCGGAGAAGGCCCGCTTGAGCGTGAGGTAGGACTGTGTGGTGGTCAGCGAGCCCTTGGGGAGGCCCGCGGTGGCCTCCGCCAGGCCGTCGCGGATCTGCCGGTCGGTGGCGGACTCGGTGAAGCGGTAGAGCATCTGGACGGAGGACGGGTGCAGCGCCGCCATCTGTTCGGGTGCGACCCAGGCGCCGGCGGACTTGCTCATGCTGGTGGCGAAGCCGACGACGGTGAGCGCCGGGGCACCGCGCACGGTGAGCTTGGTGCCCAGCTTGTCCGGCCCGGGGCTGCCCTGCACGGGCCAGTTGACGACGATCTCACCGGGCTTGGTGGCCCAGCGGCCCTCCAGGAGGCGGACGCGGTCCACGGCGCCCGCCGGATGGGACCGGCCCACGATCGTCAGGAGGCCGGACGGGACCCACATCCACTGCTCGGGTATGTCGACGGCGGCCTGGAGGTACGGCCCCGCCGCGGCCTGCACCCCCGGCCGCCCGGCGGTGCGCGCCAGCTGGGCGTCCGAGGCCCTGGCCCGGTCGAAGGCCGCCACCACATGGGCGCCGCGCTGCTCCCCGAAGGCCCGCTCGAAGGGCGCCGTGGCGGCGCTCAGCAGGGTCAGGGCGAGCAGGACGGTCGTGGTGGAGCACAGCACGACGAGTCCGATGACGGCCGTCTGGACCTTGCGGCGCCTCAGGAGTGCGCGGGAGGCCGACCAGACGGCGCTCATGCGGTCGGCTCCAGCGTGCTCTCACGGGCCACCCGGCCGTCGGCCACCTCGATCAGCCGGCTGGCGCAGCGGGTCGCCAGACGCGGGTCATGGGTGACGAGCAACAGGGTCTGGCCGATCTGGTTGAGGTCGATCAGCAGGTCCATCACCTGCTCGCCGGAGCGGCTGTCCAGGGCACCGGTCGGCTCGTCCGCCAGCAGCAGGGCCGGACGGTTCATCAGCGCCCTGGCCACGGCGACCCGCTGGCGCTCCCCGCCGCTCAGCGCGGCCGGATAGGTGTCCTTGCGGTCGGCGACGCCGAGTTCGTCCAGGAGTTCCAGCGCCCGACGGCGGGCCTGCCGGGCCGAGGTCCCGGTCAGCTGGGCGGCGAGCGCCACGTTGTCCAGGGCCGGGAGGTCCTCGATGAGGTTGAAGAACTGGAAGACCATGCCGATGTGCCGCCGCCGGAACAGGGCCAGCCCGGTCTCGTTCAGGGTGCCGAGGTCCTGGCCGCGGACCTCGACGGTGCCGGATGTCGGCCGGTCCAGGCCCGCGACCATGTTGAGCAGGGTGGACTTGCCGCAGCCGGAGGGCCCCATCACCGCGACCGCGTCCCCCGCGTGGATCTCCAGGGACATGCCGTCCAGGGCCTTGGCGTCGCCGTACTCCTTGTGCACGCCGTCCAGCCGCACGACGACCTGCTGCGAACTGCCGGGGTCATGATTCATGGCACGAACCTAGGATCGGCGGGACGGGAGTGGCGTCCCACCCTGGATGTAACCGCGCGGGCCCGTCATCCCGGGGATGTACGGAGCTGGGCCCTGGGAATGAGGCGGATCACGGGGGTGGGCTGCGAGGCTGGCGGCGTGTGGAGTTCAGGGGTGGGTTGGCTGGTCGTCGCGTTGGCGGCGGCGTGCACCGCCGTCGGCTGGCTGGCCGCGGCCCTGGTCCGGGTGCGGCGGCGCCACCGCTCGGCCGTCGAGGAGCGCGGCTGGCTGCTGGAGCGGGAGCGGGAGAGCGCGGCACGGACCGCGGTCGACGCCGAGCGGGCCAGGATCGCGGCGGACCTCCACGACATCGTCAGCCACAATGTGAGCCTCATGGTGGTCCAGGCCGGTGCCGCCCGCGAGGTCCTGGCCACCATGCCGGACGAGGCCGCGGCCGCGATGAGCGCGGTCGAGAGCGCCGGGCGGAACGCGATGACCGAGCTGCGGCACCTGCTCGGTCTGCTCGCCCCCGCCCAGGACGGCGACGACGAGCCCTACGGTCCGGATCTGTCCCCGCAGCCGAGCCTGGGCAGGCTCAGCCCGCTGATCGACCGGTTCGCCTTCGCCGGTCTGCCCGTGGACGTACGCGTCTCCGGGGAACCGCGCCCGTTGCCCGGCGGGATCGATGTCACCGCCTACCGGATCATCCAGGAGGCGCTGACCAATGCCCTCAAACACGGGAACACGGCGAAGGCCGAGGTGACCGTGCGGTACGCGGACCACTGCCTGCGGGTCGAGGTGCTGAACAGCGGGCCGAGCGTCCTGACGGCCGGCGGCTCCGCGGCCTCGGGCGGACCGGCCGCCGACCGGGCGGACGGAGCCGGACGCGGGTTGCTCGGCTTGCGGGAGCGGGTCGCCGTCTACGGCGGTGACCTGGACGCCCGCCGCCGCCTCGGCGGCGGTTACCGTGTCCGCGCCCGGATCCCCCTGGACCGGCCATGACGCCCGCCGAGCCCGCCCCCCGCGTCGTCGTCGCCGACGACCAGGAACTCGTCCGCACCGGCTTCCGGCTGATCCTGACCGCCCGCGGGATCGACGTGGTGGGCGAGGCCGCCGACGGGGCGGAGGCGGTGGCAGCGGTGCGCGGGCTGCGGCCCGACGTGGTGCTGATGGACATCCGGATGCCCGCCATGGACGGCCTGGAGGCCGCCCGCCGCGTACTCGCGCAGGTCCCGGAGTGCCGGGTGATCATGCTGACCACCTTCGACCTCGACCGCTACGTCTACGCCGCCCTGGCCGCCGGTGCCAGCGGCTTCCTCCTCAAGGACGTCACCCCCGAACACCTGGCCTCCGCCGTACGGCTGGTCAGGACCGGCGACGCACTGCTCGCGCCCTCGATCACCCGCCGCCTGGTGGAGCGGTTCGCCGGGGGCGGGCAAGGAGACGGCGCCGGGCACGAACACCGGCACGGCGCCACCGCCAGGGCCCCCGGGGCCGGGGCCCCGGCCGTCCACCGCGACCTGGCCGCCCTGACGCCGCGGGAGCGCGAGGTGCTGACGCTCATGGGCCGGGGTCTGTCCAACGGCGAACTGGCGCGGACGCTGACCCTCAGTGAGGCCACGGTGAAGACCCATGTGGCCCGGATCTTCGCCAAGCTCAGCCTGCGCGACCGGGCCCAGGCCGTCGTCCTCGCCTATGAGACGGGCCTGGTCTCCCCGGGTGACTCCGCCGGAACCGTTCGCTAGAGGCCGGGTGCCGGCGGTGCCGGAGGCGGTCCCCACCGAGGGAACGTCCGGCGGTGCCGGAGGCGGGCCGTACCGGGGTGTGGAACGTCCGGCGGACAAGGACGACCGGCCCGGCGCACCCCCCGTGGGTGCGCCGGGCCGGTCGGGACCGGGGTCGGTCAGTCGGTGGCGATGGCCTTGAGGATGTTCATCCGGCCCGCCCGGAAGGCGGGGGCCAGGGCGGCGACGAGGCCCACCACGGCCGAGCCGATGAACACGATGATGATCGTGGGCCACGGGATGTCCAGGGTCTTGAGACCCTCCAGCGCCAGCAGCTTCTGCGCGGTGATGCCCCAGGCCATGCCCAGGCCGAGGCCGAGCAGCGCGCCGAAGAGGGCGATGACCACCGACTCCAGGCGGATCATTCGGCGCATCTGGCGGCGGGAGAGTCCGATGGCCCGCATCAGGCCGATCTCCCGGGTGCGCTCCACCACCGACAGGGCCAGGGTGTTCACCACACCGAGGATGGCGACGATGATCGCGAGGGCCAGCAGGCCGTAGATCAGGTTGAGCAGCCCCCCGATCTGGTCCTTCATCATCTCCTTGTAGTCGGTCTGGTCCTTCACCTGGATCTGCGGGTCGTGCTTGAGCTCCTTCTTCAGCGCCGCGTAGGCGGCGGACTCCTGTCCGTCCTTGGCCGAGGCGAACATCATGGTGTTCATCGGGATCTGGTCGGCCGGGACGTACCGCTCGAGGGTGGTGATGTTGATGTACATCGCGCCCTTGTTGAACGCGGTGTCGTCGGAGGTGATCGCGGCGACCTTGAGCTTGGCCGACCTGCCGTGCTGGAAGGCGACGGTCAGGGTGTCGCCCATCTTGACCTTGTGGTCCTTGGCGAAGCCCTCGTTGACCGACATGGCGCCCTCGCCGTAGGAGTCGACCAGCTTGCCGGACACGGTCGGGGTGCGCAGGTCGTCGGCGAAGGTCGGGTTGGACGCCACCACGCGGTCGGTGGTGGTGGTCTTGCCGTCCGGCGTGGTGATCCGGGTGTCCCCCGCCTCCTTGAAGTGGGTGACGTGGTCCAGGCCGGGCACCGCGGCGAGCCGCTCGGCGATCTTCGGCTGGATCAGGTTCCCCTGCTCGCCCGCGATGATGAAGTCCGCACCCACCGACTTGTCCAGCTCGTCGCTGGCGGAGGCGACCATCGAGGAGCCGACCACCGACAGGCAGGCGACCAGGGCGAGGCCGATCATCAGCGCGGAGCCGGTGGCGCCGGTGCGCCGCGGGTTGCGCAGGGCGTTGCGCTCGGCCATCCGGCCGACCGGGCCGAAGATCCGCAGCACCACGGCGGCCAGCGCCCGGACCACGAAGCCGGCCAGCAGCGGGCCGATGACGATGAAGCCGATCAGGGTCAGCAGGACGCCGAGCCCCAGGAACGCCGAGCCGTCCGCGGCCTTGTCCGCGCCGGCGGCCATCACCAGGGCGGCGGCACCGGCCGCGGTGAGCAGGACACCGATCGCGCCGCGGATCCGGCCCGACTTGGCGTCCGCCGGCATGCCCGACTCGCGCAGGGCGGCCATCGGGGAGACCTTGCCGGCCCGCCGGGCGGGTATGTAGGCGGAGATCACGGTGACCACGATGCCGATGCTCAGGCCCACGATCGGGGTGGCGGGCTTCACGGTCAGCTCGCTGGTGTCCAGCTCCAGGCCCGCGCCGGCCATGATCTTCATCAGCCCGACGGCGAGTCCGATACCGCCCAGGACGCCGAGGACCGAGCCGACCACACCGAGCAGCAGCGCCTCGATGAGCACCGAGCCGTTGATCTGCATGCGGCTCGAACCGATGGCGCGCATCAGGCCGATCTCGCGGGTGCGCTGGGCGACCAGCATGGAGAAGGTGTTGACGATCAGGAAGATGCCGACCAGCACGGCGATTCCGGCGAAGCCCAGCATCGCGTACTTCATGATGTCCAGGAAGGAGCCGATCTGGTCGCGGCTCTCGTCCACGAGCTCGGCCTTGGTCTGCACCTTGAAGCCGGGGCCCATCTCGGCGATGACGGTCTTCTTCAGCTGCTCGTTGCTGACGCCGGGCTTGGCGGTGAGGGCGATGCTGGTGTAGGCGTTCCGCACACCGATGACGCGCTGCTGCATGGTGGCGTCGGTGAGGTAGACGATGGCGGCGCCGGGGTTGGTCACCTGGAACTCGGTGATGCCGACGATCTTGACGTGGAAGTCGCCGGGGATGGCGATCAACCTCAGGTCGTCGCCGAGCTTCAGGTGCTTCTTGTCGGCGGTGTCCGAGTCGACCATCGCCTCGGTGGGGCCGCGCGGGATGTGCCCGGAGACCACCTTGGAGATCCGCTGCTCGGTCTCCTTCCAGTTGGTGGTGATGGTCGGGCCGCCGTTGCTGGGCCCGACCCGCTCGTCGTTCCGGTCCACCACGGTGACCGAGGTGCTGTCGGTCTGGCCGACCGAGTGGGTGACCCCGGGCAGCTTCTTCAGCTGCTCGACCCGGGAGGCGGGCAGCGTGGGCGGGGTGCGGGTCTTCTGGACGTCACCGCCCTTGAGCGCGTTCTTCGGGGAGACGGTGACATCGGGCGAGGTCGCCGCGAAGAGCTTGTCGAAGGTGGAGTTGGTGGTGTCGGTGAAGACCAACGTGCCGCAGACGAAGGCCACCGACAGCAGGACGGCGATGGCGGACAGCGCCATCCTGCCCTTGTGCGCGAAGAAGTTGCGCAGGGAGGTCTTGAGGACGGTCACGACACACGTCCCCGGGCGTCGAAGTGCTTCATGCGGTCGAGGACCTGGTCGGCGGTGGGGTTGTGCATCTCGTCCACGATCCGGCCGTCGGCCAGGTAGAGCACGCGGTTGGCGTAGGAGGCGGCCACCGGATCGTGGGTGACCATCACGATGGTCTGGCCCAGGTCGTCCACCGAGCGGCGCAGGAAGCCGAGCACCTCGGCACCGGCCCGGGAGTCCAGGTTTCCGGTGGGCTCGTCACCGAAGATGATCTCGGGTCGGGCGGCCAGCGCACGGGCCACCGCCACGCGCTGCTGCTGCCCGCCGGAGAGCTGGTTGGGGCGGTGCTTGAGCCGGCCGCCCAGGCCGACGGTCTCCACCACCCGGTCCAGCCAGGCGCGGTCCGGCTTCCGCCCGGCGATGTCCATGGGCAGGGTGATGTTCTCGAGGGCGTTGAGCGTGGGCAGCAGGTTGAACGCCTGGAATATGAAGCCGATCCGGTCCCGGCGCAGCTGGGTGAGCTTCTTGTCCTTGAGCCCGGTGATCTCGGTCTCGTCGATGTAGATCTGGCCCGAGGAGACGGTGTCCAGGCCGGCCAGGCAGTGCATCAGGGTGGACTTGCCGGAGCCGGAGGGGCCCATGATCGCGGTGAACTGGCCGCGCGCGATGTCCACGTCGACGTGGTCCAGGGCGACCACCCGGGTCTCCCCGGAGCCGTACGCCTTGACCACCTGTCGTGCGCGGGCGGCGACGGCCGTATGTCCTCCACTGCCCCCGGTCCTGGGAATCGATACAGCCGATGTCACGCTACGTCTCCTCGGTCGTGTCCCCGCGATCGCGGTCCCGATCGCCTCTTCAGCCTGCCGAAGGCGAGGGGCCTGCCGCGATGGGGCGGAGCTCCGTATTCATAGGGGGGTTAACCCCACCCCCGGGGTCCTGCTGTCCTCAGCCGGACATGGCAACCATAGGTTCGATTCCCCGTCCTCCCCTCCTCCGCCGGTACCAATTGCTGGTAGGACGCCCCGCCGTGGATCCCCTAGGGGATGGGGCACTCGACCTCCTACCGTGGTGGGGGAAGGACCCGTCCGCTGGTGGACCAGCCTGCCCCCTTCCGCTGCGTCAGGGGCAAGCGTCCCTGGCCCCAGGGCCGGAGAACACGGCTTCCCCGCTCTCGGCACGCATGGAATGGTGGGTCGTACACCATTTCCAGGGGAGGGGGCTCGACGGTGGGCGACATCTCGGAACGACCAACGGGCACGGAGCCGGCACCGCGGGCGGACCCCGGTCCGCCGAGGGCCGGTACGGACCGCCGGGGACCGGTCGTCGCGGCCCTGATGCTCGGCATGGCGCTGGCCGCGCTGGACGCCACCGTCATCTCCACCGCGGTCCCGCAGATCGTGGGCGACCTGGGCGGCTTCTCCGTCTTCTCCTGGCTGTTCTCCGGCTATCTGCTCGCGGTGACGGTGACCCTGCCGGTGTACGGCAAGCTCTCCGACACCTTCGGCCGCAAGCCGGTGCTGGTCACCGGGATCGTGCTGTTCCTGGCCGGTTCCCTGCTGTGCGCGGCGGCCTGGAACATGGCGGCGCTGATCGCCTTCCGGATCGTCCAGGGGCTGGGCGGCGGGGCGTTGCAGGGCACCGTGCAGACCATCGCCGCGGATCTGTACCCGCTCGCCGAGCGCCCGAAGATCCAGTCCCGGCTGTCCACGGTCTGGGCGCTGTCCGCGGTGGCCGGCCCCGCCATCGGCGGTCTGCTGGCCGGCTACGCCGACTGGCGCTGGATCTTCCTGGTCAACCTGCCGGTCGGGGCGCTCGCGCTGTGGCTGGTGGTGCGTCACTTCCGCGAGCCGGCCCGCCCGCGGGGCGTACGTCCGGCCATCGACTGGGCCGGCGCGCTCGGCGTCTTCCTCTGCGGCGGACTGCTGCTGACCGCGCTCGTCCAGGGCGGCGTGGCCTGGCCGTGGTTCTCCGCCCCGTCCCTGTGCCTGCTGGCCGCCGCGGCGGTGTGCGCCGGGGTGACGGTGGCGATCGAACGGCGCGCCGCGGAACCGATCATCCCGGGCTGGGTCTGGCGCCGCCGCACCATCGCCGCGGTCAACCTGGCGCTCGGCGCGCTGGGTCTGCTGATGATCGCGCCGACCGTCTTCCTGCCCACCTACGCCCAGTCCGTACTGGGGCTGGGGCCGATCGCCGCGGGCATGGTGCTGTCCGTGATGACGCTCAGCTGGCCGATCTCCGCGGCGCTGAGCAGCCGCGTCTACAACCGGGTCGGCTTCCGCCGCTGCGCGCTGATCGGCACCTCGGGGGCGGCCCTGGTACTGGCCGTCTTCCCGTTCCTTCCTTACCCGGGCGCCGCCTGGCAGCCGGCCCTGCTGATGTTCCTGCTCGGCGGCGCCCTCGGCCTCTTCCAGCTGCCGCTGATCATCGGGGTGCAGTCCTCCGTGGACTGGGCGGAGCGCGGCACCGCCACCGCCTCCATCCTCTTCTGCCGCCAGGTCGGCCAGAGCGTGGGTGCCGCGCTGTTCGGCGCGGTGGCCAACGCGACCCTGGCCGACCGGCTCGCGGCGGCGCCGCCGGACATCCGGTCCGGGCTGCCGGGGGACCTGGACTCGGTCTCCGACGCGCTGGCCCACCCGAGCACGCTCAGCGATCAGGCCGCCGACCACCTGCGGCGCGCGGTGGACGCCGCCGTCGACCATGTCTACCTGGGCTCGGCGGCGGCCGCCGTGCTGGCGTTCCTCGTGGTCCTGCTGATCGCCCCGCGGCGGTTTCCCGTCCGGGAGGACGGGTCGGCGGGCGAGGAGAGCGCCGCCTGAACGGAGCTTGAGCGGCGGCGGATCGGCGGCCCGGGCGGTCCCCGCGGGGCGTTCAGCCCTCCGCGCCGGAGGCCGGGCCGGGGACTCGGCCGGTGGGCGGGGCGGCGCGGTCCGGTTCGGCCGCCGGCCGGGACGGAGCGGCGGCGGGGTCCAGGGGCTGCTGCCGGGGCTCGGCCCCGGCCTCCGGGGCCGCCTCCGGTTCGGGGTCCGGGGAGCGGCCGATGACCGCGGCCAGGCTGCCGCGTACGTGCTCCAGGTGGGCGCGCAGCTCCTCCTCGCGGGTCGCGTGGTCGCGCAGCGTGCGCTCCGTCTCCCGCTCCACCTGCTGCTGCCGCACCCGGGCCTGGGCGACGATCTCCGCGCCCTGCGCCCCGGCCTCCTCCAGCAGCCGCCGCGCGGCCTCGCCGGCCGCCGTGTACTCCCGCTCGGCCTCCGCCAGCCTGCGCCGCGCGTACTCCTCGTGCTCCGCGATCCGCGCCTCGGTCGCCGTCCGGCGTGCGGCGGCGTCGCGCTCCGCCGCCTCCAACCGCTCGGCCCGCTCCCGCTCCTGCGCCGCGAGCAGTTCGGCCGCCCGCCGCCGGGCCTCGCCCAGCGCGGCCAGCGCGGCGCCGCGCGCCTCCTTGGCGTCCTGCTGGGAGGCCGCCCGCAGCTCCTCCACCGCCGCCTGCGCCTCGTCCAGAGTGCGCCGGGCCCACTTCTCGGCCTCGGCCCGGACCCGTGCGGCCGCCTCGTCGGCCGCGGCGCGGACCGTGCCGGCGGCGGCCTCGGCCGCCTCGCGGCACTCCCGGGCCGCCTGCTGGGCGCGCCCGCGCAGCTCGATGGCCTCCTCCTGGGCGGTGGCCAGCAGCAGTTGGGCCCGGGCGCCGAGGGTCTCGTAGGTCTGCGGGGCGAGCTGGGCGGTCACCTCCCGCAGCCGCTCCAGCTCGGCGGTCATCTCGTTGGCGAGCACGGTGAGCCGGGCCGCGCGCTCCCAGGCCTCGTCGCGCTCCCGGGAGAGCACCGTCAACGCGTGCTGGACCTCGTCCGGGCGGTAGCCGCGGCTGCCCCGCCCCACGACGGGGAAAACATGAGGTGACACCGGACTCATCCTTCGGACCCCTTTGGTACGCGGTACGGCTGCTGCTGATGCGGCGGACACGACAGGCCGCACGGCGCTCGGCGCGCACCGTCCACGCACTCCCGTCGGCGCCCCACCGCATCACCGCATCACTGATGGATCGGCGCATATCTTGATAGATACGGGCAAAATGCCCGCAATACGACACTCCACGCCATTCTCCAGGGTCAGGGAATGCGCCATTCGGCCCGGCGCACACCGGTGACCGAGAGCGCTGTTCGGCGAAGGGGAGGTGAGGGGAAGGGAAGGGAAGGGGGAGGGGTGTCACAGACGACGGCGCCCGACCGGGTCCACCGGTCGGGCGCCGTTCACGCGGATCCGCTCCCTCAGAGCAGGCCGTCCCACATCTGCTCCAGCAGCACCGCCCACCAGTTGTCCGGGGCGGAGAGCGCCGGCGGGTCCAGCGCCGCCAGCTGGGCCTGGAAGTCCACGGTCCAGCGGCCCGCCTGCTCCGGCGTCAGCCCGTAGCGCAGCCGCCACATCCGGCCCAGCAGCGCCATGCAGCGCACGAACTCCGGCAGTCCGGTGTTGACGAACTGCGGGGGCACCGGCTGGCTTCCGGGCGGCGCCGCCTCCACCGGTACGGCCACGATGTGCGCCGTACCGTACTGGACGCACAGTTGGCGCCCGAAGTCATTGCCCATGACCAGGTACGAGCCGGCGTCCGCGGCCGGTTGCACCCCGCGCTCCACGGCCAGCTCGGCCAGCGTCGGGACCGGGCGGCCGGGCTGCGCCTGCGCCCAGAAGAACGGCCCGAAGTCCATGGGCAGCCCCGCCCACACCAGCGTCTGGGCGACCACGTCCGGGACGCCCATCCGGGACACCGCCCGCTGGTCGAAGCGGAAGACGCCCTGCGGGCCGAACGCGCCGACCAGCTCCTGCGCCACCCCCTCGACCGGCACCGGGGGGATCCGCTGCACCTGGCTCGGGTGCGGCAGCGGCACCCGGTTCGGCGCCGGGCGCGCCGGGCCGTCGGCCACCTGGTGCAACTCGCCCTGGTGCTCGATCAGATGACGGACGCCCTGCTGGCGGGTGGCGTGGTCCCGCCCGTACGGAGCGGTGTGGCTGATCCGCACCTGCGGCCAGGTCTCCCGGATCATCCGGGCGCAGTAACCCCCCGGCAGATCGCAGGACTCCAGCTCGGTGTGGAGCTCCAGCACCTGCTGCGGCGGTACGTTCATCGCCCGCAGCTCGTGCAGGATCTGCCACTCCGGGTGCGGGGTGCCGTACGCGGAACGCCGGATGAGCTGCTGCTCCGAACCGTCCTGGGCGCGGTAGCGCAGCACCGCCATGTAGCCGGGACCGACCGTGGGCAGCCCGGAGGGCACCGGTGGCTGACCATAGGGCTGGCCGGGGGCACCGGGCATGCCGGGCTGACCGGGCACACCGGGGGCACCGGGCATGCCGGGCTGGCCCGGCACACCGGGGGCCATGGGAGCGCCGGCCATCATCGTCGCCGCGGCGTGCAGCCCACCGGGGGCACCGGGCGGCGGGGTCCCCGGTGCCACCAAGGGCGGCGTGTGCGGGCCGGGGTTCAGCGGGGCGCCGGGCGGCACCGGGCCACCGGGGCCGGGCTGGCCCGGCATCCCGGGCGCGCCCGGACCGCCGGCCAGCATGGTCGCCGCCGCATGCACACCGCCGGCCCCGGGAGCGCCGGGTCCGCCGGGGGCTGCGGGCTGGGGGGCGTTCGGCATGCCGGGGCCGGGCTGGGCGGGCGCGCCCCGCCTCCCCCGGGCCCCGGGCG
>NZ_SRID01000122.1 GCF_004684805.1 Streptomyces palmae
AGGCGGGGGGCTCCGCGCAGGGGGCGGTAGGCGAACCGTTCCGCCGCGGTGGCGACGCCGACCGAGGCGATGACGCCGCCGACCAGCATCAGGGGGATGGCCAGGGCCAGGGCGGTGTCGCTGGGGAGCCAGAGGTAGATGGTGAGGGCGCCGAAGCCCCCGATCATGAAGATCTCGCCGTGGGCGAAGTTGATGAGCTGGACGATGCCGTAGACCATGGTGTACCCGATGGCGATGAGGCCGTAGAGGGCACCCAGGGTCAGGCCGTTGACCAGCGTTTGCGGCAGTTCGTGCACCGCAGGGCCTCCGATGAGCGTGTCGGATATGGCACCGCGCGAGGGCGCTGTGGCGCCCTCGCGCGGGTTCGGTCAGGTGGTGCGGGGCGAGGTCGCGGAGGTCAGTCCTTGAAGGTCTCGCTCTTCGCCGACTTCCACGTGCCGCCTTCGACCCGGTAGACGGTGAGCTGCTTGTTGGTGGTGTCGCCGTACTTGTCGAAGGAGACCTTGCCGGTCACGCCGTCGAAGGAGACCTTGCCGAGGGCCTCGACGACCTTCTGGCGGGCGTCGTCGGGGAGCTTGCCGCCGTTGTCCTCCACGACGAGCTTGACGGCCTCGATGATGGCCCAGCCGGCGTCGTAGGAGTAGCCGCCGTAGGCGGCGTAGGGGTCGCTGTAGCCCTCTTCCTTGTAGTTCTTGATGAACTCCTGGGCGGACTTGAGCTTTTCGACGGGGTAGCCGACGGAGGTGGCGAGGTCGCCGTCGTTGCTCTCACCGGACGCCTTGATGAAGGCGGGGTCGTAGATGCCGTCGCCGCCCATGGTGGGGATGTCGGCGCCGGCCTTCTTGATCTGGTCGGAGAGGAGTCCGCCCTCGGGGTACTGGCCGCCGAAGTAGACGGAGTCGGCGCCGGAGGTCTTGACCTTGTCGGCGATGCCGGAGAAGTCGGTCTCCTTGACGGTCAGGTGGTCGGTGCCGACGACCTTGCCGCCGAGCCGTTCGAACTCCTGGCTGAAGATCTTGGAGAGGCCGGCGCCGTAGGCCTGCTTGTCGTCGACGACGTAGACCTTCCGCTTCTTGGCGTCCTTGTAGTAGTACTGCGCGGCGAAGCGGCCCTGGACGATGTCGGTGGTGGCGGTGCGGAAGTAGGTGTCGAAGGGACGGTCCTTCTTGCCCTCGGCCCAGTCCGGTCCCTGGCTGAGGTCCGGGGTGGTGTTGGCGGGGGAGACCTGTGCGAGGTGGGCCTTGGCGAAGACGCCCTGCATGGACTGGGAGACACCGGAGTTGAGCGGGCCGACGACGCCGAGCACGTCGTCGTTGCCGACGAGCTTGGTGGCGTTCTGCTGACCTGAGGCGGGTACGGCCTTGTCGTCGTAGGACTCGACCTTGAAGGTCACGCCGTTGACGTAGTGCTTCTTGTTGGCGATCTTCGCGGCCAGGTCGACGGAGTTCTTGATGCCCTGGCCGAGGGCGGAGAGGGAGCCGGTCAGCGGAGCGTCGACTCCGATGACCACCGTGGTGCTGCCGCTGCCGCTCTCGTCGTCTTTGCCCTCGTCCCGGGATCCGCAGGCGGAGAGGGTGAGCGCTCCGGCGGTTATCGCGGTGGTGAGTATGAGCAAGGAACGGTGTCGCACGGTGAGTCCTTTCCCTGGCGCGGCGCCCCCTGCTGAGGTGCCGGATCGCTCGCCGGGCGGCGTGGTCGTGATGCGGTCGCGGTACGAAGACGCGAGGTGCTGCCCGGCTGCGCGGTGACTGGCCGTGACTCTAAGCGCGAGTTGCGACGAGGGGCAGTGGGGCAGTCCATGATGTGACGTTCTTGTTATGACACAGATCACCCAGTGCCGTCTGTGTAGCGCGATGCGGGAGACAATCAGGGCATTTCATGGCGGACAGCGGTCACCGCATAGTGAGAAGGTGCAGTTCCGCTAAGGAGTTCAAGGGGTGATGACTGCTTACGTGATCCAGGTCACCATGAAGATCGACAAGGGTGATGTGATCTACGTCTCGGATCGCGCGTGAAGATCGTTTCGGCGATTCCAGCGAGGTTACGCAATGTTACTTCTGAGTGGAGGATGCCGTTCCGTGTGGCACGGGGCGCCAGTTCCGCGAGCTGCCGGTGGCGCCGCCCTGGGCCGCGCACTTCTCCGCGACCTGATGTCTGATCAGGTCTTTCGCGGCCTCACTGCCCTCCAGGCGCCGCTTCGCGCGGGCCGCCGCGAGGACCTCGTCATGGAGGGCGAGCTGTTCGTTGGAGAGCCCCTTCTGCTCCCAGTCGAGGCCCGCCCAGCGGCTGCCCTTCAGTGCTTCCAGGGCCCAGTAGGTGACCAGTTCGGTACATGTCCGGACCGGGTCGGCCGGTGCGGAGTGCCGCCGGCCGCCGCTCGCGGGGGCGGGCGGGTCGGCGGGGTGCGCCTGGGAGCAGCCGGCCAGCGCGGCGGCCAGAGTCACGCAGACGGCGGCCCGGCGTGGTCCGTGATGACGGGACGGTGCCCTCATGGATCCACGCTAGGCCGCCGCATCGTGCCACGGCTATGGCCGCGGAACGGGAATCATGCCGCGAAAGGGGCGAGGGCTCAGGGCAGCGTGACGAACGGAGCGAGGAAGTCCCGGGCGCCGGGGGTGTCCAGACGGTACGTCACATTGGTGGCGTAGCAGGGGCCGTCGCCGGTGATGGTGGTCGAGGAGAGCAGCCGAGTGCCGTTCACGATAGCGAAGTTGGGGCCACCGGAGTCGCCGTAGCAGGCGCCGCCGTTGCCCTGCGAGGCGTTCATGGACAGCCGCAGCCAGGCGTCGTTGACGGCGTTGAAGCCGACCGGTGCCTTCATCCGCACCCCGCCGCCGGGGTGGGTCTGCCCGCCAGGGCCGCGCTGGGCCTCCTGGGTGCCGTAGCCGGCCACCGTGAAGTCCGTGGAGTTCAGGCCCTGCGGGCCGAGCCGGTCGAAGAGGCCGGCGGTGGGAAGCTTCGCGGGAGTGAACTGCCAGCGGTTCGCCAGCTGCGCGGCGGGCAGCTGGATGACGGCGATGTCATGGGTGTCGGAGGCCGGTCCGGGGTAGGTGGGGTGGGTGTGGGCGGTGCCCGGCACCGCCACCTCGGCGGCGACCGCCGCGGGGTCGCCGGGGTGTGCGGCCGAGGCCTTGTCCAGCGCCGACTGGACGTCCTGGTCCAGCGAGACGAAGAACCTCACGTTGTCCGGCCAGTCGGTGGTGCAGTGGGCGGCGGTGAGGAAGGTGTCGCGATCCACCATGGTCCCGGAGCAGACCCAGTCGACCCGGTCCGGGGTGGCGGGGTCGGCGTCGTCGTCCCAGGTGGCGATCAGGGCGCCGACCTCGGTGCGCTCCGGTGCCGGGGTGGCGTTGTACGAGTTGATCGCGGAGGCGGGGGTCTGCGCGATCAACGCGAGGGCGGCCGCCGCGGCGGCGAGGGCGGAGGTCCGCTTCCAGGTGGAGCGAATGGCCGGCAAGGCAACTCCTTCGATATGGCTGCTCGGTGGGCCCGTCCGGAGCCGATGCGGTCCGGGGGGCTTCGCCGGGCATTGAAGCGTGCCGGCCGGGTGGTGCGTAACCCCTGGGCGGAAGAAGTGATCACCTGGAGACGGGAGCGTCGCCGCCGGACGGGGCGGTCCCGGCGTGCGGCGGGAGGGGCACCCGCCGCACGTGCCGGGCCGCTACCGGGCCGCGGCGTTGCGGGCCTTGTCGATGTCGGCCAGGGTGGCGCCGGGGTCGGCCGGGCGCAGCAGGCAGGTCAGCCGGGCGGTGCACACCCGCCGGTCCTCCTCGTCGGTGATGACGATCTCGTAGGTGGCGGTGGAGCGGCCCCGGTGCACCGGGGTGGCGACTCCGGTGACCAGCCCGGAGCGGACGCCGCGGTGGTGGGTGCAGTTGAGGTCCACGCCGACCGCGATCTTGCCGCTGCCGCCGTGCAGCATGGCGCCGATGGAGCCGAGGGTCTCGGCCAGTACGGCGGAGGCGCCGCCGTGCAGCAGTCCGTACGGCTGGGTGTTGCCCTCCACCGGCAGGGTGCCCACCACCCGCTCGGGGGCGGCCTCCCGGATCACCAGGCCCATCCGGGTGCCCAGGTGTCCGGCGGAGAACAGTGCGGGGAGGTCGACGCCGAGCGCCGCGTACTCGTCGATGACCTCCTGCGGGAACTTCACAGTGCTCTGCTCGCCCATGGCTCCGGCTCCGTTCGTCTGGCGGTGGTGCGCACGCTTCCGGCCAGCATAGTGAGCGGGTGCTTAGGGGATGCCGGACGGGTTCCGAGGCGGCCGTGGCCGCCTTCGGAACACGCGTCGGACGCCCCGTGAGCCGTCCGCCGGCGCCGTCCGCCGGCCGGGGCGGAGGCTAGGCGTCCTCGGGGGCGCGGCCGACCGGTTCCAGGCGGATCACCAGCGACTTGCTGGCCGGGGTGTTGCTGACGTCGGCGGTGGCGTCCAGCGGCACCAGGACGTTGGTCTCCGGGTAGTAGGAGGCGGCGCAGCCGCGTGCGGTGGGGTAGTGGACCACCCGGAATCCGGTGGCCCGCCGCTCGGTGCCGTCCGTCCACTCGCTGACCAGGTCCGCGTAGCTCCCGTCCGGCAGGCCCAGCTCACGCGCGTCCTCGGGGTGCACCAGCACCACGCGGCGGCCGTTCTTGATGCCGCGGTAGCGGTCGTTCAGGCCGTAGATGGTGGTGTTGTACTGGTCGTGGGAGCGGAGTGTCTGGAGCAGCAGCCGGCCGTCCGGCAGCCGCGGGTACTCCACCTCGGCCGCGGTGAAGTTCGCCTTCCCGGTGGCGGTGGGGAAGCTGCGGTCGTCGCGCGGTCCGTGCGGCAGGGCGAACCCGCCCGGCCGGGCGACCTTGGCGTTGAAGTCCTCGAAGCCGGGGATCACCCGGGCGATCCGGTCCCGTACCGCCGCGTAGTCGCGGCCGAACTCCTCCCAGGGGGTGCGGCTGCCCGGCCCGAGCACCCGGCGGGCCAGCCGGCACACGATGGCGGGCTCGGAGAGCAGCAGCGGCCCGGCCGGCTCCAGCCGCCCGCGGGAGGCGTGCACCATGCCCATGGAGTCCTCCACGGTGACGAACTGCGCCACCGGCCTGCCGTCCGGGCCCGGCTGCAGGTCGCGGTCGGTGCGGCCCAGGGTGGGCAGGATCAGCGCCCGCGCGCCGGTCACCACGTGGGAGCGGTTGAGCTTGGTGGACACATGGACGGTGAGCCGGGCCCGGCGCATCGCGGACTCGGTGACCTCGGTGTCGGGGGAGGCGGCGACGAAGTTGCCGCCCATGGCGAAGAAGACCTTCGCCTGCCCGTCCCGCAGCGCCCGGATGGCCCGCACCACGTCCAGTCCGTGCTCGCGGGGCGGGGCGAAGCCGAACTCCTTCTCCAGGGCGTCCAGGAAGGCGGGGGCGGGCCGCTCGAAGATGCCCATGGTGCGGTCGCCCTGGACGTTGCTGTGGCCGCGCACCGGGCACACGCCGGCTCCCGGCCGGCCGATGTTGCCGCGCAGCAGGAGGAAGTTGACCACCTCGCGGATGGTGGGCACCGCGTGCTTGTGCTGGGTCAGGCCCATCGCCCAGCAGACGATGGTGCGCCGGGAGGCCAGCACCATGGCCAGGGCCTGCTCGATCTCCGCCCGGCTCAGCCCGGTGGCGGTCAGCGTCTGGTCCCAGTCGGCGCCGCGGGCGGCCTCGGCGAACTCCTCGAAGCCGTGGGTGTGGGTGCGGACGAACTCCTCGTCCACCGCGCCCTCGGTCTCCAGGATCAGCCGGTTCAGGGCGCGGAAGAGGGCCTGGTCGCCGCCGAGCCGGATCTGCAGGAAGAGATCGGTGAGCGGGGTGCCGCGGCCGGCCAGTCCGCGCGGGGTCTGGGGGTTGCGGAACCGCTCCAGGCCGGCCTCGGGCAGCGGGTTGACGCTGATGATCCGGGCGCCGCCGGCCTTGGCCCGCTCCAGCGCGGTGAGCATCCGCGGATGGTTGGTGCCAGGGTTCTGCCCGGCCACGATGATCAGGTCCGCCTGGTGCAGGTCCTCCAGCAGCACGCTGCCCTTGCCCACCCCCAGGGTCTCGGTGAGGGCCGAGCCGGAGGACTCGTGGCACATGTTGGAGCAGTCGGGGAGGTTGTTGGTGCCGAACTCGCGGGCGAAGAGCTGGTAGAGGAAGGCCGCCTCGTTGCTGGTGCGGCCGGAGGTGTAGAAGACGGCCTCGTCGGGGGAGGCGAGCCCGGTCAGCTCCTCGGCGATGATGTCGAAGGCCCGCTCCCAGGAGACCGGCTCGTACCGCTCGGCCCCCTCGGCGAGGTACATCGGCTCGGTGAGCCGGCCCTGCTGGCCCAGCCAGTAGCCGCTGCGGGTGGCCAGCTCGGCCACCGGGTGGGCGGCGAAGAAGGCGGGGGTGACCCGGCGCAGCGTCGCCTCCTCGGCGACGGCCTTGGCGCCGTTCTCGCAGAACTCGATGGCGGGCCGCTTGTCGGGCTCCGGCCAGGCGCAGCCGGGGCAGTCGAAGCCGTCCTTCTGGTTGATCCGCAGCAGGGTGAGCGCGCTGCGGCGCACGCCCATCTGCTGCTGGGCGATGCGCAGCGAGTGGCCGATGGCGGGCAGGCCGGCGGCGGCGTGCTGCGGGGCCCCGACCTCGGGCGCGTCCTGAACCGGATCCCCGGCGGGCGGCTTGGTTGCCATGGCGCTCCCCCTTGAGCGGTCGTGGGCCTCGATCGCGGATGCGAGCGGGGTGAATCCTTTCACGGAAGACCGGGGGCCGCGCCTGCGGCACCGTGTGTGGGCGGGATTGTCGGTGGGCCGTGGCAGGATCGGAGCGTGGCAGAGAAAGCATCGAAGAAGAACGCTCAGCACGCACCGACCGCGCCGGACGCCGGGCGAGGAGAGCAGGGGGGCCGTCCGCGCCTGATGCTGCTGGACGGGCACTCGCTCGCGTACCGGGCGTTCTTCGCGCTGCCCGCGGAGAACTTCAACACCACCACCGGGCAGACGACCAATGCGATCTACGGGTTCGCGTCGATGCTGGCGAACACGTTGCGTGATGAGCGGCCCACGCATCTGGCGGTGGCCTTCGACGTCTCCCGCAAGACCTGGCGGTCGGAGGAGTTCACCGAGTACAAGGCGAACCGCTCCAAGACCCCGGACGAGTTCAAGGGTCAGGTGGAGCTGATCGGCGAGCTGCTGGACACGATGAACGTGAGCCGCTTCGCGGTGGACGGCTTCGAGGCCGACGACGTGATCGCCACGCTGGCCACCCAGGCCGAGGCCGAGGGCTTCGAGGTGCTGATCGTCACCGGCGACCGGGACTCCTTCCAGCTGGTCAGCGATCAGGTGACGGTGCTCTACCCGACCAAGGGCGTCTCCGAGCTGACCCGGTTCACCCCGGAGAAGGTGCAGGAGAAGTACGGGCTCACGCCCAACCAGTACCCGGACTTCGCGGCGCTGCGCGGCGACCCGTCGGACAACCTGCCCGGCATCCCCGGGGTGGGGGAGAAGACGGCGGCGAAGTGGATCAACCAGTTCGGTTCGTTCGCGCAGCTGGTGGAGCGGGCCGACGAGGTCAAGGGCAAGGTCGGCGAGAAGCTCCGCGACCACCTGGAGTCGGTCAAGCTCAACCGGCGGCTGACCGAGCTGGTGCGGGACGTGGAGCTGCCGACGGGTCCGGGCGGGCTGGAGCGCCGGCCCTACGACCGGCAGGCGCTGTCGGTGATCCTGGACGCCCTGGAGTTCCGCCACCAGAACTTCCGCGACCGGCTGCTGGCCGCCGATCCGGGCCAGGTCACCGAGGAGGCTCCGCCGGCCGCGGGTGTCTCGGTGGACGGTGTGGCGCTGGGCGCGGGCGAGCTGGCCCCCTGGCTGGCCGAGCACGGCACCGGCCCGCTGGGCCTGGCCACCGTGCACGCCTGGGCGCTGGGCGCCGGCAGTGTCAGCGAGATCGCGCTGGCCACCGCCGCCGGTCCGGCCGCCTGGTTCGACCCGACCGCGCTCGACGAGGCGGACGAGCAGGCCTTCGCTGCCTGGATCGCGGACGCCGACCGGCCCAAGGTGCTGCACGACGCCAAGGGCGTGATGCGGGTCTTCGCCGAGCACGGCTGGTCGGTGGACGGCGTGCGGATGGACACCGCGCTCGCCGCCTACCTGGTCAAGCCGGGCCGCCGCTCGTTCGCGCTGGACGCCCTGTCGGTGGAGTACCTGGGCCGGGAGCTGGCGCCGGCCGCCGCCGACGGGCAGCTGGCCTTCGGCGTGGACGAGCAGGCCGAGCAGGACGCCCTGATGCTGCAGGCGCGCGCCATCGTGGACCTGGGCGAGGCGTTCGGCGAGCGGCTGCGGGCGGTGGGTGCCGCCGAGCTGCTGCACGAGATGGAGCTGCCGAGCTCCGAGCTGCTGGCCAGGATGGAGCGGGCGGGTATCGCGGCCGACCGGGCCTGGCTGGAGCGGATGGAGCAGCAGTTCGCGGCGGCCGTCCAGCAGGCGGTGCGGGAGGCGCACAGCGCGGTGGGCCATGAGTTCAACCTGGGCTCGCCCAAGCAGCTGCAGGAGGTGTTCTTCGGCGAGCTGGGCCTGCCCAAGACCAAGAAGACCAAGACCGGGTACACCACCGACGCCGACGCGCTCGCCTGGTTGGCCGGGCAGACCGACCACGAGCTGCCGGTGATCATGCTGCGGCACCGGGAGCAGGCCCGGCTGCGCTCCACCGTCGAGGGCCTGATCAAGACCATCGCGCCCGACGGACGGATCCACACCACCTTCAACCAGACCGTGGCGGCGACCGGTCGGCTCTCCTCCACCGACCCCAACCTGCAGAACATCCCCGTCCGCACCGACGAGGGCCGGGCGATCCGGCGCGGCTTCGTGGTCGGCGAGGGCTTCGAGTCGCTGCTGACCGCCGACTACAGCCAGATCGAGCTGCGGGTGATGGCCCACCTCTCCGAGGACGAGGGCCTGATCGAGGCGTTCACCTCCGGCGAGGACCTGCACACCACGGTCGCCTCGCAGGTGTTCGGGGTGGGCACCGGCGAGGTCGACCCCGAGATGCGCCGCAAGATCAAGGCGATGTCCTACGGACTGGCGTACGGACTTTCGGCGTTCGGCCTCTCCCAGCAGCTCACCATCGCGCCCGACGAGGCGCGCAAGCTGATGGACACCTACTTCGAGCGGTTCGGCGGGGTCCGCGACTATCTGCAGCGGGTCGTGGAGGAGGCGCGCGCCACCGGCTACACCGAGACCATCTTCGGCCGCCGCCGGTACCTCCCCGACCTCACCAGCGACAACCGCCAACGCCGGGAGATGGCCGAGCGGATGGCGTTGAACGCGCCCATCCAGGGCACCGCGGCCGACATCGTCAAGATCGCCATGCTCAAGGTGGACCAGGCGCTGCGCGCGGCGCGGCTCGACTCCCGGATGCTGCTCCAGGTGCACGACGAGATCGTGTTGGAGATCGCCCCCGGTGAGAGGGAACGCGTCGAGGGCCTGGTGCGTCAGGAGATGAAGAGCGCGGTTTCCCTGCGGGCCCCGCTGGACGTCTCCATCGGCCACGGCGCCGACTGGGAGTCGGCGGCCCACTGAGGGCCTTGGGAGACCGGTGACTGGGGGCCGCACCGTGCCGTAGTGTCACGAGCGTTGACGCGCGGGAGCGCCCGACGCCCGACGGGAGGGGAACGCAGCATGGCAGCGCACTACGGTCGGCGGCTTCGCAAAGGGGCGGCCACCACGGCGGTGGCGGCGATAGCGATGGCCGCGCTCACCGCTTCACAGGCCCCCGGTTTCGCCGGCACCACGCACAGCGAGCGGGACAGCGCGAGCGGCACCAGGCCCACACCACCATCCGGTACGCCCATCGACGGCGGCTCGTCCTACCAGCGGGACCTGCCGCCGTTGGTCAAGCCGGGCCGCCCCGACGCCTCCAAGGACCTACCCGGAAGCGGCTCCGACCAGGGGCAGGGCCCGCTCGTCGTCACCGGACCGGCCGAGCGGGGCATACCGGCGACGGTGCTGGCCGCGTACAAGAAGGCCGAGGCCGCCCTGCGGGAGCAGAACCCGGGCTGCAACCTGCCCTGGGAGTTGCTGGCCGCGATCGGGAAGGTCGAGTCCGGGCAGGCGCGCGGCGGCGCGGTGGACGCCCAGGGCACCACCCGTACGCCGATCCTGGGCCCCCAGCTCAACGGCAACGGCTTCGCCAACATCACCGACACCGACAACGGCCGGTACGACGGCGACACCACCCATGACCGCGCCGTCGGCCCGATGCAGTTCATCCCCTCCACCTGGGCGAGTTGGGGCCGGGACGGAAACGGCGACGGCGCCAAGGACCCCAACAACGTCTACGACGCGGCGCTGGCCGCCGGCGGCTACCTGTGCGCCGGTGGACGGGACCTGTCGGTCAAGGCCCATCTGGACCGCGCGATCCTCGGCTACAACCACTCCCAGGCGTACCTGAACACGGTGCTGTCCTGGTTCGAGTTCTACCGGAACGGCACCCACCAGGTGCCCGACAGCACCAGCGTGGTGCCCTCGGGGACCGGTTCCGCGGACCACTCGGGCAAGCCGAAGGACACGAACGGCAAGAACGGCAAGAGCAAGGACAAGAACAAGGACAAGACTCCGGGCAAGCCGAAGGACGACGGCAAGGGGAAGCCCACCCCCAAGCCGAACGACCCCGCCCCCGGGCAGGGCGGCACGGACGACGGCAAGCCCAACCCGCAGGAGCCGCCGCTGCCCACCCCGGCGACCGTCAGCGACATCGCCGCGGTCGGCGGCGGCGAGCTGACCTCGGTCGCCGGGCAGGACTTCACGGCGGCGCCCCGGGTGCGCGCGGTCAACGCCCAGGGCAAGCCGGTCGCGGGCGTCAAGGTGCGTTACGAGATCCAGGGCGAGACGGACTCCGCCTTCTCCGGTTCCCAGGGCGCGGTGCGCCAGGCCACCGTGCTGACCGACCGGGACGGCATCGCCGAGGCACCGAAGCTCCACGCCGGCCAGGTCACCGGCGAGTTCACGGTGCGGGCCACCGTGGTGGACAAGGACCTGGACCCGGCCGACTTCACGGCCACCGTGACCGCCCCGCCCACGCCCCCGGCCGACTCCCTGGTCCGTACCGACACCACGGTCCTGGCGGCCACCACCGCCGGCTCGTTCACCGACCGGATCCACCTCAAGGCCGACTACCAGGGCAAGGCGGCGGCCGGCGTGCTGGTGACCGCCACCATGGTCACCACCGACCTGGCCGGGTCCCGGCAGAACGACAAGGGCCCCTACTTCAAGGACGCCCACGGCAAGCCGGTGCGCGTCCTGTCGGGCCTGAAGACCGGTGCGGACGGGGCGCTGGTCCTGCCGCAGATCTTCACCGACGACCAGGCCGGTGACTTCCGGCTCCGGCTGACCACCGAGGACGGCGCGGCGCTCGTCGTCACCCTGCACGTCACCGCGGCCACCGCCGGCTGACGGCCGGCCAGGGCCCGGCACAGGGCCCTGGCCCACCAGCGACCCGCACCGCCCGCGCACCGAGCGCGCGGGCGGTGCGGCGCGTCGGCCGCCCTGGAGTGGATCGGCGGTCTTCGGATGGCTCCCGCTCGGCCCCGGTGGTCACTTCTCTTCGTGGCGGGTGCGCTCTCGGACGTCGGACATCAGTTTGCCCAGGAGCGCGGTGAGCGCGGCCCGTTCATCGTCCGACAGGCAGCTGACGAGCACGGCCTCGCGACCGAGGACGGTGTCGACGGACCGTTCGATGAGTGCGTGGCCTTCGGCTGTCAGCTCCACCAGAACGGTGCGCCGGCCGGCGTCCCCGGGCGTTCGCCGCACGAGGCCGTCTCGTTCCGCTCGGGCGACGCGCTGTGAGATCGCACCGGCGGTCACCAGGGTCCGCCGGGCGATCTCGCGGGTGCTGAGGGTGTAGGGCGGCCCGGAGCGGCGGATGACGGACAGCAGGTCGAGGGTGGCCGCGTCGATCCCGGCCTCGCGAAGCGCGCGGTTGCGGTCGTCGGTGAAGAGCTTCGCCAGCCACCAGATGGGAGTGACGACCTCGATGGACTCTGTCGGAGTTCCCGGTCGTTCCCGCCGCCAGGCCGTGGCGATGTCGGTGGCGGAGGGAGCGGACGCTGAGTCCCCTGTTCCGAATTCGATGGTGGTCACGGCGTGCTCCCCTGCCCTCATAGGCGCTACGTTTAGGTCTAAACATAGAGCAGCGGAAGCAGGAGGACTCGTGAACCGCACTGTTCTCGTCACCGGTGGCACCAGCGGTATCGGCCGCGCGATCGCCCAGAGGTTCGCCGCCGACGGGGCAGAGGTCTTCATCACCGGACGAAACCCCGACACCGTCGAACAGGCGGCCAAGGAGATCGGAGCGCGCGGCGTTGCCTGCGACGCCACCTCGGCGGAGCAGGTCCGGGCACTCGCTGCCCAACTCGGCGAGGTGGACGTCCTGGTCAACGCCGCCGGAGGGTTGCCTGAGCCCGCGTCCGGCGACCCGTCGACGCTGGAAGCGCAACTGGCCCAGTGGCACAGCAGCCTGGCGCGGAACCTTCTCACCGCGGTGCTGACCACCCTCGCGGTCCAGCACAAGCTCACCGGCGACAGCTGCGTGATCAGCATCGGCTCGATCGGCGCCGAGCGCCGAGGGGGCTCCTATGGCGCGGCCAAAGCCGCCCTGGCCGCCTGGAACGCCTCCCTGTCCGCCGAACTCGCCCCCCGGGGCGCCACCTGCAACGTGATCTCCGCGGGCTTCGTCGCCGGCACGAACTTCTTCCGTGGCCAACTGGCCGAAGAACGTCACCGCGCGCTCGTGGAAGAGACGCACGACAAGCGCCCGGGAACGGTCGACGACATCGCCCAGACGGCCTTCTTCCTCGCCTCTCCGGGGGCCCGGCACATCACCGGCCAGACCATCCACGTCAACGGAGGCGCCTTCACCACGCGGTAGCGCCCGACGTACGGCCGGCCCCGGCGGCGCCCCACCCGCGCGGGGCGCCGCCGGGGCCGGCCGCGGATCGCCCGCGAAGGGCCTGTGCCCCTGCTCGCCGAGCCGGAGGAGTTCAAGTGCGCTCTGCCCGGGAGGACGCCGACAGCCCGGGCTGCTCCGTGGTCTTCCCGGCCAAGACCACCGGGACCTCCCCACGGCCCGAGCTGTTCTCATCTGCGCCCCGCGTTGCTACCGTGCCCGCAATCTGACGCGGCATCAGCTACGGAGGCGTTATGCGCGCGCTCCTCGCGGCGGCCATCGGACTCGCCGCCGCCCTCGCACTCGTCCTCACCGTCACGGCCATCGGCGCGCCCAGCGGCCGGACCTCTCCGAAACCGCTGCTCACGACCGTCCCCGAGCACCCCTAGAGAGGGGCCGGACATGCGCCGCACCGCCAGCCTGACGCTGCTCGCCTGCGCCGTCTTCCTCGCCGCCCTGGCACCGCTGATCCGCTGGTACGCCTACCCGCGGCTGGCCAAGGTGCCGCCCGACGAGTACCAGACCGCGGTCCTGGAGGCGAAACCCGCCACCCTCCTCGACTACACCACCCTGCAACCCCGGCGCGTGCCCAAGGTCACCATCGTCCAGACCCTGCGCGGCAACGTGGCCGCCTCGGAGCGGGTCGAGAAGAAGACCGGACGCGATGTGGTGGTCTGGGACGCCCTGTCCTATGTGGTCGGTCCGGACGGGCGGATGGTCTCCGAGATCCCCGAACGCTACGCCTTCGACGCCCACTCCCAGGAACCGGTGCACGCCCCGGGGGAGATGGTCGACGGCGACCCGGTCCGGCGCACCGGTATCGAGTTCAAGTGGCCCTTCCTCACCCAGAAGCGGGACTACCGGTACTTCGACGCCCAGACCCGCCGCTCGGCCCCCATCCGCTACCGGGGCACCCGGGAGTTCCACGGCCTCACCGTCTACTACTTCGAGCAGACCATCCCCTGGACCCGGGTGCCGCTGCCCAAGAAACTGCCCGTCGGCGGCGTCACCCGGGAGGCGGTGGCCAAGGCGGGCACCACCCGCTGGTACACCACCAAGCGCATGTTCTGGGTCGAGCCGGTCACCGGCGCCCCGGTCAACGGCGAGGAGATCCACCGCGAGGAACTGCGCGGCGGGGCCATCCTGGGAGGCCGGGACCGGGTCACCGCCTTCTCCGGGCACATCCGGATGCGGGCCGACTACCTCCGGTACACCGTCGACCTGGTGACCACCCAGCGCCGGCTGGTGCTGCTGCTGACCCGCTGGCTGCCGTGGGGCTGCACCGCCCTGGGCGGCACCCTGCTGGTGGCGGCCCTGCTGCTGGAGGCGCGCGGCCGCCGGCCCGCCACCGAGGACGCCGCCGACCGCGCACGCCTCGCCACCGAGCGGCTGCCAGCCCCCTCCTGACCGCCTCGGCCCGGCCTCGCCTAGCGGCGCGGGTTGGTACGCCGGGTGGGCTGGGCCGTCGACGGGTCCTCGGGCCAGGGGTGCTTGGGATAGCGGCCCCGCAGCTCCGCCCGCACCGACCGGTAGCCGCCCCGCCAGAACGACGCCAGATCCGCGGTGACCGCCGCCGGGCGCCCGGCGGGGGAGAGCAGGTGCACCAGCACCGGCACCCCCGCCACCCGCGGGGTGTCCGCCAGGCCGAACATCTCCTGGAGCTTCACCGCCAGTACGGGCTGGTCGCCGCCGTAGTCCAGACGGACCCGCGAACCACTGGGAACCTCGATCCGCTCGGGTGCCAGCTCCTCCAGCCGGGCGGCCTCCCCGGTGGCCCAGGGCAGCAGGCGCCCCAGCGCCGCCACGGTGTCGATCCGCTCCAGATCCGCCCGCCGCCGGGCCGCGGACAGCTCCGGCTCCAGCCACTCCCCGGCGCGCTCCACCAGGGCGGCATCCGACACCTCGGGCCAGGGGTCACCCAGCACCCGGTGGAGGAAGGCCAGCCGCTGCCGCAGCCGGAGCCCGTCCGCCGACCAGCGCAGCAGCTCCAGCCCCTCCCGCCGCAACCCCGCCAGCAGCGCGGCGCGCAACCGCCCGGGCTCCGCAGCGGCCAGCGGCCGGGAGGCCAGCTCGATCGCCCCCAGCCGCGTCACCTCCCGGGCCACCACATCGCCGTCCACCCAACCCACCTCCGCCCCGCCGGAGCACAGCGCGGCGGCGGCCCGCCGGGCGGTGTCCGCGTCGGTCACCGCGGCCAGCCGCACCCGCGCGGAGGCAGCCGTCGCCGGGCGGTCCGCCACCGCGACGGCCAGCCACGGGGCCCCGCGCAGCGGAGAACCCTCGGCCGTCTCGGCCGCCGTCCCGGAGGCCATCAGGAACGAGCCCTCCCCCCGCGCCCGGGCCACCCGCTCCGGAAAGGCCAGCGCGGCGACCACCCCCGCGGCCACGTCATCCCGATGCGTGCCGGTGCCGGTGTGCGGGGCGGTGGTGGGTTCCGGCCGCTTGTCCGGTGCGGGGGCCGGGGTCCCGGGTGTGTGTCGGTCGGACACCGGGCGGTCCGGATGCGTGCCGGCCGTCCCCGTGCCGGTGCGGGTGCCGGTGTGCGGGGCGGTGGCGGGCTCCGGTCGGTTGTCCGGTGCGGGGGTGGTGGCAGGGGTCCCCGGTGCCCGTCCGCCGGAAGCCAGCGCCCGTTCCAGTCGGCGCGCCTCCTGGCGCCACCGCGCGGCATAGCCGTCCTGGCCTCGGCGGGCGGTGCGCCAGGCCGCCGCCAGGTCGTCCCCGTACTCGCGCGGCGGCTCCTCGCTCAGCAGGGCAACGATCTCCGCGGCCCGGCGGCCGCCGACCTCCTCGGCGCCGTCCACCAGCGCCCGGGCCAGCCGCGGGTGCACGCCCAGCCGGGCCAGCCGGCCACCCCGCTCGGTGGCCCGGCCCCGCTCGTCCACGGCACCGATCGCGGTCAGCACCTCGCGTGCCGCGGCCATCGCCCCGCCCGGAGGCGGATCCAGCAGGGCCAGCCCGGAGGCGTCCGGATCGCCCCAGCACGCGGCCTGGAGGGCGAACGCCGTCAGGTCGGCGACCGCGATCTCCGGGGCCGGCCAGCGCGGCGCCCGCGCGTCCTCGGCCTCGCTCCAGCAGCGGTAGACGGTGCCCGGTGCCTCCCGGCCGGCCCGCCCGGCACGCTGCCGGGCGGCGGCCTGCGAGGCCCGCACGGTGGTCAGTGAGCTCAGCCCCCTGGCGTGGTCGGTACGCGGCTCCCGGGCCAGACCGCTGTCGACCACCACCCGCACGCCCGGCACGGTCAGGCTGGACTCGGCCACCGAGGTGGCCAGGACCACCCGCCGCCCACCGCCCGCGTCCCCGGCCGGCCCCTCACCGGCGGCGCCGCCCGCCCTCGTGCGGCCCGCGAGCACCGCGTCCTGGACCGCGGCCGGCGCCCGGCCGTGCACCTGGAGCACCTCCGCCCCGCAGCCGCCCAGCAGACCCGCCACCCGGGCGATCTCGCCCACGCCGGGGAGGAAGCACAGCACATCCCCGGCCCGCTCGGCCAGCGCCCTCCGGACCACCGCGGCCACATGGCCGAGCAGCGCCGGATCGACCCGCATCCCGTGGGGCGGACGCACCGGCCTGGGCGGCGGCGCCCACACCACGGCGACCGGGTGGGAGGCCCCCTCCGCCTCGACCACCGGGGCATCCCCGTCCCCCGACCCCAGCAGCCGGGACCAGCCGGCCGCGTCCGTCGTCGCGGAGGCGGCGATCAGCCGGAGCTCGGGCCGCAGGGTGGCGCGTACGTCCAGCAGGAACGCGGCGGCGGTGTCGGCGTCCAGATGCCGCTCGTGGCACTCGTCGAGGATCACCGTGTCCACCCCGGTCAACTCGGGGTCCCGCTGCAACCGCTGCAGCAGTACGCCGGTGGTGACCACCTCGACCACGGTGCGCGGCCCGGCGCGCCGCTCGCCGCGCACGGTGAAGCCGATCCGCCCCGGTCCGCCGGCCTCCGGTGCCGTCTCGCCCAGCAGCCAGGCCATCCGCCGGGCGGCGGCGCGAGCCGCGATCCGCCGCGGCTCGGCGACCAGCACCCGGCGCACCGGCCCGGCACCGTCCAGCAGCCCGGCGAGTGCCAGCGGCACCAGGGTGGTCTTGCCGGTTCCGGGCGGGGCGCACAGCACCGCGGTGCCGTGTTCGTCCAGGGCCCGCAGCAGGGCGGGCACGGCGGTACGTACGGGGAGCTGGGCGAGCGCGTCGGTCCGGATCGTCACCGCCCCATCCTCCCAG
>NZ_SRID01000796.1 GCF_004684805.1 Streptomyces palmae
CCCCTGTCCCTTCCCGCCCGCCACCCGCGCCCTTCTCACTCCGGACTGCCCGATGACTTCGCCCGACACCGCCGCGAGCCCGGCCGGCGCCGACCGCACCTTCCAGGTGGATCTGCGCGGCCTCGTCGATCTCCTCTCCCACCACCTCTACTCCAGCCCCCGCGTCTACCTGCGCGAACTCCTGCAGAACGCGGTGGACGCGCTGACCGCCCGGCACGGCGTCGAACCGGCCGCCCCCGCCGACGCCTTCGGTATCCGCCTGTACGCCGACGGCTCGCTGGTACGCGTCGAGGACGACGGGGTCGGTCTCACCGAGGCCGACGTGCACACCTTCCTCGCCACCATCGGCCGCAGCAGCAAGCGCGCCACCGCGGACCCCGCGGCCGAGCCCATCCGGGGCTGGGGGAGGCTCGCCGAGGAGCGCGGGGACTTCATCGGCCAGTTCGGCATCGGCCTGCTCTCCTGCTTCCTGGTCGCCGACGAGATCCACGTGCTGAGCCGCTCCGCCCGCACCCCCGACGCCCCCGCCGTGGAATGGCGCGGACGCGGCGACGGCAGCTACAC
>NZ_SRID01000123.1 GCF_004684805.1 Streptomyces palmae
GGCATCGGCGAGCAGGAAACCACCCAACTCCTGACCGCACTGGGCGAGCAGGCCCCCGACGTCTCCCTCGCCGCCGTCAACGGACCCTCATCGACCGTCATCTCCGGCACCCCGGAACAGGTCGAGGTGGTGCTGGCGGCCTGTGCGGCGGCCGGGCACCGGGCCCGGCTGATCGAGGTGGACTACGCCTCGCACGGGCCCCAGGTCGACCGGCTCGCCGAGGTGATCCGGGAGGAGCTGGCCGGGATCGAGCCGCGCGGCACCGAGGTGGCCTTCTACTCCGCCGCCACCGGCGCCCGCCAGGATCCGACCGGGCTGGACGCCCGGTACTGGTTCGCCAGCCTGCGCCGCACGGTGCGCTTCGCCCCGGCGGTCGACGCCCTGCTGGCCGCCGGACACCGGGTGTTCATCGAGGCCAGCCCGCACCCGGTGCTGACGCTGGCCCTGCGGGAGTGCGGGGAGGCGGCGGACCTGGCCGCGGTGACCGTGCCGACGCTGCGCCGCGACGAGGGCGGCCCGGACCGGCTGGCGCGTTCGCTGGGTGAGGCCTTCGCGGCGGGGCTCGCGGTCGACTGGCCCCGCTGGTTCGCCGAGGGCCCGCGGCCGCGCCGGGTCGCGCTGCCCGGGTACCCCTTCCAGCGGAAGCGCTACTGGCTGGCGTCCGGCACCGGACAGCGCGCCCGGGACACCGCCGGGGCCCGGCCGGTCGACCATCCGCTGCTGGCCTCGGTGGTGGACCTGGCCGATGGCGGCCTGGTGCTGAGCGGGCGGCTGCCCTCCGGTGCCGCCGCGGGCCGGCTGGCCGGACACACCGTGGCGGGACAGCCGCTGGTGCCCGGCGCCGTGCTGGTGGAGTGGGCGCTGCGGGCGGCCGACGAGGCCGGCGCCGCGCACCTCGGCGAGGTGGTCCTCCAGACCCCGCTGCCGCTCCCCGGGCCGGCGGGCGCGGCGATCCAGCTGGTGGTCGGCCCGGCGGACCCGGACGGCGGGCGGGAGTTGCGGATCTTCTCCGCCCCCGGCGACCGCCCGGGCGGCGCCGCGGAGGACTGGCTCTGCCACGCGGTGGGGGCGCTGGAGCCGGGCCCGCCCGCACCGGCGGCTCCCGGTCCGGACGGCCCGTGGCCGCCGCCGGGCGCCGAGTCCCTGGAGTGCTCGGTCCTGTACGAGCGGGCCGCGGCCGGCGGCTACGGCTTCGGGCCGGAGTTCCAGGGCGTGCGGGCGCTGTGGCGCGAGGGCGCGGACCTGCTCGCCGAGCTGGTCCTGCCCGAGCGTGCCCGGGCGGACGGACCGAGCGACGGGCCGGAGTTCGGCATCCATCCGGTGCTGCTGGACGCCGCGGTGCAGCCGGCGCTGCTCACCGACCCGGCCGAGGGCCCGGTATGGCTGCCGTTCGCCTGGCAGGGGGTCACCCTGTGGGCGACCGGGGCGGAGCGGGTGCGGGTCCGGCTGTCACCGCACGGATCGGACGGCGCCGGGGACGTACGGGAGCTGCGGGTCACCGTGACCGACCCGGCCGGGGCACCGGTGCTGAGCGCGGAGTCGGTGGTGCTGCGCCGCGCCACCGCCGAGCTGCTGCGGACGGCGGCCGACCGGCCGGCGCACGACCGGCCGGCCCGGCGCCGGGCGCCCGTGCGGCCGGTCGCCGCCGCGGCGGGCCGGGCCGCGGACTGGCCTGGGCGGCTGGCCGCCGCGGCGCCCGCCGAGCGCCGCCGCCTGGTGCGCGAGTTGGTGCGCGGCCACGCCGCCACAGTGCTGGGGCAGGACGACCCCCGGGTGCTGCGGGTGGACGTCCCGTTCAAGGAGCTGGGCTTCACCTCGCTGACCGCCGTCGAACTCCGGGACCGGCTGGTCGCGGCGACCGGTCTGCGACTGCCCGCCGCCGTCGTCTTCCGGCACCCGACGCTGGAGGCGCTGGCCGGCCGGCTGGAGCGGGAACTCGCCGCGCCCAGCGCCCCGGCCGGGCGCGACGGGGGCACCGCGGCGACCGGGGCCGACCCGGTCCGTACCGCCCTGGACGGGTTGGAGAGCGCGCTGGCCGGCACCGCCGTGCCGGACACCGAACGGGACGCGGTCACCGCGCGGTTGGAGACCCTGCTGGCGGCCTGGCGGACGCGGTCCACCGCCGCCGCCGGGGCCGGCACCGCGGACCGGCTGCAGTCCGCGAGCGCCGACCAACTCCTCGACTTCATCGACAACGAACTCGGCACGCCCCTGGACGTGCGTCCACGACCCTCCCGCTGAAGGCCAGGTGACTGAGGTGGTCAGTGAAGAGAAGCTGGTCGAGTATCTGCGGCGGGTCACCACCGAGCTGCATGAGACCCGGCTGCGCCTGAGCGAGCTGTCGGACGGCCGGCACGAGCCGGTGGCGGTGGTGGGGATGGCCTGCCGCTTCCCCGGCGGGGTGCGGTCGCCCGAGGAGCTGTGGGAGTTCGTACGGTCCGGGGGCGACGCGATCGGCGACTTCCCCACCGACCGCGGGTGGGACCTGGACGGGCTGTTCCACCCCGACCCCGGCCACTACGGCACCAGCTATGTGCGGCAGGGCGGATTCCTGTACGACGTGGACCGCTTCGACGCGGCGTTCTTCGGGATCAGTCCGCGCGAGGCGCTGGCGATGGACCCGCAGCAGCGACTGCTGCTGGAGTTGTCCTGGGAGGTGCTGGAGCGCGCCGGGATCGACCCGGAGTCGCTGCGGTCCAGTCCGACCGGGGTGTACGTCGGGGTGTCCAACGAGGACTACATCTCCGGTATGCCGCGGATCCCGGAGGGCTTCGAAGGGTTCGCCACCACCGGCGGGCTGACCAGTGTGATCTCCGGCCGGGTGGCCTACACGCTCGGTCTGCGCGGCCCCGCGGTCACCTTGGACACCGCCTGTTCGGCCTCCATGGTGGCGATCCACCTGGCCGCCCAGGGACTGCGGCAGGGCGAGTGCACCCTGGCCCTGGCCGGCGGGGTGACGGTGCTCTCCACCCCGGTGATGTTCACCGAGTTCTGCCGGCAGCGCGGCCTGGCCCCGGACGGCCGCTGCAAGCCGTTCGCGGCGGCCGCCGACGGCACCGGCTTCTCCGAGGGCGTCGGCCTGGTCCTGCTGGAGCGGCTGAGCGACGCCCAGCGCAACGGCCACCGGGTGCTGGCGGTGGTGCGCGGCTCGGCGATCAACCAGGACGGTGCCAGCAACGGACTCACCGCGCCCAACGACGCCGCCCAGGAGGAGGTCATCCGGCGGGCGCTGGCGAGCGCCGGGCTGTCCGGCGCGGACGTGGACATGGTGGAGGCGCACGGCACCGGCACCCGGCTGGGCGACCCGATCGAGGCCGAGGCGCTGCTCGCCACCTACGGCCGCGACCGGCCGGCGGACCGGCCGCTGTGGCTGGGCTCCATCAAGTCCAACATCGGCCACACCCATGCGGCGGCGGGGGTGGCCGGCGTGATCAACACGGTGATGGCCCTGCGCGGCGGCAAGCTCGCCAGGACCCTGCACATCGACGAACCCACCCCGCACGTGGACTGGGGCACCGGGGCGGTGCGTCTGCTCACCGAGCCCAGGGACTGGCCGCGCACGGACGGGCCGCGCCGCGCGGCGGTGTCCTCCTTCGGGGTCTCCGGCACCAACGCGCACCTGATCCTGGAGCAGGCGCCGGAGCAGCCGGCGGAGCAGCCGGCCCGCGCGCCCGGCGGGCCGACCGCCTCCGGGGGCGTGCTGCCCTGGCTGCTGTCGGCGCGCTCCGAGGCCGCGCTGCGGGCGCAGGCGGAGCGGCTGGGCGCCTTCCTGGCCCGGGACGGCGCCGCCGACGACCCATGGGACGTGGGCTGGTCGCTGGCGACCACCCGGTCGGCGTTCGAGCACCGGGCCGTACTGCTGGGCCGGGAGCCCGCGGACTTCGCGGCCGGGCTCGCGGAGCTGGCGGCGGACGAGCCCGGCCCGGCCGTGGTGCGCGGGGTGGCCGCCGGCGGGGACGCCGGCCCGGTGCTGGTGTTCCCGGGGCAGGGTTCGCAGTGGGTCGGGATGGGCGGGGAACTGCTGGAGTCCTCCCCGGTGTTCGCCGCCCGGATCGCCGAGTGCGAGCAGGCCCTGGCCCCGTACGTGGACTGGTCGCTGACCGAGGTGCTGCGCGGCACCGAGGGCGCCGCCGACCTCGGCCGGGTCGATGTGGTGCAGCCGGTGCTGTGGGCCGTCATGGTCTCGCTGGCCGCGGTGTGGGCGGCGTACGGCGTGGTCCCCGAGGCGGTGGTGGGCCATTCGCAGGGCGAGATCGCGGCGGCCTGTGTCACCGGTGCGCTCTCGCTGGCGGACGGTGCCCGGGTGGTGGCCCTGCGGGCGCGTGCCCTGCGGGCGCTGTCCGGTCACGGGGCCATGGCCTCGCTGGGCTGCGGAGCCGAGCGGGCGGCGGCGCTGGCCGGTGCGCACGCCACCGAGGTGGTGGCGGCCGCGCTCAACGGGCCGGCCGCCACGGTGGTGTCCGGGCCGCCGGAGCAGGTCGCCCGGGTGGTCGCGGCCGCCGAGGCGGAGGGGCTGCGGGCCCGCACCATCGAGGTGGACTACGCCTCGCACGGCCCCCAGGTGGATCGGATCGCCGGCGAACTGGCCGAACTCCTCGCGGGGGTGTCCGCCGTGGACCGCGGCATCGGCTTCTACTCGACGGTGACCGGCGAGCGGATGGACACGGCGGGTCTGGACGCCGACTACTGGTTCGCCAACCTGCGCCGGCCGGTGCGCTTCAGCCAGGCCATGGCGGCGCTGCTGGACGCCGGGCACCGGGTGTTCATCGAGGCCAGCCCCCACCCCGTACTCACCGTGGGGATGCAGGAGTGCATCGATGCGGCCGGAGTGACCGCGACCACCGTGGGCACCCTGCGCCGCGGCGAGGGCGGCCCGGGGAGGCTGTGCCGGGCACTGGCCGAGGCGCACGCGGCGGGGGTGGCGGTGGACTGGCGGGCCTGGTTCCCCGCCGACCCGGCGCCCAGGGTGGTGCCGCTGCCGGTCTATCCCTTCCAGCGCGAGCGGTACTGGCTGCCCACCGGCACGCCCGGGGTCGGGGACATCGCCGCCGTCGGCCTCAGCCCGCTCCCGCACCCGCTGCTGCCCGCGGCGGTGGGCCTGGCCGACGGCGGGCTGCTGCTCACCGGGCGGCTGCCCGAGACCGGCCGCGCCGGCTGGCTCGCCGAGCACACGGTGGCCGAGCTGGCGCTGCTGCCCGGCGCGGTGCTGCTGGAGTGGGTGCTGCGGGCCGCCGACCTGGCGGACGGCGCCGCCGTGGAGGAGCTGGCCTTCCAGGTACCGGTGGTGCTGCCGGAATCGGGCAGGCTGCGGGTGCAGGTGGTGGTCGGCGCCGCCGGGGCCGATGGGCGGCGCACCGTGCGGGTCCACACCCGTCCCGAGGGGGGTGCCGACACGGCGGATGCCTGGGTGTGCCACGCCGGCGGTACGCTCCGCCCCGCCGCCGGGGCCGCGCCCCAGGGACTGGCCGGCCCCTGGCCTCCGGTGGACGCGCGGCCCGTCGAGGTGGCGGACTTCTACCGGCGCGCCGAGGCGGCGGGTTACGGCTACGGGCCCGCCTACCGCGGCCTGCGCGCGGTCTGGCGGCACGGCGAGGACACCCTGGCCGAGGTGGAACTGCCCTCCGAGGCCGCCGAGGGGACCGGGGCGGCCGGGCGGTTCGGCATCCACCCGGCACTGCTGGACGCCGCGCTGCAACCGGTGCTGCTCGCCGGGCGGCTCGACGCCCCGCCCGGTGGGGCGGTGCTGCTGCCCTTCACCTGGAGCGGGGTGTCGCTGTGGGCCGATGGCGCCACCCGGGTACGGGTCCGGCTGACGCCGCGGCCGGACGGGCTGCGGGTGCTGGTGGCCGACGCCGCGGGTGCCCCGGTCCTGAGCGCGGACGCGGTGGTGCTGCGGGAGACCAGCGCCCGGCAACTGCGCCTGGCGGGCGGCGCGCACGGCTCGCACGGGCTGTTCGCGGTGGATTGGACCCCGGTGCCGGTACCGCTGCCGCAGGCCGCCGCCGACCTCCCGCTGACCGCCGAGGACGGCTGGGCGGTGCTCGGCGAGGGCGTCCCGGAGGCGGTCGCGGCACCCCGCTACCCGGATCTGGCGGCACTCCCGACCGGTTCGAACGCCCCCTCGGTGGTGGTGACCGCGGTCTCGACCGGGGCCGGAGCCGAAGTGTGGACCGGGGCCGAGATCGGGGCCGGGGCCGAAGCGCGGGCCGGAGCCGGGGCCGGGATCGAGACCGAAGCCCGGACTGGGGCCAGGGCCGAGACCGGGACCCGGATCGGGACCGGGGTCGGGACTGAGGCCGGCGCCGAGACCGGGACCGGGGCCGGGACCGAGACCGGTACCGGGGCTGAAGAGGCGCCTCGGCCCGGGGCCGGTGGCGGTGCGGCGGACCGTGCGTTGGCCGTGGTGCGGAAGGTGCTGGCGTTGGCTCAGCAGTGGCTGGCCGGCCCGGTGCCGGCCGAGGCCCGGCTGCTCGTACTGACCCAGAACGCGGTCCCGGCCGCGGACCTGGCGGAGGCGGACACCGGCCAGGAGGGGCCGGACCCCGCGGCCGCCGCGGTCTGGGGTCTGCTGCGCAGCGCGCAGTCGGAGAACCCGGGCCGCTTCGTCCTGCTGGACCTGGACGCGCACGGCGGCTGCTCGGCGGCGGAGCTGCGGCAGGCGGTGGCCGCCGACGAGCCGCAGCTGGCGCTGCGGTCCGGGCGGCTGCTGGTGCCCCGAATGGTCCGTGCCGACGCGGGCCGGGAGGTGACCGCCCCGCCGGGTGAGCGGGCCTGGTGCCTGCGGGCCGGCGGGAGCACCGCGGACGACCTGGCCGCGGTGCCCCATCCGGAGGCGGCCCGGCCGCTGGCGCCCGGCGAGGTGCGGATCGCGGTGCGCGCGGCGGGCGTGAACTTCCGCGATGTGCTGATCGCGCTGGGCATGTACCCGGATGGCGGGGCCTCGGTGGGCAGCGAGGGCGCGGGAGTCGTGGTGGAGGTCTCCGAGGGGGTGACCGGCCTCGCGGTGGGCGACCGGGTGATGGGTCTGTTCCAGGACGCCTTCGGTCCGCTGGTGGTGGCGGACGCCCGGATGGTCGCCCCGGTTCCCGTCGGCTGGGGGTTCCGGGAGGCCGCGGCGGCCCCTGCGGCGTTCCTGACCGCCTGGTACGGCCTGGTGGAGCTGGCGGAGCTGCGGTCCGGCCAGACGGTGCTGATCCACGCGGCCACCGGCGGGGTGGGCATGGCCGCCGTGCGGGTGGCCCGGCATCTGGGGGCGGAGGTCTATGCCACGGCGAGTCCCGGCAAGCACCGGGTGCTGGAGCGGATGGGCGTCGACGCGGCGCACCGGGCCTCCTCGCGCGATCTGGACTTCGAGGCGGCCTTCCGGGCGGCCACCGGCGGGCGCGGTGTCGACGTGGTCCTCAACAGCCTGGCCGGCGAGTTCACCGACGCCTCGCTGCGGTTGCTGACCGCCGGCGGCCGACTGGTGGAGATGGGCAAGACGGACCTGCGCGACCCGGCGCGCGTCGCCCGGGAGCACTCGGTCCGGTACCGGGCCTTCGACCTGGTCGCGGACGCGGGTCCGGAGCGTATCGGCCGACTGCTGGGCGTGCTCGGCGAACTGTTCGCCGCCGGGGCGCTGCGGCCGCTGCCGGTACGGGCCCGGCCGCTGGGCCTGGCCGGGCAGGCGCTGCGGGAGCTGAGCCAGGCCCGGCACACCGGCAAGCTGGTGCTCGATGTGCCGCCCGCCCCGGCCCCGTACGGCACGGTCCTGGTCACCGGCGGCACCGGGACCCTGGGCGGTCTGGTCGCCGAGCATCTGGTGCGCTCCGGGCAGGCCGGACGGCTGCTGCTGCTCAGCCGGCGCGGGCCGGCGTCGCCGGGTGCGGCGGAGCTGGCCGACCGGCTGACCGCGCTCGGCGCCGTGGTGCGGATCGAGGCGGTGGACGCCGGTGACGCGGCCGCGCTGGCCGAGGCGGTGGCCGGTATCGATCCGGCGCATCCGCTCACCGGGGTGGTGCACGCGGCGGGCGTGCTCGACGACGCCATGCTCGCCGCGCAGAACCCCGGCCGGCTGGCCCGGGTGTGGTCGGCCAAGGCCGCGGCGGCGGCCAACCTGCACGCCGTCACGGCCGGGATGCCGCTGGGCATGTTCGTGCTGTTCTCCTCGTTCGCCGCCACCCTGGGCACCCCGGGGCAGGCCAACTACGCGGCGGCCAACGCGTTCTGCGACGCGCTGGCCGCGGCGCGCCGTGCGCGGGGCCTGCCCGGTACCTCGGTGAGCTGGGGGTTGTGGGCGGCCACCAGCGGGCTGACCGGGCGGCTGGCCGAGGCGGACCTGGCCCGGATCGGCCGGCTGGGCATCACCGCGACCGGTACCGAGCAGGGGCTGGCCCTGTTCGACGCCGCGCAGCGGCATCCGCGTCCGGCGCTGCTGGCGCTGAACCTGGACACCCGTGCCCTCGGCGCCCAGCCGCCGGACACCCTGCCGCCACCGCTGCGTGCCCTGGCCGCCGCGGCGTCCGGCGGGGCGGCGGCACGGCCGAGCGCGGCGGCCGGCGACCGGCCGGCGGACTGGGCCGGCCGGCTGTCCGGCCTGGCCGCGGGTGAGCAGCAGCGGCTGCTGCTCACCCTGGTGCGCGGCCATGCCGCCACCGTGCTCGGGCATGCCGATCCGGGCACGGTGCCGCCCGACGCGGCCTTCAAGGACCTCGGCTTCGACTCGCTGACCGCCGTCGAGCTGCGCAACCGGATCGCCGCCGCCACCGGGCTGCGGCTGCCCGCGACCCTGGTCTTCGACTACCCGGAGGCGGCCGCCCTCGCCGAGCACCTGCGCCGGCGGTTGGTCCCCGACGGGGAGCCGGCGGCGCCGCGCGACGTCTACGGGCCGCTGCTGGACCAGCTCGCCGGTCTCGACCAGACGCTGGCCGGGTTGGCCGGTTCGGACGCCGAGTCGGGGGATCCGGGGGCGGTGACCGCCCGGTTGGAGTCCTTGCTGGCGAGGTGGAAGGCGGCCCACGCCCCGGTGGCGGAGGCCGGGGCCGCCGAGCGGCTGCGGGCCGCCTCCACGGACCAGGTGCTCGACTTCATCGACAACGAGCTCGGCATCCAATGACCCCGCCCGCGTGCGAACCCCACACCGAAGGCCGGTGACCCCGACATGACGAGTGAAGAGAAGCTGGTCGACTACCTCAAGCGGGTCGCCGCGGATCTGCACGACACCCGGGCACGGCTGCGGGAGGTGGAGGAGGGTCAGCGGGAGCCGGTGGCCATCGTGGCGATGGCCTGCCGCTTCCCGGGCGGTGTCGCCACGCCCGAGGCGCTGTGGGACCTGGTCCTGGCCGGCCGCCACGCGATGGGCCCGTTCCCGGACAACCGCGGCTGGGACCTGGAGCGGCTGTTCCATCCGGACCCGGACGAGCCCGGCACCAGCTATGCCCGCGAGGGCGGGTTCCTGTACGACGCCGACCTGTTCGACCCGGAGTTCTTCGGCATCTCACCGCGCGAGGCGGCGGCCATCGACCCCCAGCAGCGGCTGCTGCTGGAGGTGTCCTGGGAGGTGCTGGAGCGGGCGGGCATCGCCCCGGCCTCGCTGAAGGGCGGTCAGGTCGGGGTGTACGCGGGCACCGCGCTGCCCGGCTTCGGCACCCCGCACATCGACCGGGCCGCGGAGGGGTACCTGGTCACCGGCAACGCCCCCAGTGTGCTGTCCGGCCGGGTGGCGTACACGCTGGGCCTGGAGGGTCCGGCGGTCACCGTGGACACCGCCTGCTCCGCCTCGCTGGTCGCCACCCACCTGGCCTGCCAGGCGCTGCGGCAGGGCGAGTGCACCCTGGCGCTGGCCGGCGGGGTGACGGTGATGGCCCTGCCGCAGGTGTTCACCGAGTTCGCCCGGCAGCGCGGGCTGGCCGCCGACGGGCGGTGCAAGGCGTTCTCCGCGGCGGCCGACGGCACCGCCTTCTCGGAGGGGGTCGGTCTGCTGCTGCTGGAGCGGCTCTCGGACGCCCGGCGCAACAACCATCCGGTGCTCGCCGTGATCCGCGGCTCGGCGATCAACCAGGACGGCGCCAGCAACGGGCTGACCGCGCCCAACGGCCCTTCCCAGGAGCGGGTCATCCGGCAGGCCCTGGCCGCGGCCCGGCTCTCCCCGGCCGATGTGGACGCCGTGGAGGCGCATGGCACCGGCACCCGGCTGGGCGACCCGATCGAGGCGCAGGCCCTGCTGGCCGCCTACGGCCAGGACCGTCCGGCGGGGCGGCCGCTGTGGCTGGGCGCCGTCAAGTCGAACATCGGCCACGCCCAGGGCGCCGCCGGGGTGGCCGGCGTGATCAAGATGGTGATGGCGCTGCGGCACGGGAAGCTGCCCGCCACCCTGCACGCGAAGCGGCCCACCCCCGCCGTGGACTGGAGCGGCGGCGCGGTGCGGCTGCTGGCCGAGCCGGTCGACTGGCCCGGTGGGGAGCGCCCGCGCCGGGCGGGGGTGTCCTCCTTCGGCATCAGCGGCACCAACGCCCACCTCATCGTGGAGGAGGCGCCCGAACCCGAGCCCGGGCAGCGGCCCGCGCCGGACCGGGCGGGTACGGCGGCCGAGCGCGGCGCGGCGCCGGCGGGCACCGTACGGCCCTGGGTGCTGTCCGCGCGCAGTGCGACCGGACTGCGGGCGCAGGCCGAGGCGCTGGCCGGGCATCTGGCCGCGCGTCCGGAGCTGTCGGACGCCGATGTCGGCTGGTCCCTGGCGGCCACCCGCTCGGCGCTGGAGCACCGGGCGGTGCTGCTGGGTGAGGACCGGGAGCGGCTGTGCGCCGGTCTGGCCGCCCTGGCCGAGGGCCGGGACCAGGCCGGTGTGGTGCGGGCGCAGGCGCCGGCCCGGATCGGCGGTACGGCGTTCCTGTTCACCGGGCAGGGCAGCCAGCGGCCCGGGATGGGTGCCCAGCTCCACCGCGTGTACCCGGTGTTCGCCGCGGCCCTGGACGAGGCCTGCGCCGCACTGGATCCGCTGCTGGAGCACCCGCTGCGGGAGCTGCTCCTGGACCCGGAGGGCGCGGGCGGCGCGGGGGCGCTGGATCGGACCGAGGTGACCCAGGCGGCCCTGTTCGCGGTCGAGGTGGCGCTCTACCGGCTGGTCGAGTCGTTCGGGCTGGTTCCCGGCTATCTGACCGGCCACTCGGTGGGCGAGCTGGTCGCCGCCCATGTGGCCGGTGTGCTCTCGCTGTCCGACGCGGCGCGACTGGTCGCGGCGCGCGGCCGGCTGATGGCGGCGCTGCCGGCGGGTGGCGCGATGGTGGCGCTGGAGGCCACCGAGGAGCAGGTCGCGCCGCTGCTCGCGGGGCTCGCCGACCGGGTCGCGCTGGCCGCCGTCAACGGGCCCTCCGCGGTGGTGGTGTCCGGTGACGCCGAGGCGGTCGAGGAGATTTCCCGCGGCTGGCGGGAGCGCGGCCGGCAGACCAAGCGGCTGCGGGTGGGCCAGGCCTTCCACTCGCCGCGGATCGATCCGATGCTGGACGAGTTCCGGCGGGTCGCCGCCTCGCTGGCCTTCGCGCCGCCGCGGATCGCCGTGGTCTCCAACGTGACCGGGCGGCCGGCCGGCGCCGACCAGCTGTGCGACCCGGAGTACTGGGTGCGCCACGCCCGTCTGCCGGTCCGGTTCCGGGACGGGGTCCGCACCCTGCGCCAGGAGGGCGTCACCCGCTTCCTGGAGTTGGGGCCGGACGCGGTGCTCACCACCATGGCCCAGGACTGCCTGGCCGAGGCCGGGTCCACCGGGCAGCCGCCGGTGGTCGCCGCGGTGCTGCGGGAGGGCCGCGACGAGCCCGGTACGCTGCTGGCCGCGCTGGCCCGGATGCATGTGGACGGTGCCGCGGTGGACTTCACCGCCGCCTACCCGCCGGACACGGCGCGCTGCGATCTGCCCACCTACCGCTTCGACCGCCGCCGCTACTGGCGGGCGGCCCCGGACGCGGCGGCCGATGTGCGCGCCGCCGGCTTGGACGCCGGCGGGCATCCGCTGCTGGCGGCCGTGGTGGAGTCGGCGGACGGCGGGCTGCTGCTGACCGGTCGGCTCTCCCTGCACGACCAGCCGTGGCTGGCGGAGCACGCCATCGTCTCCGGTGTGCCGCTGCCCGGCACCGCCTTCTTGGAACTGGCGCTGCTGGCCGGGGCTCGGTCCGGCTGCGACCGGGTCGAGGAGCTGACCCTGGAGGCACCGCTGCTGCTGCCCGAGGCGGGCGCGGTCCGGCTGCGGGTGGCGGTGGGCGCCGCCGACACGGCCGGTCGGCGGACGGTCAGCGTGCACTCCCGGCCCGCCGATGACACCGGCGGCCCGGGGCTCGCGGACTCCTGGCGCCGGCACGCCACCGGCACCCTCTCGGCCGCCGGATCCCCGGAGCCGGCCGCCGCGCCGTGGTCGACCTGGCCGCCGAAGGGGGCGGTCCCGCTGGATGTGGCGGCCCTGTACGCGCGCCTGGCGGACGAGGGCTACCGGTACGGGCCGGCGTTCCGCGGGCTGCGGGCCGCCTGGCGGGTGGGCGAGGAGCTGTTCGCCGAGGTGCGCCTGGCCGCCGAGCAGCACGCCGACCGGGAGGCGTACCTGCTCCACCCGGCGCTGCTGGACGCCGCCCTGCACCCGATCGCGGACCTGTTCGCCGGCGCGGCCGGCGGCGTCCGGCTGCCGTTCGCGTTCGCCGGGGTGCGGCTGCTCGCCGGCGGAGCCTCCCGGCTCCGGGTGCGGATCACGGCGACCGGGCCGGACAGCGTGGCGCTGGCCCTCGCCGACGAGACCGGTGCCGAGGTCGCCTCCGTCGACTCCCTGACGCTGCGCACGGTGTCCGCCGAGCGGTGGCGCGCCGAGCGGGCCGCGGCCGGCAGCGCGCTGTACCGGCTGGACTGGCAGCCCTTCGCGCTGCCCGCGCCCGCTCCGGAGCCGACCGGCCGCTGGGTCCTCGTGGGGTCCCAGGCGCCGGCGGAGGGCGGGGACCTGCCGCGCGTCCCGGACCTCGCCGCGCTGAGGGCCTCGATCGCTGCCGGGGAGCCGGCACCGGAGCTGGTGGTGCTGGCGGACCCCGGTGTCCCGGAGGGTGAGCAGCCGCCGGCCCGGGCGCGCTCCGCCAACCGGCTGATGCTGGGCCGGCTCCAGGAGTGGCTGGCCGATCCCGACCTGGGCGCCGCACGGTTGGTGGTCGTGGTGCGCGGTGCGGTGGCGACCGAGGCCGACCGGGCGCCCGAAGACCTGGCCGCGGCCTCGGTGCTGGGTCTGCTGCGGGCCGTACAGGCGGAGCACCCGGGGCGGTTGCTGCTGGTCGACCTGGACGAGGACGCGGCCTCGCGACGGATCCTGCCGGCCGCGGTGGCGGCGGCCCATGCGGCCGGCGAGTCCCAGTTCGCGCTGCGGGCCGGTGAGGTGCTGGTGCCCAGGCTGGTCGGCGCCGCCCCGGACCCCCAGGCGCCGGGGGCCGCGCTGGACCCGGAGGGCACCGTCCTGATCACCGGCGGCACCGGGGCGCTGGGCCGGCTGCTCGCCCGGCACCTGGTCGATGCCCATGGCGTGCGGCATCTGCTGCTGGTCAGCCGGCGCGGTGCGGCGGCGGAGGGCATCGGCGAGTTCGCGGCCGGGCTGGCCGCCCGGGTGCGGGTGGCCGGCTGCGATGTGTCCGATCCCGCGGCGCTGGCCGAGTTGCTGGCGAGCGTTCCCCAGGAGCATCCGCTGACCGCCGTGGTGCACGCGGCCGGGGTGCTCCAGGACGGCGTGGCCGAGGCGCTGACACCCGATCGGCTGGACGCGGTGCTGGCGCCGAAGGCCGACGCCGCCTGGCAGCTGTACCAGCTCACCCGGGGTGCCGGACTGGCGGCGTTCGTCATGTTCTCCTCCGCCGCCTCCGTCCTGGGCAGCGGCGGGCAGGCCAACTACGCGGCGGCGAACGCGTTCCTCAACGCCCTGGCCGAGCGGATCCGCGCCTCCGGCTCCCCGGCCACCTCGCTGGCCTGGGGTCTGTGGGCCTCGGGCGGCGGGATGACGGACCATCTGGGGGATGCCGATCTGGCCCGGATGGCACGCTCGGGCACCGCCGCGCTCTCCGAGGAGCAGGGCCTGGCGCTGTTCGACGCGGCGCTGGCCGCCCCGTACCCCACGCTGGTGCCGGCCCGGTTCGACCCGGCGGCGCTGCGGGCCCAGGCCGCCGCCGGCTCGCTCTCCCCGGTGCTGCGGCGCCTGGTGCGCACACCGGCCCGTACCGCGGCGGTCGAGGCCGCCCCGTCCTGGGCCGGGCGGCTGGCCGGCCTGTCCCCCGCCGAGCAGGACCGGCTGGTGGCCGAGCTGGTACGCGACCAGATCGGCACCGTACTGGCCCACCCCGCCCCGGACACCATCGAGCTGGGCCGGGCCTTCCAGGAGCTGGGCTTCGACTCGCTGACCGCGCTGGAGCTGCGCAACCAGGTCAACGCGGTGACCGGAATCCGGCTGCCGGCCACCGTCATCTTCGACTACCCGACCCCGGAGGCCCTGATCCGGCAGCTGCGCGCCGAACTGCTGGGCGCCGCCGGGGTGCCGAGCGGTTCACCGGCCGGCCCGCCGCGTCCGACCGGCGGTGAGGACGACCCGATCGTGATCGTGGGCATGGCCTGCCGCTACCCCGGCGGGGTCGACTCGCCCGAGGGGCTGTGGCGGCTGGTCGCCGAAGGGGTGGACGCGGTGGGGCCGTTCCCCGAGGACCGCGGCTGGGCGGTGGCCGACCTGTACGACCCCGACCCCGACCGCACGGGCACCAGCTACACCCGGGAGGGCGGGTTCCTGCGGGACGCCGCCCAGTTCGACGCCGAGTTCTTCGGGATCAGCCCCCGGGAGGCGCTGGCCACCGACCCGCAGCAGCGGCTGCTGCTGGAGACCGCCTGGGAGGCGTTCGAGCACGCCCGCATCGCCCCGGAGCGACTGCGCGGCAGCCGGACCGCGGTGGTCACCGGCATCATGTACGACGACTACGGCGGCCGGTTCCTGGGCCGTATCCCAGCCGGCTACGAGGGCCAGTTGCTGAGCGGAAGCACCCCCAGCGTCGCCTCCGGCCGGGTGGCCTACACCTTCGGGCTGGAGGGGCCGGCCCTCACGGTGGACACCGCCTGCTCCTCCTCACTGGTGGCGATGCACCTGGCCGCCCAGGCGCTGCGGCAGGGCGAGTGCGACCTCGCCCTGGCCGGCGGGGTCACGGTGATGGCGACACCGCACACCTTCGTGGAGTTCTCCCGGCAGCGCGGCCTGGCCCCGGACGGGCGCTGCAAGCCCTTCGCGGCGGCTGCGGACGGCACCGGCTGGGCGGAGGGCGCCGGGCTGCTGGTGCTGGAGCGCCTCTCCGACGCCCGCCGCGAGGGCCACCGGGTGCTGGCCGTGATCCGCGGCTCGGCGGTCAACCAGGACGGGGCCAGCAACGGGATGACCGCGCCCAACGGGCCGGCCCAGCAGCGGGTCATCCAGCAGGCGCTGGCCGCGGCCCGGCTGGGGCCCGGCGACGTGGACGCGGTAGAGGCGCACGGCACCGGCACCACCCTGGGCGACCCCATCGAGGCGCAGGCGCTGCTGGCCGCCTACGGCGGCGCGCGGCCCCAGGAGCGGCCCCTGTGGCTGGGTTCGGTGAAGTCGAACATCGGGCACACCCAGGCCGCGGCCGGAGCCGCCGGCGTGATCAAGATGATCATGGCGATGCGGCACGGGCGGCTGCCGGCCTCCCTCCACATCGACGCGCCCACCCCGCATGTGGACTGGTCCAGCGGGGCCGTCCGGCTGCTCACCGAGGCCGTCCCCTGGCCGGCCGCGGACCGGCCGCGGCGGGCCGCGGTGTCCTCGTTCGGCATCTCCGGCACCAACGCGCACCTGATCCTGGAGCAGCCCCCGGAGCCGGCCCCCGAGGCGTCCCGGGGCGCGCCGCCGGACGGCCGACCCGGGCGCGTGGTGCCCTGGGTGCTCTCCGCCCGCTCCGGCACCGCCCTGGCCGAGCAGGCGCAGCGCCTGGCCGACCATCTGGACGCCCACCCCGGCACCGACCCCGTCGACCTCGGCTGGTCGCTGCTCACCACCCGCTCCGCTCTGAACCACCGGGCCGTCGTCCTCGGCGAGGACCTCTCCGAACTGAGCACCGGTCTGCGCCACCTCGCCGGCGACCAGCCCCACCCGGCCCTCGTCCGCGGCACCGCCGCGCCCACCGGTCCCGGGCCGGTCATGGTCTTCCCCGGGCAGGGCTCCCAGTGGCAGGGCATGGGCGCCGAACTCCTCGCCTCCGACCCCGCCTTCGCCCACGCCATCGACGCGTGCCGGCGGGCCCTGGCCCCGTACACCGACTGGGACCTCACCGGTGTCCTCGACGGCACCGACACCGCCACCGACACCACGCGGGTCGACGTCATCCAGCCCATGCTCTGGGCGATCATGGTGGCCCTCGCCGCCGTCTGGAAGAGCCACGGCATCACCCCCACCGCCGTCATCGGCCACTCCCAGGGCGAGATCGCCGCCGCCACCGTCGCCGGCGCCCTCACCCTGGACGACGCCGCCCACCTCGTCACCCACCGCGCCCAGGCCCTGCGCACCCTCAGCGGCCACGGCACCATGGCCGCCCTCGCCACCGGCTCCGAGCACGCCGCCCAGCTGATCGGCGCCCTGGCCCCGCACGCCGGGGACCTCCACATCGCCGCCACCAACGGCCCCGCCACCACCGTCGTCTCCGGCCCGCCGCAGCACATCGCCGCCCTCCTCGCCCACGCCCGGGAACACGGCGTCCGCACCCACGCCATCGATGTCGACTACGCCTCCCACCACCCCCAGATCGACCGGCTCCACGACCAGCTCACCCGTACCCTCGACATCACCCCCGTCGCGGCCCGCACCGCCTTCTACTCCACCGTCACCGCCCAGCGCCTGGACACCGCGGACCTCGACACCGGCTACTGGTTCACCAACCTCCGCCGGCCCGTCCGCTTCACCGAGACCGTGCACGCCCTCCTGGACGACGGCTACCGCCTGTTCATCGAAGCCAGCCCCC
>NZ_SRID01000124.1 GCF_004684805.1 Streptomyces palmae
CCTCCTGGGGGCACCTCCTGGGGGCACCTCCCGGACGAAGTCTGGGGGAGAAGTCTGGGGGGAGAAGTCTGGAGGAGGGGTCTGGGGAGAACGGCGGACCGGCCACAACGAACCCGCAGTCCCAAGCCGAACCGTCAGTCCCCGGAAGGCACCCCGGCCGGCCGGCCCTCGGGAAGCACGGCGCCGGACCGGCCCCAACCGATTCGTCAGACCCCCGGCCGGGAGGCCTCCACCCGCTTCTTCAGGCCGGCCAGGGCACGGTCGATGATGACCTTCTCGGCCTTGCGCTTGATCATGCCGAGCATGGGGATCTTGACGTCCACGGTGAGCTGGTAGGTCACCTCGGTGTGCCTGCCGCCCGCGGCCGGGGCCAGGGTGTAGGAGCCGTCCAGGGCGCGCAGCATCTGGGACTTGACCAGGGACCAGCTGACCTGGTCGGTGCCGGTCCAGGTGTAGGCGAGGGTGTAGTCGTCCCGGATGGCGCCGGCGTCCAGCAGCATCCGCACCTGCTCGGCGCGGCCCTGCTCGTCCTTGGTCAGGACCTCGGCCTCCTTGACCTCTCCCGACCATTCCGGGTAGCGGTCGAAGTCGGCGATCACCGCCATCACGTCGGCCGGTGCCGCCTCGATCGTGATGCTCGAGCTGGTGTGTTCCGCCATCCCCGTGGCTCCTTCGTACCGTCCCGCCGACTGCTGTGCCTGCTGGTGCAGGCTACCGCGCGCGGCTCACCACTCCAGGGCCCAGGGTGTTCCGGTCGACGCGAAGTGGCCGACGTTGACGCACTCGGTGGCACCGATCCGCATCCGGCGGGCGAGCGGCTGGTGGACATGCCCGAAGAGGTGGTAGGCGGGGCGAAGGGTATGGACGGCGTCGAGCAGGGCGGAGCTGCCCCGTTCGAAGCGGCGGGCGACGGTGTCGTAGCAGAGCTCGGGGACGTCCGGGGGGATGTGGGTGCACAGCACGTCCACCTCGCCCAGGGCGGCGATCTTCGCGGCGTAGGTCTCGTCGTCGATCTCGTAGGGGGTGCGCATCGGGGTGCGCAGTCCGCCGCCGACGAAGCCGAAGACCCGGCCGCCTATCTCCACCCGCTCCCCGTCCAGCACCGAGGTGCCCGGGGCCGCGTACTCCGGCCACAGCCGGGGGATGTCGACATTGCCGTAGGTGGCGTACGTCGGCGTGGGGAAGGCGGCGAAGAGTTCGGCGTACTGCTTGCGCACCGCCTTCTCGATGACGGCCTCCCGTCCGCCGTCGACTCCCTGGGCCTCCTCCAGCCGGGCCCACAGGGCGCGCCCGAAGTCGCGGGCCTCGGTGAAACGGCGGGCGGTGCGCAGCGCCACGATCCGGTCCGCGTTGGCGACGCCGAACAGATCGGGGAAGATGCCGCGCGAGTGATCGGCGTAGTCGAGGAAAAGTACGAGGTCACCGAGGCAGATCAAGGCATCGGCGCCCTCGCCGGCGAGGGCGAGGTCCCGGCTGTTGCCGTGTACGTCACTGACCACGTGAACACGATGGCGGCGCATGCTGATCACCTTAAGTGGTCGCACGCGGCTGCCGGAAGGGCCCCTACCTGCGGTTACTTCCGAGTCACCGGTCATCTCGACTACGCTTCGCAGAGCAGAGTCGCGGTGTGTGACACATAAAACATCTGGGGACGAACCCCTATCCCGGAACCCATACCGATGGGTAACGTACCGGGCCGTCCACCACCCCCATTGCCTGATCATGGACCGCAGCCGACGCACAGCCCACAGAGTCGTGGCGCCGGCGCCCGACGAGGAGCACCAGTCTTGCGCGAGTTCAGCCTTCCGGCCCTCTACGAGGTCCCGGCCGATGGCAACCTGACGGACCTCATCCGCCGCAACGCCGCCCAGCATCCCGATGTGGCGGTCGTCGGCCGCAAGGTCGACGGTCAGTGGCAGGACGTGTCCGCGACCCAGTTCCTCGCCGAGGTGCGCGCCGCCGCCAAGGGCCTGATCGCCTCCGGGGTCCAGCCGGGCGACCGGGTGGGGCTGATGTCCCGCACCCGCTACGAGTGGACTCTGCTGGACTTCGCCATCTGGAGCGCGGGCGCGATCACCGTGCCGGTGTACGAGACCAGCTCGGCCGAGCAGATCCAGTGGATCCTCAGCGACTCGGGCGCGGTCGCCTGCGTGGTGGAGACCACCGGCCACGAGACCTCGGTGGAGTCGATCCGGGACAGCCTGCCGGCGCTGAAGAACCTCTGGCGGATCGAGGGCGGCGACGCGATCAAGCAGCTCACCACCGCCGGCGCCGACGTGTCGGACGCGCTGGTGGACGAGCGCAGCTCGCTGGCGAACGCCGACTCGCCGGCCACCATCGTCTACACCTCGGGCACCACCGGCCGCCCCAAGGGCTGCGTGCTCTCGCACCGCAGCTTCTTCGCCGAGTGCGGCAACGCGGTGGCCCGGCTCAAGCCGATCTTCGGCACCGGTGAGGCGTCGATCCTGCTGTTCCTGCCCGAGGCGCACGTCTTCGGCCGGCTGGTGGAGATCGCGGCGGTGCTGGCCCCGATCAAGCTGGGGCACGTGGGCGACATCAAGACGCTCACCGACGAGCTGGCCTCCTTCCGGCCGACGCTGGTGCTGGGCGTGCCGCGGGTCTTCGAGAAGGTCTTCAACGCGGCGCGGGCCAAGGCGCAGGCGGACGGCAAGGGCAAGATCTTCGACAAGGCCGTCGACACGGCCATCGCCTACAGCCAGGCCCTGGACACCGCCTCCGGCCCGTCGCTGGGGCTGCGGATCAAGCACAAGATCTTCGACCGGCTGGTGTTCAGCAAGCTGCGCGCGGTGCTGGGCGGCCGGGCCACCCACGCCATCTCCGGCGGTGCCCCGCTGGGCGCCCGGCTGGGGCACTTCTACCGCGGCATCGGCTTCACGGTGCTGGAGGGCTACGGCCTGACCGAGTCCTGCGCGGCCACCACCTTCAACCCCTGGGACCGCCAGAAGATCGGCACGGTGGGCCAGCCGATGCCGGGCACGGTGGTGCGGATCGCGGACGACGGCGAGGTGCTGCTCCACGGCGACCACCTGTTCACCGAGTACTGGAACAACCCGGCGGCCACCGCGGAGGCGCTGTCCGACGGCTGGTTCCACACCGGTGACGTCGGCACCCTGGACGAGGACGGCTACCTCACCATCACCGGCCGGAAGAAGGAGATCCTGGTGACGGCGGGCGGCAAGAACGTCGCCCCGGCGGTCATCGAGGACCGGATCCGGGCGCACGCACTGGTCGCCGAGTGCATGGTGGTCGGCGACGGCCGGCCGTTCGTGGGCGCGCTGGTCACCATCGACGAGGAGTTCCTGCCGCGCTGGCTGGCGGAGCACGGCAAGCCCGCCGGTACCACCGCGGCCGAGCTGCGCGAGGACCCGGACCTGCTGGCCGCGATCCAGGAGGCGGTGGACGACGGCAACGCGGCGGTCTCGCGGGCCGAGTCGGTGCGCAAGTTCCGCATCCTGCCCAGCCAGTTCACCGAGGACTCGGGGCATGTGACGCCCTCGCTGAAGCTCAAGCGGAACGTGGTGGCCAAGGACTTCGCGGCCGACATCGAGGCGATCTACCAGCGCTGAGCATCCGTACGCCCCGGGGCCGTGCACCGAGCACGGCCCCGGGGCGTTTCGGCTGCGGACGAGGGCGGGTGAGGGTTCCGGCGGAGCCGTCACCCGCCTTCCGCCACTGGTGACCTGAGCGCCCTTCAGGGATGGGGCACGGACCGGCGCCCAGCCTTGGCCGCTCCGGTTAGGCAGGCCCTAGCCGCTCCGGTTCCGCGCGCGTTGAGCGCTCCGGCCGCTCCAGCTCCGCAGGCCCTGACCGCTCCGGCGCGGTACCGGCCCGGTGCCGGGGACGGGCGCCCAGGGTCACAGCAGTTGCTTGAGCCGATCGGCGAGCAGGTCCCAGCGCCAGCGCTCCTCCACCCAGGCCCGGCCCCGCTCCCCCATGCGGTGGCGCAGCTCCGGGTCGCGCAGCAGGGCGGTGATCCGTTCGGCGCTCTCCGCCACGGAGTCGCCGGGCACCACCCAGCCGGTCTCGCCCTCGAGGACCGCGTCCGGGGCGCCGCCCGAGTCGCCGGCGACGACCGGCAGTCCGGTGGCCGAGGCCTCCAGGTAGACGATGCCGAGCCCCTCCACGTCCAGTCCGCCGCGGCGGGTCCGGCAGGGCATGGCGAAGACGTCGCCGGCACCGAAGTGGGCGGGCAGCTCCGCCCAGGGCACCTCGCCGGTGAAGCGCACCGAACCGGCGACCCCGGTGCGTGTCGCGAGCCTCGCCAGCTCGTCGGCGTACGGTCCGCCGCCGACGATCAGCAGCACCGCGTCCGGGACCTCGCGCAGGATCCGCGGCATGGCCCGGATCAGGGTGTCCTGGCCTTTGCGGGGCACCAGCCGGGAGACGCAGACCACCACCGGGCGGTCGGTCAGGCCGAGCCGGGCCCGTACCTCGTGCCCGCCGGAGTCCGGGTGGAAGGTCTTCTCGTCCACGCCGGGGGTGAGCTGCACCATGCGGGCGGCGGCGGCCGGGGTGAGTGCGCCGGCGATCCGGGACCTGGTGTACTCGCCCAGGTAGGTGATGGTGTCGGTGCCCTCTCCGATGCGGCGCAGCAGGGTGCGGGCGGCGGGCAGTTGGGCCCAGCCCGCCTCGTGGCCGTGGGTGGTGGCGACCAGCCGGGCGGCGCCGGCGCGGCGCAGCGCCGGGGCCATCAGGCCGAGTGGGGCGGCGGCCCCGAACCACACCGAGCGGCAGCCGTGTTCGCGCAGCAGCCCGGCGGCCCGGCGGGTGACCCGCGGGGTGGGCAGCAGCATCGTGGTGTGGTCCCGGACCACCTGGAACGGCTGCTCGGCGTCGAACCGCGCGGTGGCCTCGGCGCCCTCCCGGCCGCGCTTCCAGGTGGAGGCGTAGACGACGATCTTCGCCGGGTCCAGGCGCAGCGCGATGTTGTGCAGGAACGACTGGATGCCGCCCGGACGGGGCGGGAAGTCGTTGGTGACGATCAGGGTCTTGTGCATCGCCGCCGACAGTACCCGGTACGGGTCGCCGAGGCCGGGCGCCGCCCACCGGGCAGGCCCGGCCGCTCGGCCCCCTGGGCATTCCGCTGCTCGCGGCCGTCGCCTTCCTGCTCGGCCTCGGCGGGCTCGGCTCCGCCCGGCGGCCGGGAACGTCGCCTTCCTCGCGGTGGAGACCGTCCTCGCCCTCTTCGCGCACGACCGCCTCGGCATCGACACCTACGGCTTCGGCCTGCTTCTCACGGCGGAGGCCGCCGGCGGCCTGCTCGGTGCGGGCATCGCCTCCTCCCTTGGCCGACGGCTCGGCACCGGCACCGCACTGACCTGCACAGCCGCCGTCGAAGGACTTGCCATCCTGGGCCTGGCCGCCGCCCCGAACCCGTACGTGGCCGGGCTGGCGCTCGCCGTCTGCGGGACCGGCATGGGCGCCACGATGGTGCTCGGGCCCTCCCTCCGGCAGGCGATCGTCCCGGCCCACCTCATGGGCCGGGTCGCCTCCACCTCCCACATGCCGGCCATGTGCGCAGCCCCCGTCGGGGCCTTTCCTCGGCGGCTGGCTGGCCACCACCCGCGACGTCCGCACCCCGCTCTACGCCGCCGGCGTCCTCCTCCTGGCGATGACCGCCGTCACGGTGTCCATGACCAGCAACCGCCGGGTCGAAGCGGCGCTGCGGGCCGCCGCTTAAGGATCACTCCAAGGACGCCGTCCAGGAGGGGGCGCCCGACGTGTCGTGATGCCTGCCGCGAAGGCGTCCGGTCGGCTCGGGGTGCCGTGGCAGCCACCGGAACATACCGAGCACGGCGGCGCACTGGAGTGCCGCGCTCAGCGCCATCGCCAGGCAGATCCCGGGCAGCCCGAGTCCGGAGAACGCGTGGGCGAGCGGCAGCTGTACCGCCACCCCGACCAGGGTGACGCGCATCAGCCGCGGGCTGGCGCCGCTCGCCTCGAACACTCCGCCGAGTGCGATATAGCAGGCCAGCAGGGTCAGGTACGGGCCCAGGCAGCGCAGGTAGAGCGCTCCGGCGGCGGCCACCTCGGGCGCCGCGCCGAAGGCCCGCATCACCCAGGGGGCCAGGAGCAGCAGGGCGAGGGCCGCACCCGCGCCGAACCCGGCGCCCAGCAGCAGCGCCTGCCGTCCGATGGCGGGACGCTCATCGGGGCGGTCAGGGTGCTCGGGGCCGGCCTGCGCGGCGGCGCGGGCGCCGAGGTGGTGCGCGGTGTGGATGGCGGCGGCCTGGCGTATCGCGTAGAAGCCCATGGTGGCCAGGTACATCGCCTTGGTGGCGATGCCGTAGCCGGCGATGGCGGTGGTGCCGAGCCGGGCCACGATCGCCACCAGAACCAGCGAGCCGGTCATCCGTACCAGGAAGTCACCGGACATCGGCAGCCCGGTGGCGACCGTGCGCCGCAGCCCGGTGGGCAGGGAGTGCGCGGGCCGCGCCGGACGCGCCTGGCGGAGCACCGGGTTGCGGCGGAGCGCCAGCCAGCCGGCGGCGAGTGCGACCGAGCGCCCCAGCACGGTGGCGAGCGCGGCGCCCCGCACCCCCAGTTCGGGCAGTGCCGCCGGGCCGAAGATCAGCAGCGGGTCCAGCACCAGGATCAGCCCGTTGGCCAGCAGGGCGAGCCGCATCGGGGTGCGGGTGTCGCCGGCGCCCTTGAGCACGCCGTCCAGCTGGTTCTGGGCGAAGAACACCGCCATACCGGGCAGTGAGATGGCGAAATAGCCAACGGTCAGAGCGAGTTCGGGGCTCCCGGAACCGCCGCCGAGCACCAGGTGGGCCAGCGGTTCGCGCAGCGCCCAGCCGCCGGCCGCCACCACCGGGGCGAGCAGCGCGCACAACGCCCAGCCGCCGCGGACCGCGGCGCGCACCCCGGCCGGGTCCCGGGCGCCGACCGCCCGGGCGACCAGCACGGTGGTGCCGGAGCCGGCCATCAGGGCCACGCCGAGCAGCACGTTCTCCACATTGCCGGCGATCGCCACCGCGGCGACGGCCGCTCCGCCGAGCCGGGCGACCCAGAGCATGTTGACGATTCCGGTGACCACGCCGGCGAGCAGTTCGACATAGACCGGGCCGGCCAGGGCGAGCAGCCGGGTGCGGTGGGAGTCCGAAGCCATGGCACTACCTCTCATTACCTCTCATCACCGAGATTCGATACCTCGATTCGATGTACAGCGTTGAGAGGTATCATGGCCGCGGCAGTGCCGCAAGGGCGGTGCCGGTGCGGCACCGGGCGGGCGAAGGGGCGGCGGGCATGCTGGAGTTGACGATCCTGGGCTTCCTGTACGAGGAGCCGCTGCACGGCTATGAGCTGAAGGAGCGCATCAAGGGCCTGAGCGGACACGTCCGCCCGGTCAGCGACGGCGCGCTCTACCCGGCCATCAACCGCCTGGCCAGGAACGGCCTGCTGGAACAGCACACCGACCCGGGGGCGGGGGCCGCACCGCGCCGGGTGCTGTCGCTGACCGAGGCCGGCCGCGCGGCACTGCTGGACCGGCTGCGCGCCCCCAAGGACGCGGAGATCACCGACGGCCAGCGGTTCTTCACCTTGCTGGCGTTCCTGCGGCATCTGCCCGACCCCGCCGAACAGGCGGCGGTGCTGCGCCGCCGGCAGGAGTTCCTGGAGATGCCGACCAGCTTCTTCTACCGCGAGGGCACCCCGGTGCGGGCGGAGCAGGAGCCGGACGTCTTCCGCCAGGGCATGCTGCGGATCGCCCGCGCCACCGGCACCGAGGAGAAGGCCTGGCTGGCCGAGACCCTGCGCACTCTGGAGGCGGCCGCACGGGCATCCGAGGCCGGCGCCGGCGGCGAGTGACGCGCCACGCCGTCTCAAGGCATCCCGAGGTCAGTTCTCGCTCAGCGCCTGCGCCACATAGGCCCGCCACAGCAGCCGGAACTGCCCCGGCTCCACTCTCAGCACCGTGAGCAGCGCCGCGTTCAGCGCGTCCGTCCGGTCCCTGGCGGGGCCGGTGCCGACGGCCCGGTAGAGGTCGACCAGCTTCTGCTCGCCCCAGCGGTCGGCGATCATCCGGCAGGCCAGCCAGCCCTCCTCGTACGCCCGGGCCAGCGCGTCCGGGTCGGTGCCGAAGCGGAAGTCCTCGGTGCGCGGCAGTTCCAGCGGCGGTTCGCCCCCGTCCACCGCGCGGGCCAGTTCGGGCGCGATGTCGCGCGGGGTGCGGCCGGTGTCCCGGTAGGCCACCCAGTCGGCGAAGCCCTCGGAGAGCCACAGCGGGGTGGACTCGGTGGTGTAGGCGCGGGTGGCGACATGCGCCGCCTCATGGGTCATCACCACCTGGCGGCCCAGGTCGCCGAGGACCGGGTACGCCTCCGGGTTGACGATCACCCGGTCCGCGGGCGCGGCCCCGGCGCCGCCCACCTCGCCGGTGGTGACCGCCGCGATCCCCCGGTAGCCGGATGCCGAGTCCGCGCCCAGCAGTGCCGCCATCCGGTCCAGCGAGGAGGGCACCTGGACCACCACCCGGCCCGCCCAGCTCTCGCCCCAGGCCCCGGCCACGGCGGGCACCGCGGTGTCGGCGGTGCGGGCGATGGCGCGCAGCCGGGTGGGGTCCTGTCCGACCCCCAGCACCAGGCTGTGCCGGCCGCGCACCACCCGTACCGTGCCCTGGTCCCACAGCTGCTGGGGGGCGCCGCGCCGGCCGCCGTCGGCGGCCACGTACCAGTGCCCGGAGCGGCGGACCAGGGTCAGGTACTGGCTGCTGACCACCGGCACGGTGTCGTATCCGGTGATGCGGTAGCGCAGTTCGACCCGGGCGGCGATCCGGTGGCCCGGGCCGGCGACCGGCCGGAAGCCGCCGGTCTCGCCGAGCCGGTAGCTCCAACTGCGCAGCGGCACCTTGGCCAGGTTGCCGAAGACCCGGCGCTGGCCGGCGCGGTAGCCCTGGGTGCCGGGGTCCACGGTGGCCAGGAAGGCGGCGGCGTCCTTGTCCCGTACCGCCGCGGCCCGGCGGTCCAGCATCCGCTGGATGTCCGCCCGGTCGGGGGTCTCCGCGGACTGGTCACCGCATCCGGTGAGGGTGGCGGCGAGCAGCACACAGCTCAGCACCGGACCCCGCGCCGCCCGCCATCCACCCGTCCACCACCGCTGACCTGCCACGCCCTAGATCGTACGAGCCGCCGGTGGCCGGCCGTGCCCGGTGCGGGATCTCGTCCGGATCCGGTCCCCGCACCGAAAGCCGGTCCCCCGCCCGGGCCTACGGCCGGGTGACCGAGGCGATCGGCATCATGCCCACCGGGTCGTAGCGCACCCGCGCCCCCGGATGGGGTGCGTGGATCACCTGGCCGCGGCCCGCGTAGATCGCCACATGGCTGGCGTCGGAGCGGTAGACCACCAGGTCGCCGGGGCGCGCCTGGGAGAGCGGGACCTGGCGGCCGGCGAACCGCTGGGCCTGCGAGGTGCGGGGGATCTCCACCCCGGCGCGGCGGTACGCCCACTGGGTCAGCCCGGAGCAGTCGAAGGCACCGGGCCCGCTGCGCCCCCAGGCGTACGGCGCGCCGACCGCCTGCCGCGCGGCCAGCAGCGCCGCGGCGCCCCGGGAACTCAGGCCCTCGGTCGCGGCCAGGCCGGGCGGGGCGGGCACCGGTTGGGCGCCGCCGAGGGTGTAGGCGGCCCGTTCGGCCGCGGGGAGCGCGTCCAGCACCTGGCGGGCGGCGGCCAGCCGGCGCTGCACGGCCCGCTTGTGGCGGGCCGCCGCGGCCCGGCTGTCGGCGAGTTGGGACAGCTTGCCGCCGGCCTCGGCGCGCTGCCGCTGGAGGGCGTGCAGGGCGCCGCGCAGCAGGTGCAGCCCGCCGGACTGCTGGTGGCCGATCCGCTCCAGGGTGGCGGCCCGGTCCAGGTAGCTGTCCGGGTCGGCGGACAGGAGCAGGGCCACACCGGGGTCCACTCCGCCCGAGCGGTACTGCGCCCCGGCCAGGGCGCCCAGCGCGTCCCGCATCCGGTTGACCCGCTCCTGACCGCGCGCCACCTCGTCCTGGAGCAGGGACACTTCACGGCGCAGCCGGGTGGCGCGCTCGTCCGCCGCGTTGTAGCGCTCGGTGGCGCGTTCCGCCTGGGTGTAGAGGCGGGCCAGCGTGCGCTGGGCGGAGGGCGCACCGGCGCCGGGGACGGCGGGCTCGGCGGAGGCCGGGCAGGCCGCGAGCGCCGCGGCCGCGGACACGGCCGCGGACACGGCGGTCACCCGCGCCGCCTGACCGACGCCGGAGCGGGCTGAGGGACGGCGATGGGATGCCACGGGACGCCGCACTCCTTCCACTGCTCGACTGCTCGGGGAGGACTGAGCGCAGAGAGTAGTCGCACGGCTACGCCCAGGTCCAAGCGCGGGCGCCGTGCACACAAACCGACGCCCCGCCCGAGACGCAGGTCACCGGCGGGGCGAGGGGTGGCTGGGGGCGACGCGGATTCGCCCGGACGGGCGTCTCGCGGGGCGCTGGGCCTTTAGATCCGGACGCCGAACATGAACGGCATGTTGTCCATGGACTCGTAGCGCACGTTGGCGCCGGGCTTCGGGGCGTGCAGCACCTGGCCGTTGCCCGCGTACAGGCCGATGTGGTGCAGGTCGCTGTAGAAGAGCACCAGGTCGCCGGGCTTGAGCTCGCTCCGCCCGATGCGGGTGCCGTTGTTGGCCTGGTCCTGGGAGGTGCGGTCCAGCTGCACGTTCGCCTGCGCGTAGGCCCAGGAGGTCAGGCCGGAGCAGTCGAAGGAGCTCGGGCCGGTCGCACCCCAGACGTACGGGGCGCCGATCTTGGTCTTGGCGGCGGCCAGCGCGGCGGCGGCGCGGTTGGAGGTCGGCGCGTCGCTGCCCAGGTCCACCCGCTCGCTGGAGGAGCGGTTGGCACGCTGCTCCTTGGCGGCCAGCTCCGCGCGCTCCTTGGCGGAGAGGGTGTTCAGCAGCTGCTGCGCCTTGGCGAGCTTCCCCTGGATCTCGGTCTTCTTCTCGCCGAGCGACTTGCGGGTGGCGGCCAGGTCCTTGAGCTTGGTGGAGGCCTCGGTGCGCTGCTGCTGGAGGGTGCGCTGCTTCTCGCCGATCTTCCGCAGCGAGCTGGCCTGCTTGCTGCTGATCTGGTCGAGGGCGGACGCCTTGTCCAGGTAGTCGTCCGGGTCCGAGGAGAGCAGCAGCTGCACGGAGGGGTCGATGCCGCCGGCGCGGTACTGCGCGGTGGCCATCGCGCCGAGGCCGTCGCGGAGCTTGTTCAGCTCGCCCTGCCCGCGCGCCACCTTGTCCTGGAGCTCGCCGACCTGCTTCTCCAGCGTCTCCTGGCGGGACTTGGCGCCGTTGTACTTCTCGGTCGCCTGCTCCGCCTGCTCGTAGAGCTTGTCGACCTGTGCCTTGACCTCTTCCTTGGACTGCTTGGGCGCGGCGTTGGCACCGTGGGCGGAGAGCGCCACGGCAGCTGCGGCGGTCGCGGTGAGCACGGTCACCCGGGTACGGCTCGGCTGCTTCGGTCGACGGTGGGACGCCACGGAGGCGAGCTCCTTCTTCCTCCAGCCGCCTACCGGGTGTTGTGGGGGCAAGACCCCGGCTCCGCTGGCACGCCGCGGACTCGGCGGTACCCCCACTGCCATCCCCGATGGATGATCAACCGCGCGGAGGTTCGACGCCGACCTTAGTGACCTCCCCGTGATCCCTTCAAATCTCGTCGGGAAAAAACATCGTCAGGCCACACATCTTTTACCAACATCGTACAGACGGTGACCAGGAGTTGACTGTGCGGTAACAAAATCGGGCGGTTCCCGTCCGGGGCACACCCCGGACGGGAGGGCCGGATCTAGACCCGGGCAAGTCGCTTGAGCAGCAGGGCGGATGCCACCGGGCGGGCGCCGGCCTTCGCCACACCGTCCGCCACCTCCCGGTCGGTGGAGACCACCACCACCGGCCGACCGGGCGGCTCGGCCCGCACCAGCTGCCGGATCAACTCGTCCGCGGTGACGCCCGGCTTGCTGAACAGCACCCGCACCCCGCGCGGCGGCGCCAGCAGCACCGGGGTCGCCAGCTCCGCGCCGTCGAACACACAGGTCATCTCGGCGCCGGTCTGCGCCGCCAGCACCGCGAGCCCGCCCAGCAGCCGCAGCCGCTGCTTCTCCAGGGGCATGGTGGGGTAGCCGGTCTTGGTGACGTTGTAGCCGTCCACCACCAGATGCGCCTGCGGCAGCGCCAGCAGCTGGTCGAGCAGCGCCGGATCGGTCTCCGACAGGGCGCGCCGGGCGATGTCCTTGGGCGTCATCTTCCCCGGCTCCAGGGCGTCCACGGTGTCCGCGGGACGGGTGGAGGCGGGCGGCAGGGCCAGCTCCCGGCGCAGCCCCTGCGCCGACTCCAGCAGGGTGTCCAGCAGCAGCCGCACCCGCATGTCCTCCACGCTGCGGCCCTCCCGGGCGGCCCGCCGGCTGGCCTCCAGCGCCGACTCGGCCTCCGCGAGCCGGGCCCGCAGCCGCCGGGCCTCGCCGTCCGCCGCGGCCTGCTGGGCGGTGCCGAGCGCCCGTACCGACTCCAGCTCGCCTTCCACCCTGCGCAGCGCGGCCTCACCCCGCCTGACGTCGCTGAGCGCGCTGCGCAGCTTGCGGTGCAGACCGTCGGCCTCCTTGCGGGCGGCCTCCAGCTCGGCCCGGACCCGCTCGGCCTCCGCGCGGGCCTGCGCCCGGACCTGGGCGAGCTCCTCGCGCAGCCGGCCCAGTTCGCGCTCGGTCTCCTCACCGACCCGCTCGGCGTGCGCCCGCTGGGCCTCCTCGCCGGCGGCCTCCACCAGCTTGACCCAGCCCGCGGGCCGCAGCACATAGGCGAGCGCGGCCACCTCGGCCGGATCGGCCGCGGCGGGCGGCGAGCCGCCCTCGATGGCCTCGGCGAGTTCGGTGTGCGCCTCACGCAGCAGGGTGGCGATACGCTGCCGGAAGACGGGGGCGCTCTCCACCGCCGCGGCCATCGCGGTACCGGCGAACTTGGCCCTGCGGGTCGGCGTGAAGCGGGCGTACTGCCGCAGCTGCGGTGGGAGTTCGGTGAGCGTCAGACCGCCGAAGGCCTCGGCGACCAGCGCCACCACCCGGCGCCGCACCCCTTCCGGCAGGGGACGGTCCAGCGACTCGACGGCACCGGCGCCCTCGCGCTCGACACCATCGGCCGGTTCCGGGCCGTCCGTCCGTTCCACCACCTGTCACCGCTCCTTCTCAGGCGCTCGCGCCGGCACCCGGGCGGTCGACCAGCTCGACCTGGTCGACCGCGTCGCACCAGCGGCAGCGCACCGACTCGATCCGCTCCTCGACGACCTTGCGCTCCTCGACCGTCGGCTCCCCCGCGAGATCCACGTGGACGTACTCGACGACCTTGGACCGGCGGGTCACATCGAAGCGGGTGAGGTTACCGCACAGCGTGCAGCGCCACCGGGTCCCGTCGGTCGGCTGGGGAACGGCCATCGTTCGTCCTCTCTCTGACTTCCTCCGGGTTTCCCGGTCCGCGCGGGTTCCACATCGGCACCGGCCGGGCGGGGCGCCGGTGCGGCGCGTTCTCGGGGTGCCGCATGTGAGCCATGCCGCGTGCTGTCACCCTACGGCCTGCGGGGCACCCGGCGCCGGGGACCGCCCATCTACCAGGGAAGAGCGGGACTCCTCGCGGAGCGCTTGCTTCGATCGACCGAGGGTGGCGAAGCGCTTCCTTCGAGGGTGGTGGTGGGTGACGGAAGGGAGGCGCGAAGGGCTTCCGCTGAGGGCGGCGGTGGGCGACGGGAGGCGCGAGGGAGGCGCGAAGCGCTTCCTTCGAGGGTGGCGGTGGGCGACGGAAGGAGGGAGGCGGCGCGAAGCGCTTCCTTCGAGGGTGGCGGTGGGCGACGGGAGGGCGAGGCGCTCTGTGCAGGTTCCGCCCGGTACGCCATCATCTGCCCATGATCGAGACGCCCGCAGCTCCCGTCCGTCCCCTGGTGACGTACACCCTGATCGGCGGCTGCGCGCTGGTCTTCCTGCTGGGGCCGGCCTCCGGACTCGACCCCCGCTACGGCACCGGCGAACGGCTGCGGCAGGCGCAGCACGCCTACTTCGAACACTGGGGGGTGGTGCCGTACGACCTGTGGCACGGCGCCGGTCTCGCGGCGCTCAGCCCGCTCACCGCACTCTTCGTCCACGCCAACTGGCTGCACCTGCTGGGCAACATGCTGTTCCTGTACGTCTTCGGCGCGATGGCCGAGGAGCGCATGGGGCGGCTGCGGTTCGCGCTGTTCTACCTGGTCACCGGCTATCTGGCACTGTCCGGTTACGCCGCGGCGCACGCCGGCTCCACCCAGAGCCTGGTGGGCGCCTCCGGGGCGATCTCCGGCGTGCTGGGCGCCTTCCTGTGGCTCTTCCCGAGGGCGCGGGTGACCAGCCTCTTCCCGTTTCTGCTGTTCCTGCCGCTGCGGTTCCCCGCCTGGCTGGTGCTGATCTTCTGGTTCGCGCTCCAGTGGCTCGCGGTCGGGCAGACCAGGGACCGGCCCGGGGTGGCGTACCTGGCCCACCTGGTGGGCTTCACCCTGGGCTTCCTCTACGCCTGGACACGGTTCGGAGGCGCGTCGCGGCGCCGGAGAGCGCCTTCGCTAGAGTGAACAGCGCACCCGGGCCCAGTGAGGGAGACAGTCCACCGTGATCACCGCGATCGTGCTCATCAAGACCAGCGTCGACCGGATCCCCGAGATCGCCGAGACGATCGCCTCCCTGGAAGGGGTCAGCGAGGTGTACTCGGTCACCGGCGCCCACGATCTGATCGCCATGGTCCGGGTGGCCCGGCACGACGACCTGGCGGACGCCATCCCGGGCCGGATCAACAAGGTGCCCGGCGTCGCCTCCACCGAGACCCATGTCGCCTTCCGCACCTACTCCCAGCACGACCTGGAAGCGGCCTTCGCCATCGGCCTGGAGGGCTGAGCCCGGCCCGGGCGCTCCCCCGGGCCCGGCGGTGGCTGGGTGGGCCCCCTCAGCCCACCCAGCCTGTTCAGTCCCGCTCGGCCCAGTCCGGCACACAGCGGCCGTTCTCCGTCCGGTAGCTCCCCCGCGCGCCGTCGCGGACCAGTTCCCGCACCGCGGCGGTGAACCGTTCGACGTGCTCACGCGGGGTGCCCGCGCCGAAGCTCACCCGGATCGCGTCGAGCCTCCTGCCGCCGGCCGGGGCGTCGGGGGCGCCGCACTCCCCCGGTTCGCCCGGATCGGCGCCGAGCAGGGTGCGTACCAGCGGGTGGGCGCAGAACAGGCCGTCCCGCACCCCGATCCCGTACTCCGCGGAGAGGGCCGCAGCGAAGTGCGAGCTGTTCCAGCCCTCCACCACGAAGGAGATCACCCCCACCCGGGAGGGGGTCGCGCTGCCCGGCTCCTCGTCGAAGAGCGAGAGCACCCGCACCCCGGGCACCTCCGCCAAGCCCTTGCGGACCCGGTCGATCAGGTCCTGCTCGTGCGCCACCAGGTTCCGGAACCCGGCCTCGGTCAACGCCCGGCAGGCCGCGGCGATCGCGTACGCCCCGATCACATTGGGCGATCCTGCCTCGTGCCGGGCGGCACCGGTGTGCCACTCCACGTCCACCCCGCCGTCCGCACGGCGGGTCACGCTGCGGCTGGCCCCGCCGCCGGCCAGGTACGGCTCCGCGTCCCGCAGCCAGTCCGCCCGCCCGGCCAGCACCCCGGCCCCGAACGGCGCGTACAGCTTGTGCCCGGAGAAGGCCACCCAGTCCACGTCCCAGCCGGCCGTGTCCACCGGGTGATGGGGCGCCAACTGCGCGGCGTCCAGCACGATCCGGGCCCCGTGCGCGTGAGCGGCGGCGGCCAGTTCGCGCACCGGCCACAGTTCCCCGGTGACGTTGGAGGCACCGGTGACGCAGACCAGCGCGGGGCCGTGGGGCTCTCGGGCGGCGAGGGCGCGCTCCAGGGTCTCCACCGCCTCGCGGTGCGAGCGGGGCGCGGGCAGGCAGGTCACCGCCAGGTCGGCGCGGCGCCCCCAGGGCAGCAGTGCCGCATGGTGCTCGGTCTCGAACACGAACGCCCTGGTCCCGACGGGGAGCGCGGCGGCCAGCAGGTTGAGCGAGTCGGTGGTGGAGCGGGTGAAGACCACCTGGTCGTCGGCCCGGCAGCCGAGGAAGTCCGCCACCTCCCGGCGGCTGGCCTCGAACAGGTCGGTGGAGAGCTGGGAGAGGTAGCCGGCCCCGCGATGCACACTGCCGTAGTAGGGGGCGTAGGCGGCGACCTCGTCCCAGACCCGCTGGAGGGCCGGGGCGCTGGCGGCGTAGTCCAGGGCGGCGTAGACGACCTCCTCACCGGTGACCAGCGGCACTCGAACATCTCGCCCCAGAACGGGCAGTGGGGCGCAAACCGGCGACTCGGTGGCAGCGGTGGAGACGGACATGGCGAACTCCCATGGGACAGCAGGCGAACTCACCGCGTGAGGGCGCGCACGGCGGCAGCCGGAAGAGGGCGCGCGGCGGCGAAGAAGAGGAAGGGTGGTACGCGGAACAGGGCCTGAGCAGGCCCTAGCGCATTCGCTTGCTCACGAGACGGCTCCCTTGAGGACCAGGACCCCGGGGATTGCGAGGGGTCCGCGCTTGCCGCGGGCCTTGCTGCCCGCGACCTGGTCATCACCCGGGGCACCCCGCCACGGACGGAGGGTTGCCGGACAGCGGGCCGGGGCCGTAGTCGCTGTCACTCGTGACCTGGGCGGCATTATGCCAAACGATCAGCGGCCCGCACCCCACCGTCCACATCCCGGACACGCCCTGCGGCAGCTCCCCGCGCCCCAAAGGGGCGCTGGGGGCACCCCCGGACGGAGTCTGGGGGTGGGGCACTCCCCCTGGCTTCGCCGGGAGTTCCCCGCGCCCCAAAGCTTTGGGGCGCTGGGGGTCCCCCCGGACGGAGTCTGGGGGAGGAACTGCGCGATCAGCCACAACGGACCCGCAGCCACAGCAGAACGCTCACCCGTTGCTCACTCGTTGCTCACCCGCACCCAC
>NZ_SRID01000797.1 GCF_004684805.1 Streptomyces palmae
CCCAGGTCATCGCCGACCTCGTCGAGGGCGGCACCCTCGCCTACGCCATCACCTCCACGGCCACCGGCTTCACCCTGGTCAACTTCGGCGCCTCCAACTTCAGCGCCGCCGACCTGGCCGGGCTCACCCCCGACCTGGCCATGATCCAGCCCGGGGGCGCCACGGTGCACGGCTACGTCCCCCGGCTGATGGCGGCCCTGGACCACCCCCGGTACGTGCTGCCCACCCACTGGGACGACTTCGACCTCCCACTGGACGAGCCGGCGAAGGACTGGGGCGGGCTGGCGGACCTGGAGGCGCAGGTACGGCAGGCGAGTTCCCAGACGAGCTTCGTCCGCCTGGAACACCTGGAGACCTTCACCCCCTGAGGCCCGCCCGACGAGCCGGCCGGCCCGGGCCTGTCGACTCAGGCGGGGGCCAGGGCCGATGGAGCGGTCCGGCGATCAGGCGGGGTCCGCGGCCGGTGGAGCGGTCCGGTCACCAGGCAAGTTCCGCGGCCGGGGGGCGGCCTGGTCACCGGGCAGGATCCGCGGCCGGTGGGGTGGCCTGGTCACTGG
>NZ_SRID01000125.1 GCF_004684805.1 Streptomyces palmae
GGGAGGCGACGGGGCGACCAGGGCGGCCGGGTGAGCCGGACAGGACACCCGCGGGGGCGGAACGGCTCAGTGTTCGAGCGGCTGGTCGGCGGCGGCCAGCCGGCGGATGGCTGACATCGGCACGGACAGCCAGTCGGGCCGGTGCCGCGCCTCGTACAGCACCTCGTAGACGGCCTTGTCCGTCTCATACGCGCGCAGCAGCTCCGGCTCGTCCCGCGGGTCCGCGCCGGAGGCCTCGGCATAGCCCGCGCAGTACGCCTCGCGGGTGCGCTGGGCCCAGCCGGCGGACCAGTCGGCGGCCCGGTCGCCGCCGTGCCCGGCCGCCACCGCCGGCCCCTCCTCCGTACCGCGGCTCCCCGCCCCTTGGTCCTCCTCCGCGCGGCAGCGCCCCACCGCCGCCGCGTAGTCGAAGGAGCGCAGTATCCCGGCGATGTCGCGGACGGTCGGCTGGGGGCGGCGGCGTTCGGCCAGCGGGCGGGAGGGCTCGCCCTCGAAGTCGATCAGCGACCAGGGTCCGTCGGCCCCGGTCCGCAGCACCTGGCCCAGGTGGAGGTCGCCGTGGATCCGCTGGGCGGCCCAGGTGCGCCCGCCGCGGCCGAGCACCGCCAGGTCGTCGAAGGCGGTGCGCAGCCCGGCGCGGTAGGGGAGCAGGGCGGGGACCGCGGCGGCGGCGGCCTCCAGGCGCTTCGCCATCGCGGCGGCCAGCTGCTCGATCTGCGCCCGGCGCAGCACCGCGGTGGGCAGCGCGTCGGCCATCGCCAGATGCACCTCGGCGGTGGCCCGGCCCAGCGCGTGCGCGGCGGCGGTGAAGCCGGCCCGCTGGGCGAGCGCCTCCAGCGCCAGTTGCCAGCCGTCGGTGGAGCCGGCCAGATAGGGCTGGAGCACCCCGAGGGTGTAGGGAGCGGTGCCGTCCGCGGCCGGGGCGGTCTCGAACCAGGCGGCGGGGGAGGGCACCCGGGTGCAGCCGGTGCGGGTCAGCGCCAGCGGCAGTTCCAGATCGGGGTTCTCACCCGGGCTGACCCGGCGGAAGACCTTGAGAATATACGTTTCGCCGTAGACCACCGAGGAGTTCGACTGCTCGGCCGTCACCAGCCGGGGAGTGAGCACCGGACCGATGGCGGTGGCCGGTTCGCGGACGAACAGCAGCGGCCCCAGCCGCCCCGGCATCCGCAACCGCTCCAGCAGCACCGCGGCCAGCCGGGGGTCGCACAGCGCCTCGTAGACGGTGTAGCCGTGCAGCGGTCCGCCGCTCGGACGGCCGATCAGGCCCGGGGCCAGCCGCGGCGGCAGGGTGGCCCGTACCCCGAGCAGGATCTGGTAGCAGTCGGCCGAGGGCTCGCCGGGGCCGGCGCCGTGCTGCTCGGCGCGGACCAGCAGATGCAGCAGCCCCGGGGTGGCGCCGCCGGCCGGGCAGGGCAGCAGCTCGGTCGCCGAGACCAGCGTGAAGCCGGTGACCGGCCGGCCCTTGCCGGCGAACCAGCGCTGCCGGGGCAGCCATTCGGCGAGCAGCGGGGCGAGTGAGGGCAGCAGTCCGCTCGGGCCGTGGGCATGGGTCACCACGGCGGCCAGCGGCGCCAGTGGCGCTCCGGCGCGAGGGGGCCGCTGCGCCCTGGGGGCGAAGGGGGCTTCCGGCATGGGCGTCGCGTCCTTTCCCCGGGGCACACGACAGATAGGACAAAGTGTCCCGGATGGTGGCATGAGCTGTGCGGCGGCGCGGTGGGGTTACCCCCGGACGGAGTCCGGGCAGGGCGCCCCGGACAGGGCCCGGGGGGACTTCGGGGCGAGGATCGTCCGTACCGCCATCCGGTGGCGCGCGCTGCGGCGGTTCACCCTGGTGACGGACACTCCGATGACGGCGCGTACGGGGAACGCGATGGCCTCGGCGCGAGCGTGACAGGGGGAGCCTGCCCGTGAGCCGGAGCGGAGAACGCCCGCGGGGCCCGCCCGGCACGCGTACGGGCGCCCGGGGCGCGGGTTCCGGACAGGCGCCCGAGGCCCGAGGATCTTCCACGTCCACGAGCGCCCGCGGGGCGCCGGGGCCGGTGAGCGGGGAGGGACCCCCTCGCCCGCCGGTGGATCCCTCCTCGGCCGGGCCGCCGCGCGCACCGGACCGCGCTCGCCGGGCGAACCGGTCCGGGGGCGGCCCGGGGCTCAGCGGGCGGCGGACTCGCCGTGGCGCAGCCGGAACCAGTAGAAGCCGTGCCCGGCCAGGGTCAGCAGGTAGGGCAGCTCGCCGATGGGCGGGAAGCGCACCTGGCCGATCAGCTCCACCGGGACCCGGCCGCTGTAGGTGCGCAGGTCGAGCTCGGTGGGCTGGGCGAAGCGGGAGAAGTTGTTGACGCACAGCACCAGGTCGTCCGGGCCGCCCTCGGTGGCGGGGGTCTCCCGCAGGAAGGCGAGGACGGCGGGGTTGCTGGAGGGCAGCTCGGTGTAGCTGCCCAGCCCGAAGGCGGGGTTCTGCTTGCGGATCTCGATCATCCGCCGGGTCCAGTGCAGGAGCGAGGAGGGGCTGCTCATGGCCGCCTCCACATTGGTGACCTGGTAGCCGTAGACCGGGTCCATGATGGTCGGCAGGTACAGCCGCCCGGGGTCGCAGGAGGAGAAGCCGGCGTTCCGGTCCGGGGTCCACTGCATGGGGGTGCGCACCGCGTCCCGGTCACCGAGCCAGATGTTGTCGCCCATGCCGATCTCGTCCCCGTAGTAGAGGATCGGCGAGCCCGGCAGCGACAGCAGCAGGGCGGTGAACAGCTCGATCTGGTTGCGGTCGTTGTCCAGCAGCGGGGCCAGCCGCCGCCGGATCCCCAGGTTGGCGCGCATCCGCGGGTCCTTGGCGTACTCCGCGTACATGTAGTCGCGCTCTTCGTCGGTGACCATCTCCAAGGTCAGCTCGTCGTGGTTGCGCAGGAAGATGCCCCACTGGCAGCCGGAGGGGATGGCCGGGGTCTTGGCCAGGATCTCCGAGACCGGGTAGCGCGACTCGCGGCGCACCGCCATGAAGATGCGCGGCATCACCGGGAAGTGGAAGGCCATGTGGCACTCGTCGCCCCCGGAGGTGAAGTCGCCGAAGTAGTCGACCACGTCCTCCGGCCACTGGTTGGCCTCGGCCAGCAGCACGGTGTCCGGGTAGTGGGCGTCGATCTCGGCCCGCACCCGCTTGAGCATCTCGTGGGTGCGCGGCAGGTTCTCGCAGTCGGTGCCCTCCTCCGCGTACAGATAGGGCACCGCGTCCAGCCGGAAGCCGTCGATGCCCAGGTCCAGCCAGAAGCGCAGGGCGGCCAGCACCTCCTCCTGCACCGCCGGGTTCTCGAAGTTCAGGTCGGGCTGGTGGGAGAAGAAGCGGTGCCAGTAGTACTGCTTGCGCACCGGGTCGAAGGTCCAGTTGGACTGCTCGGTGTCCACGAAGATGATGCGCGCCTCGGAGTACTGCTTGTCGTCGTCCGCCCAGACGTAGTAGTCGCCGTACGGGCCGTCCGGGTCGGAGCGGGACTCCTGGAACCACGGGTGCTGGTCACTGGTGTGGTTCATGACGAAGTCGATGATGACCCGCATGCCCCGCTGGTGCGCGGCGTCCACGAACTCCACGAAGTCGGCCAGGTCGCCGAACTCGGGGAGGACGGCGGTGTAGTCCGAGACGTCGTAGCCGCCGTCGCGCAGCGGCGAGGCGAAGAACGGGGGCAGCCACAGGCAGTCGACGCCCAGCCACTGCAGATAGTCCAGCTTGGCGGTGAGCCCCTTGAGGTCGCCGACGCCGTCGCCGTTGCTGTCCTGGAACGCGCGGACCAGAACCTCGTAGAAGACGGCTCGTTTGAACCAGTCGGGGTCCCGGTCCTTCGCGGGGGTGTCCTCGAACGTGTCCGGGACGGGCTCGTTGACGGTCATGGTGTGGGTGACCCTCCGATCGGTGAGGACGGTCGCAGCGACAGCACATGGGCCGGAGCCGGCTCCCGGCTCGGATCGAGGCGCACGTAGTTGTCCCTGCCCCAGTGATAGGTCTCGCCGGTGAGCTCGTCGCGCACCGGGAAGGACTCGTGCCACTCAAGGCCGAGCTCCGGCATGTCCAACGAGACCGTCGCCTCCTGGGTGTGGTGGGGGTCGAGGTTGACCACGGTCAGGACGCAGTCCTCCCGGGGCCCGGCCGTCCGCCTGGAGTACACCAGCACCGCGTCGTTGTCGGCCTGGTGGAAGCGGAGTCCGCGCAGCCGGTGCAGCGCCGGATGGCGGCGCCGGATCCGGTTCAACCGGGTGATCAGCGGGGCGATGGTGCGCCCCTCGCGTTCGGCCGCGGCCCAGTCGCGCGGTCTGAGCTGGTACTTCTCCGAGTCCAGGTACTCCTCGCCGCCCGGGTGCAGCGGGGTGTTCTCGCACAGCTCGTAGCCCGCGTACACCCCCCAGGAGGGGGAGAGGGTGGCGGCCAGCACCGCCCGGGTCTCGAACGCCGGACGGCCTCCGCGCTGGAGGTACTCGGAGAGGATGTCCGGGGTGTTCACGAAGAAGTTGGGGCGCATGTACGAGGCCGCGTCCCCGGTCAGCTCCAGCAGGTACTCGGTCAGCTCCCGCTTGGTGTTGCGCCAGGTGAAGTAGGTGTACGACTGCTGGAAGCCGACCGCGGCCAGGGTGCGCATCATCGCCGGCCGGGTGAACGCCTCGGCCAGGAAGACCACGTCCGGGTCGGTGCGGTTGATGTCCCCGATCACCTTCTCCCAGAACACCACCGGCTTGGTGTGCGGGTTGTCCACCCGGAAGATCCGCACCCCGCGCGTCATCCAGAAGCGCAGCACCCGCTCGGTCTCCCGGACGATGCCGCGGAAGTCCGCGTCGAAGGCGATCGGGTAGATGTCCTGGTACTTCTTGGGCGGGTTCTCCGCGTAGGCGATGGAGCCGTCCGCCCGGTGCCGGAACCACTCCGGGTGCTCCTTGACCCACGGATGCTCCGGGGAGCACTGGAGCGCGAAGTCCAGCGCCACCTCCATCCGCAGCTCGCGGGCCCGGGCCACGAAGGCGTCGAAGTCGGCCAGGGTGCCCAGGTCCGGGTGGACCGCGTCATGGCCGCCCTCGGCCGAGCCGATCGCCCACGGCACCCCCACATCGTGCGGCCCGGCGGTCAGCGCGTTGTTCGGGCCCTTGCGGAAGGTGGTGCCGATCGGGTGCACCGGCGGCAGGTAGACCACGTCGAACCCCATCGCGGCCACCGCCGGCAGCCGTTCGGCGGCGGTCCGGAAGGTCCCGCTGACCGGCGGCTCGCCCTCGCGCACCACCGCTCCCTCGGAGCGCGGGAACAGCTCGTACCAGGCCCCGTACAGCGCCCGCTCCCGCTCCACCCGCAGCGGCAGCGGGCGGGAGGCGGTGACCAGCTCGCGCAGCGGATGCCGGTCCAGGGCGGTGCGCACCTCGGCGGTGAGCGCGGTGGCCAGCCGCCGGGCCGCCGGGAGCCGCCGGTCGCGCAGCCCGTCCACCGCGCGCAGCACCGCCTCGCGGCCCTCGCTCTTGGGCACCCCGGCGGCGGCCTGCTCGTGCAGCCGGGCACCCTCCTCCAGCTCCAGGTCGACATCGCTGTCCAACGGGATCTTCACCTCGGCCTGCCGCCGCCAGGTGGCGATCGGATCGCTCCACGCCTCGACCGTGTAGGTCCAGTGCCCCTCCGCGCCGGGGGTCACCTCCGCGGCCCAGCGGTCGGTGCCGGGGGCGACCTCGCGCATCGGTGTCCAGGGCCCGGAGCGGCCGGCCGGATCGCGCATTACGACATTGGCCCGGACCTCGTCATGGCCTTCCCGGAAGACCGTGGCACTGACTTCGAAGGTCTCACCGACCACCGCCTTCGCGGGGCGGCGACCGCAGTCGATGAGCGGGCGGATGTCCAGGACGGGGATGCGTCCGATCATGGGATCACCTGGCGGCGTCGCGGGTTTATGGTGTGTGAAGGCGTTTGTCCTTTGTATCTGCTCCACTGTCTGACGCACGGTCGCGGGCATGACTGCTCCTGTCCGCGTTCACTCTGGTGGGCGGATGGGGTGGGCCATGAGGGGCGTAGGACAGGAGCCCTTCCCCGAGATGCGGGGGGACAATCAGGATCATCGGCGATAATTCCACCGGTACGTGGGCCCCGTCCGGGGCGGGTGTGCCGTGGGGCGCCCGCCGGGGTATGACCCCGTTCAGCCCGTCAGGTCCTCACCGGCCGCCATCCGGCCCCCTCATCCCGGGCCCTGCGTCCGGGCCGCGCCGCCCGGACGCACCGCTCAGTGGCGCTCGTGGGCCGCCGTGCCGGTGCGCGCCGTCCCCGATGCCGCGGAGGCGGGAACCGCGCTCGCGGCCAGCAGCCCCAGTGCCGCCTCGGAGGGCGAACCCGGCCGCGCGCTGAACATCATCAGCGCCTGCCCACCGGTCTCCGGCAGCCGGGCCATCTCGAAGTCGAGCTCCAGCCGGCCGACCAGCGGATGGTGGAAGGACTTGGTGCCGAAGGCGCACTTGCGCACCGGATGGCGCGCCCACAGTGGACCGAACTCCGGGCTGTTCATGGTGAGTTCCCCGACCAGCTCGGCCAGCTGCCGATCGTCGGGGCGCTCGCCGGCCGTCAGCCGCAGCGAGGAGACGGCGCGCCGGGCCTCGCCCTCCCAGTCCGGGTAGAGCTCCCGGGTGTGCGGGTCCAGGAACAGCATCCGCTGGGTGTTGGGCCGGTCGGCCGGGCGGTAGGGGCTGTCCGCCGCCAGGTGCCCGGCCAGCAGGGCGTGCCCCAGCCGGTTCCAGGCCAGCACGTCGAAGCGGGCGTCCAGCACCAGCGCGGGCACGTCGAGGGCGGCGACCAGCTGCCGGGTGCCCCGGCGCGCGTGCTCCGGGCGCGGTGCGGGACGGCGGGCCGCGCCCGCGGGGCGGGCCAGATTGCGCAGGTGGGTGTGCTCGTCGGGGGTCAGCCGCAGCGCCCGGGCGATCGAGTCCAGCACCGCGTCCGAGGCGTTCTGGCTCTGCCCCTGTTCCAGCCGGGTGTAGTACGCGACGCTCACCCCGGCCAGCTGCGCCAGCTCCTCGCGGCGCAGTCCCGGGACCCGTCGGCGGCCGTAGGAGACCAGCCCGACGTCCTCGGGTTGCAGCCGGGAACGGCGGGAACGCAGGAAGTCACCCAGTTCGGCGGGTATGTCCATGCCGCCAGTCTGCCCGCTCGGCGGTCCCGCTGCCTGCCCCTGCCAGGGTCAGGCTCTCGGCCGCCGACCCGACGGCGGACGGCCCGCCCCCGATCCCCGGGAGCGGGCCGCCGTCGTGCGTACGGGCTCTCGACCCGACCGCGCCGGCCGCCGTCAGGCCGCCGGCACCCGCGGCCGCGTCACTTCACGTTGACACCGGCCCAGGCGGCGCCCACCGCCTTGTACTCGGCGCTGGTGCCGCCGTACAGGGCCTTGGCCGCCTTCAGCGTCGCGGTGCGCGCCTGGGCGTAGTTGGTGGTGGAGGTCATGTACGCGGTGAGGGCCTTGTACCAGATCTTCTCGGCCTTGGCGCGACCGATGCCCTTGACGGCCTTGCCGTCGATGGTCGGGCTGTCGTAGGTCACGCCGTTGACGACCTTCTTCCCGCTGCCCTCGGAGAGCAGGTAGAAGAAGTGGTTGGCCGGACCCGAGGTGAGGTGCGGGTCGTCGTCGCCGATGCCGCGCTTCCAGTAGTCGTAGGAGTAGCCGTCCTTGGAGGGCTTGTCCATGTAGCGCAGCGGGGTGCCGTCCCCGTTGATGTCGATCTTCTCGCCCATGAGGTAGTCACCGACGTCGCTGGGGTTCTTGGCGTAGAACTCCACGGCGGTGCCGAAGATGTCGGAGGTGGCCTCGTTAAGGCCGCCGGACTCGCCGCTGTACTCCAGGTTGGCGGTGGCGGAGGTCAGTCCGTGGCTCATCTCGTGGCCGGCCACGTCCAGTTCGGTGAGCGGCTTCTTGTTGCCCTCGCCGTCCCCGTAGGTCATGCAGAAGCAGTCGTCGTCCCAGAAGGCGTTGACGTACTCGTCGCCGAAGTGGACGCGCGAGTAGGCGGCCTTTCCGTCGTTGCGGATGCCCTTGCGGCCCAGGACGTTCTTGTAGTAGTCCCAGGTCACGGCGGCGCCGTAGTGGGCGTCCACGGCGGCGGTCTGGGCGATGGTGGTCTTGCCGTTGCCCCAGATGTTGTCCGCGTCGGTGAACTTCGAGCCCTTGCCGTCCTCGGCGTGCTTGAGGTTGTACGTCATGTGGCCGCCGCGGGCGGTGTCCTTGAGCAGCCAGCTGGTGCCGCTCTTGACCGAGCCGACGGCGACCTTGCCGCTGTACTGGCTGTTGCCGGTGCCGGTCTCGATGGCCTGGCGCTCGTAGAGCTTCGCGCCGGTGTCGGCGTCGGTGATGACGTGCAGCCTGGAGGGCGTGCCGTCCTTCTGGACGCCGCCGACCACGGTCTCGTACGCCAGGGTGGGCTTGCCGGTGGCGGCCCAGATGACCTTGCGCGGGGCGCTGTCGGTGTCGGTCTGCCGGTCGCCGGCGGCCTTGGCGATGCCCAGGGCCTTGCGCTCGGCGCCGGTCGGCGCGACCGAGGCCTTGGTGTCGGCGACCGTGATGGCGGCGTTGGTGGCCTTGGTGACGTCAGTGGTCCTGCCCGAGGCGGACCGCTCGACGATCAGGTCGCCGCCGAGGACGGGCAGGCCGTCGTAGGTGCGCTCGTAGCGGGTGTGGGTGGTGCCGTCGGCGTCCTTGACGACGTCCCGGACGACGAGCTTCTCCTTGCCGCTCAGCCGCAGCGCCTTGGCGGTGGCGGCGGTGCCGGAGCCGGCCTCGCGCAGCAGCTCGGCGCGCTGCGAGGCGGAGAGCTGGAGCGAGGGGGCGCCGGCCGCGGCCGGGCCGGCCGGGGCGGCTCCGGCGGAGCCGGTGGTGGCGGCCGCGGCGATCAGCGCGGCGGCGACGGTCGCCGCGGAGGCGACGAGGGTGGTGCGACGGTGTCGGTGGGCCGATATGGAACCAGCGCGCACGCGGTGTCTCCTTGTTTCTGTGGGGAGTTGGGCAGCCGAAAGGGGCGGGCCAACTGAAACAAAAGGTGCGGACTGAGCCGCATGCTCAAACACACTGCCATCAGACAGGTGTTCATGTCACCGGCGTTTTGTGCGATTTGCGGGGAAAAGTTGGTCAAGGGTCGATCAAATTGACCGAAGGACGACGAGCGGCGCCCGGAAGTGCACATTCCAGGCGCCGCTCAGGGGTGTTGCCGTGCTCGGGTCGGGTTACTTGACGTTCACGCCCGCCCAGGCCGCGTCCACGCCCTTGTACTCGGCGCTGTCCGCGCCGTACAGGTCGGAGGCGGCGCTCAGGGTCGCCTCACGGGCGGCGTGGTAGTCCGTGGTCGAGGTCATGTAGGTGGTCAGGGCCTTGTACCAGATCTTCTCGGCCTTGTCCCGCCCGATGCCCTCGACCGTGGATCCGTCCGCGGTCGGGCTGTCGTACTCCACGCCGTTGATCTCCTTCTGGCCGCTGCCCTCGGACAGCAGGTAGAAGAAGTGGTTGGCGACGCCGGAGGAGTAGTGCACGTCGACGTCGCCGACGCCGTCGTACCAGTCGTCCTTGGACGCGCCGTCCTTGGAGGGCTTGTCCATGTAGCGCAGCGGGGTGCCGTCGCCGTTGATGTCGATCTTCTCGCCGATGAGGTAGTCGCCGACGTCCTCGCTGTTGTCGGCGTAGAACTCGACCGAGTTGCCGAAGATGTCGGAGGTGGCCTCGTTCAGGCCGCCGGACTCACCGCTGTACTCCAGACCCGCGGTGTTCGAGGTGACACCGTGCGACATCTCGTGGGCCGCGACGTCCAGGGCGGTCAGCGGGTGGCTGTTGCCCTCGCCGTCGCCGTAGGTCATGCAGAAGCAGCTGTCGTCCCAGAAGGCGTTGACGTAGTCGTTGCCGTAGTGGACCCGGGAGTACGCGCCGACACCGTCGCCCTTGATGCCCGAGCGGCCGTGCACGTTCTTGTAGTAGTCCCAGGTGGCCGCGGCACCGTAGTGCGCGTCCACGGCGGCGGTCTGCTCGTCGTCGCCCTGGCCGTTGCCCCAGGTGTCGTCCTCGTCGGTGAACGGCGAGCCCTCGCCGTCCTCGGCGTGGGCGAGGTTGGTGGTCTTGTGGTTGCCGCGCTCGGTGTCGGTCAGCGTGTAGCCGCTGCCCTCCTGGGTGGTGCCCAGGTCCACCTTGCCGCTGTACTCGCTGTTGCCCACACCGGTCTCGATGCCCTGGTACTCGAAGAGCTTCTTGCCGGTGGTGGCGTCGGTGATGACGTGCAGCTCGTTGGGGGTGCCGTCCTTCTGGACCCCGCCGACCACGGTCTCCCAGGCCAGGGTGGGCTTGCCCGCGGAGGCCCAGATGACCTTGCGCGGGCTGCGGTTGGGCTTGGCCTGGGTGGTGTCGTCGGCCTTGGCCAGCTTCACCGCGGAGGCCGAGGCCGTGGCGGGGGCGAGCTTGGGGGTGAGGGAGGCGACCGCGATGGTGGCCTTGGTCGCCTTGGTGACGCTCTTGACCTTGCCGGAGCGGGCCTGGTGCACGACCAGGTCGCCGCCGAGCACCGGCAGGCCCTCGTAGGTGCGGTTGTAGCGGGTGTGCATGGTGCCGTCGGCGTCCTTGACGACGTCCTTGACGACCAGCTTCTCCTTGCCGCCCAGGCCGAGGGCCTTGGCGGTGTCCGCCTTGGTGGCGTTGGCGTCGCGCAGCAGCTCGGCGCGCTGCGAGGCGGAGAGCTTGACGGCCGTGGCACCGGCGGCGCGGTCCTTGACCGGCGCGGCGCCGGCCGAACCGGTGGTCATCCCGGTGGCTATCAGGGCCGCGGTGGCGACCGCGGCACCCGCCACGACGGCCGTGCGGCGCTTGCGGGCGTGCATGGGCATGCGAGAGGACTTGCTCACGCTGAAACTCCTCGTTGCTGTGGGGGGTGGGCAGGGCGGCGGGAGAGCCGTCCGGCCCGAACAAGAGGTGTGGTGCGAAGTGCTCCGGCAGATTGTCATACAAGTTGTGTGGGTGTCACGAGGTTGACGCCAAGTAAAGATGGAATTTTGTTCGCTGCCCGCCCTCCGCCCTCCGCAATCCGGACGTCCCCGGCGGCCTTCGGGGCACCGTCCCCGCCGCCCGCGACGGCCCAACTCCCCAGGTGGGACGGCCTGTGCGGCGCCGCACCGGGCCAAGGCGCCGTACGCGAGAAACCGCCGCACCGGGCGGAGGCACCGCGCACAGCACAGCGCCGCCCGGGTCCGGCGGTCCGGGGGACTGGCCCTCGGACCACCGGGAACTCCCGGGCGGCGCCGTGTGGTTCAGTGGTTCAGCGGTTCGGTGGTTCCGCGGTTCGGTCTCGGGGCGCTGCCCCGGTGCGTACCGCGTGGCTGCTAGAAGGTGAGCTTCCAGCCGTTGATGTAGCCGGAGTCACCCGAGTACATGTCCTGGACCTTCAGCTTCCAGGTGCCGCTGGCCGGGACCGCCGAGGCGTTGACGGTGTACGTGGTGTTCACGTTGTCCGCCGAGTCGCTGACGTTGGCGCTCTTCAGCCGGTAGGTGGTGCCGTTCGGGGCCACCAGGTCGATCACCAGGTCACCGCGCCAGGTGTGGACGATGTCCACGCCCACCTGCAGGGCGCTGGAGGCGTTGCCGGTCCGGCTGACGTTGATCGAGGAGGTGACCGCCGCACCGGCGTCCGGGATCGCCACGTCGGTGGTGTTCTCGAAGACGTTGCCGCCGGTCGTGCTGACCGCCCAGGTGAAGGACGCGGTGCCGGTCTTGCCGGCCGAGTCCTTGACGGTGACCGTCACGTTGCTGTTGCCGACGACGGTCGGGGTACCGGAGATCAGGCCCGTGGAGGCGTTGATCGACAGCCCGGTGGGCAGCCCGGTGGCCGAGTAGGTCAGCGCGCCCGCGTTGGAGCTGGTGGCCTGGATCTGCAGGCTCACCGCGGTGTTGACGATGCTGCTCTGGTTCCCGGGCGGGGTGACGGAGACCCCGTCGACGATACGGGCGCCGACGTTCACACCGGCCCAGGCGTTGGCCACGTTGTTGTACGTGGCGCTGCCCACGCCGTAGAGCTGACCGGCCGCCCACAGGGTCGCGTCCCGCGCGCCCGCGTAGTTGGTGTTGGAGGTCATCTTCTCGGCCAGCGCCTTGAACCAGATCTTCTCGGCGGCGGCCCGGCCGATGCCGGTGACCGGCAGGCCGTCGGAGGTGGTGCTGTTGTAGGTGACGCCGTTGATCACCTTGGTGCCGCTGCCCTCGGAGGCCAGGTAGAACCAGTGGTTGGCGATGCCCGAGGAGTAGTGCACGTCGACGTTGCCGACCCCGGAGTACCAGGAGTCCTTGGACGCGCCGTCCTTGGAGGGCTTGTCCATGTAGCGCAGCGGGGTGCCGTCGCCGTTGATGTCGATCTTCTCGCCGATGAGGTAGTCACCGACGTCGCTGCTGTTGTTGGAGTAGAACTCCACGGCCGTGGCCATGATGTCGGAGGTGGCCTCGTTCAGACCACCGGACTCACCGCTGTAGGTCAGGTTGGCGGTGGCCGAGGTGACGCCGTGCGACATCTCGTGGGCGGCCACGTCGATCGAGGTCAGCGGCGCGGCGTTGCCCGAACCGTCGCCGTAGGTCATGCAGAAGCAGGAGTCGTCCCAGAACGCGTTGACGTAGTTGTTCCCGTAGTGGACCCGGGAGTACGCGCCGACACCGTCGCCCCTGATGCCCGAGCGGCCGTGCACGTTCTTGTAGTAGTCCCAGGTCAGCGCGGCACCGTAGTGGGCGTCCGCGGCGGCGGTCTGGGTGTTGGCCGCGGTGCCGTCGCCCCAGACGTCATCCGCGTCGGTGTACAGCGTCCCGGTGCCCGAGGAGCCGTGGTTCAGGTTGTACGTCTTGTGGTTGCCGCGCCCGGTGTCGGTCATGGTGTACGAGCCGGAGCTGCCCGAGGTGCCCAGCTGCACCTGGCCGCTGTACTCGGTGTTGCCGACACCGTTCTCGATGCCCTGGTACTCGAAGAGCTTCTCACCGGTGTTGGCGTCGGTGATGACGTGCAGCTGGTTCGGGGTGCCGTCCTTCTGGAAGCCCCCCACCACCGTCTCGTACGCCAGGACCGGCGTGCCCTTGGCGGCCCAGATCACCTTGCGCGGCGCCTTGGAGGCGTCGGCCTGCTTGGCACCCAGGGTGCGCGCCGAGGAGACCGCGCTCTGCTCGGCGGCGGCCGCCTTCACCTTCGGGGTGAGGGAGGCGACCTTGATCGCGCGCTTGGTGGACAGCGCCACGTCCTTGACCTTGCCGGTGTCGGCCTTGGCGACCACCAGGTCGCCGCCGAGCACGGGCAGGCCGTCGTAGGTGCGCTCGTAGCGGGTGTGGGTGGTGCCGTCGGCGTCCTTGACGACGTCCTTGACGACGAGCTTCTCCTTGGCGCCCAGGCCCAGCGTCTTGGCCGTGGCCGTGCTGGTGGAGCCGGCCTGGCGGATCAGCTCGGCGCGCTGCGAGGGCGAGAGCTTCACCGGCATGGCGCCGGGGCGGGCCTTGGCGACGACCGTGCCGGCCGCCTTGGCCTGGCCGTCGTCGGGGCGAGCGGAGGCGGATCCGGCCTGGATGCCGACGGCGAGCATGGCCGTAGCGGCGACCAGAGCGCCGGCTGCGACGGTACGCCGATGGGGGGTGGGTCTCACGCTGACTCCTTCTGCGAGGCCGTGCTGCACGGCCGGGATCAGACCGGGCGGGAGGGGTCGCCGTCCGGCAGAGCAAGGCAGAGCACAGTGCGTTCGGGTGACATGCCACCCGAGCATGGGGGAGGTACCGATAACGCGAAGGGCACCGGCCGCTCAGCGATTGCTGTGGGGGGGCTGCGCGTATCGGCGTGGGAAGACTGCCACCGGCACGGGCTGATTGTCAGGGGCGCGACAATAAGTTGGCGGGAAAGTGTCCGTTGACGAAACAGTCGTGTCCGTTTTGCGGAACGCTCCCCGCACGCCCCGGCGGCTACCCCGCGCACCCCCCAGGACGTAGCATCCGGCCATGACGGAATTCGCCATCGCCCGCCCTGAGCCCCCGAGTTCGCTCTCCGACCCGCGTGAGCTGGTCGATGCCTACCTCGACTACTACCGGGCCGAGCTGCTCCGGAAGTTGGACGGGCTGTCGGCGAAGGATTTGCGCCAAAGTCGACTGCCCTCTGGCTGGACGCCGCTGGAGTTGCTGGGGCATTTGACGTGGGTCGAGCGCCGCTGGTTCCAGTGGGGGTTCGCCGCCGAGCCACAGCAGGACCCCTGGGGCGACCGCGGCCCGGACGACCGCTGGCACGTCGCCGACGAGGACACCCTGGAGACCCTCACCGCCCGCTTCACCGCGCAGTGCGACGCCTCCCGAGCGGTGGCCGCCGATGTCCCCACCGAGCGCCGCGCGGCCGTCGGCGGCCGTTTCTCCACCGAGGCCGAGGCCCCCTCGCTCGGCTGGATCCTCTTCCACGTCCTCCAGGAGTACGCCCGCCATGTCGGGCAGTTGGACGTGGTCCGGGAACTGGCCGACGGGCGGGTGGACGACTGAGCGACCGGCCGGCCGGGGATGGTCCACCGGCCGGCCGGCCGGAACCGGGTTGCCGGCGGCCCCGGGGGTGTCGGCGGGGCCCGGCCGCGGCGCGAGGCCGATCGCGCCGGCGAGCCCGGCCGTTTCCGGCCCTGGCGGCGCCGGAGGGCCCACGCCCCCGTTTTCGGGGCTCCGGCAGCATCGGAGGGCCCGGCCGCGGCGCGAGGCGATGGACCCGCCCGCCGTCAGCCGCCCTGCGCGCCGGGCGGCTGACGGGCCTCCGTACACGCACGGCGGCCGACGAGCGTCCGTCCGCGTGACGGGCGGCTGGCGGGCGTCCGGGTCAGCCCGCGGGGGACCAGACCCGGACCGTGGCGCCCGCGGCCTCCAGGTCCCGGCGCACCGAGGCCGAGGGCTCCTCGGAGAACACCTGCACGACCCGCCAGCCCCGGGCGATCAGCCGCTTGTCCCTCGCCACCTGATCGGCCCCGATCTCCGGCTTGCCCTCGGCCAGTTGATAGCCGACGCGCTTGTCGAAGTTCACGATGTCGGCCTTCCCGGCCACCCCGGTGATCTTCCTCATCATCTCGGCGGACGTGAGTCCGCGTGCGCCCTTCCCCCACCGCCAGCCGTCCTCCTCCCGCAGCCCTTGGGCCCGGGCGAACCTCTCGGTGAGCCCTCCGCCGCCGGCCCCGTCCGCCAACCGGTCGGAGAGCCCCGGTACGCCCACGTCCTGGCCGTACCGCCGCGCGTCACGGGAGATCTCGCGCAGCACCCGCGCGATGTCCGCCTGCACCATGGCGCTGGCCGTGCCGCGGGCGTCCGCCCGCACCAGGTGGGTACGGGGGTTCCGAGACGGCGGGATGGTGAACTCGGCGCGGCAGCTCACCTGGGCGGTGCCGCCCGGCGACATGCCGACCGTCTTCACGCAGCGGCCCACCTGCCGCCCGTCCAGGGTGATCCGAATCGTCACCCGGGCGGCCACATCGCCGTCGCCGCCCTTCCCCGAGAGGGTGGGGAGCACCCTGTTCCGGATCTTCACCCGGGCCGTGCAGCCGCCGGTGTTGCACGGCTTCAGCCTGACCTTGCCGTCCGCGGAGATCCGTATGCCCGCGTCGATGGAGTCGCGCAGCGCCCGTACGTCCTTGTCCACCTCGCGCCGGAAGCTCTGCCGCTGCTTGTCGTCCACCGTCGGCAGATCCAGCGAGTACGAGGGCTCGCCGGCGGCCTTGGCCCGCACCGGCCGCGCCCCGGCGACCCCGGAGTCGCGGACCGTGTAGCCGGCCCGCGAGGCCCCTTCGCGCGGGACCAGCAGGGTCGGCAGCGGCCGCACCGAGGGGAGCAGCGAGGGCAGCGGAGGCAGCGAGGGGTAGGAGGGGATGCCGGTGGGCAGCGGCGGCATCGAGGGCAGGGACGGGAGGCCGGTCGGCGGCGCGGTGGGCGCCCCGGTGGGCGGAGCGGACGGCGAGGACGAGCCGGGCCCTTGGTCCCGCGCGGTGACCGGCACCATCCGCACGATGCGCAGCGGCGGTTTCGCGGTGAGGTACACGATCCGGGTGGGGGTCGTGTAGCGGCGCACCCGCACCCCGTGGAGGGTGGACGGCGAGCCGCGCCGCACCTGCCGGCGGTCCGCGGCCTGCCGCAGTTCGCGCGCCACCGTCTCCGGGGCGAGCTTCGACATCTCCTCGGCGCCCGGGTTCACCTCGGAGGGGAGCTTGATCCACTTGCCGGAGTAGGCGGACCGGGTGTCGGAGGCGGTGCCGAACCGCTCCCAGTAGCTGTCGCCGCCCTTGATGAAGGACTTCCCGTCGACCGTCATCGTCGCCAGGGCCGCACCGTCGTCGTCGGTTTCGGCGAGCATGGTGCCGCCGGGCCCGAAGCGCAGGCTGAGCTGCGAGGGGCCGAGCAGGGGGTCGGTGTAGCGGCCCTCGTAGCGGACCACCCCGCCGGACAGGAGATTGACGGACGCGGCCGTCATGTCCTCGGCCGCGATGACCGCCGGATCCTTCGGCGCCGCCTGCTTCTCGTCCTCGGGGAGCAGCACCGCCAGCAGTGTCCCCACCACCGCCAGGACCGCCCCGATCGCGACGCCCGCCAGCACCCGGTTCCGCCGACCGCGCGGCTTGCGCGGGGCAGTCGGGGGCTGACCAGGCGGCGGAGGGAGGTCCGGCGCGGGCGGCTGTGCGGGCAGCGGGAAGCCTGGCGGCTGCGCGGGCAGCGGGGACCCCGGTGGTTGTGCGGGTGGGACATGCGCCCCACGAGGTGCCGCGGGGGGCATTCCCGGCGGCGGTGCGGATTCCGCGGGAGGCGGGAAGCCTGGCGGCGGTGCGGGTGGGCCGTATGCCCCGGGCGGTTCCGTGAGGGGAGGGAACCCCGGCGGTTGGGCGAGCGGGGAGGGTGCCTCGGGC
>NZ_SRID01000126.1 GCF_004684805.1 Streptomyces palmae
AGTTGTGTATAAGAGACAGGGGTCAGACCGTGGGGTCGTCCGGGTTGCCCGGGTACGGCATCCAGCCGGTCCAGTTGCCGTCGTGGTTGCGGTAGTTGTACCAGGGGCGGTTGTCCGTACCGGTGACGATGAGGGTGAAGGCCCAGGGGTCGATGTCCCAGTCGTAGACCCGCGGCTTGCTGATGACGACGCCGCCCAGGGACCACCATCCGCCCCAGCTTCCGTCGGTGCGGGAGGTGCGCGTCCACACCGCCCGGTCGGTGCCGACGATGAACTCCTGTGTCGTGCCGTCCGGCAGCGCCTGGGCGGTCACTCCGTACTCGCAGAGGTAGATCCCCCCGCCGCGCTTGCACTCGCTCGCCTGGGCGGGGGTCACTGCCACGGCGAGCCCCGCCACCACGGTGGCCGCGAGGACCGCTGCCTTGATCTTCTTCATTTCCGCGACTGCTCCTTCGTGAACGCGTCGGCGGCCTGCCGGGGCGTCTCCCCCGGCCGGCCCGATCGACCGAGGTCGGCTGCCACCCCGGCGCCGACCTGCCGGTGAGCACCACTGTCCGGGAGGTCGCGAACGTACTTCTAACGGCGTCCTAACGCACCGGGGTCTCACGGCTGCCAGGGCGTCAGGGTCGGGATTCGGCACCCCGCCTCGGGGGTCGGGCGGCGCCTGGGCCCAGCGCACGGAACCACGGTGGCAGCCGTCCCTGGCGGTCCTCTCGCGGGCTCCCCGGCGGTCAGGCGGAGGTGGCGGCCTGCCTCGGCGCGGCGGCCGGCTGCTCCGGGCGCGTACCGCCCTTGACCCAGAACGCGGATCCGGGCTTGCGGGCCTCGCGCCGGATCCTGGACACCCCCAGGTTGCAGGTGAACTCCTTGATCGCCGCGCCCATGCGGCCACCGATGTGGAAGTTCACCGCGGTGTCGTCCTTGCGGGCGAACTGCCGGATACCGGTGCGCCGGCCGAGGCTGACGCACGCCCCCGAGAAGCCCACGTCGATCACCTCCGGGTCGGTCCCCGCGATGCGGCTCAGCACGGTGTCGGCGGCCTGCGCGCCGAGCGGGCCGGCGGCGTAGCAACTCATCCGCAGCGCCTGGCCGGAGGGGGCGGCGGCGTCCCCGGCCGCGATGACGCGCTGGTCGTCGATGCTGGTCAGCGTCTCGTCGGTGAGCAGCCGGCCGAGTGCGTCGGTGCGCAGCCCGCTGGCCGCTGCCAGCTCCGGCACACCGAAGCCGCCGGCCCAGACGGTGAGCGCGCTCGCGTGCACCGTCCCGTCGGTGAGCACGACCGCGTCCGACCGGACCTCGTCCACCACGGCGTCCTCCAGCACCGTGGCACCGTGCCGGGACAGCCACCTGGCCACGTACCGGCGCCCCGACTCGCTGAAGGTGGGGGCCAGGGCCCGGCCGCAGACCAGCGTGATCCGGCGCTTCCGCTCGGCCAGCTCGGCGGCGGCCTCGATGCCGGTCAGCCCGCCGCCGACCACGGTGATCGGGGCGTCCAGGGGCAGCTGCTCCAGCCGGGTACGCAGCTCCAGGGCCGGCTCGTACTCGGAGAGTTCGAAGGCGAACTCGGCCGCGCCGGTCACCGATGACGGTACGCCCCCGGTGCTGCCGACCGCGTAGATGAGGTAGTCGTACTCCAGCGTCCGCCCCGACCACAGCCGCACGGTGCGGGTGGCGGTGTCGATGTGCGTGGCGCTGTCCACGACCAGGCGGATGCCTTCCCCGAGGATCGTGCCGTAGTCGGCCGTCGCCTCGCTGGTGCCGGCCGCCAACTGGTGCAGCCGAACACGTTCCACGAACCGCGGGCGGGGGTTGACCAGCGTGATGTCGACGTCGGCGCTCATCCGCAGGTGGTTGGCCGCCAGGGCACCGGCGTAACCACCGCCGATCACGACGACCTTGTGGGAGGTGTGGCGCGAGGAAGCGGACATGGCGAGGAATCCCTTCTCGATCTCAGCGGCGTTCGTCCGAGGTGTGCGGCCGACGGTCCCGGTCCGGCGAGCCGCCGGCCCGCGGCCTCGGGCCCGGCGGGCCTCGGCCGGTCATCGCGAGGTGGCCGGTGCCGGGAGGTCCGCGCACGGCGCCGCCGGTTCCGGACGGCGGTCCGCGAGCCCGCCGGGGCGCGGCTACCTTGCGTGGTGGATGGTGTCTCACCGATCCGACAGCACAGCGCTCCGGAATGTGAGGCGGCCGGTGCGGTGGCGGCCGAGGTGGAGCGCCGACCTCACACTTCGCCTCGCCGTCTTGTCGAAGTGGTGAGACCTGTGCGACCAAGGGAGTTGAGGACAGCATGACCATCCAGTCCGAGCCAGGCGGGAGCCGGCTCGACCCGGGTCTGGACGCGATCATGAGCGAGCGGCGTCAGCTGATCAATCTCGCCTACCGGCTCCTGGGGTCCCTGGCCGAGGCCGAGGACGTCGTGCAGGAGACCTACGCCCGCTGGTACACCCTCTCCCGGGAGGAACAGGACGCCATCGTCTCGCCGGGGGCCTGGTTGACCAGGGTCGCCAGCCGCATCTGCCTCAATGTGCTCTCCTCGGCCCGGGTCCGGCGGGAGACCTATGTGGGCGAATGGATCCCCGAGCCGCTGCCCGAGCCCACGGAGTGGGCCACCGGACGGTCCGAGGACCTCGGCGCCGACCCTGCCGACCGGGTCACCCTCGACGAGTCGGTCAACATGGCCTTCCTGGTCGTCCTGGAGGCGATGACCCCGGCCGAGCGGGTCGCGTTCATCCTCCACGACGTCTTCCGCTACTCCTTCGCCGAGGTGGCCGAGACGGTCGGCCGCACCCCGGCGGCCTGCCGCCAGCTGGCCTCCTCCGCCCGCCGGCGCGTCCGCAGCGCGCAGGCTCCCGCGACGCCGGCGTCCCGGCAGGCCCAGGTCGTCCGGGACTTCAAGCAGGCCTGGGAGGCCAAGGACATCGACGCCCTGATAGGTCTCCTCGACCCGAACGTCGTGGCGATCGCCGACGGCGGCGGGGTGGTCGGCGCCATGCTCCACCCGGTCGAGGGTGCCGAGCGGATCGTGCGGTACCTGGTCGACCTCAAGAGCAGGCAGCTGGACCACACCTTCCTGGAACGCACCGTCAACGGGCAGCCCGGCCTGGTCGCCCACCAGCACGGTGCCATCACGACGGTCTACGCCTTCGACATCGCGGGCGACCGGATCAAGCGGATCTGGGCGGTACGCAACCCCCACAAGCTCCGGCCGTGGACGGCGGGTTCGCCGCGCTAGGCCTGCCCGGCGGATCTTGGCGGCTGGGAGCTGTCCGGCCGATCACATGTCTGTCTCCTGCTCGGTTCCTGCCGTGGGCCGCTCGGGTTCCGCCTGAGGTGCTTCCAGCGGGAAGTGGATGGGGCTGAGCAGGTATTGCGCTCGTGCGGGGCTCGACTGGTTGGCAAGTTTCGGAGCGATGGCCGCGCGAAGCTCGCCGATCAGTTCCTCCAGTTCCGCCGGGCTGAGCCAGAGTGCATGCTGCCGGTAACCCACCCGATCGGCCACAGGATCGGCTCTGTCGCGGTCGAGATAGGCGGTGAACTCGGCCAGCAGGGCGGTCATGGCGGTGGCGAATGCCTGCCGGTGGTCCTCGGTGGTGAGCGTGCCGACCGCCTCGGAGCCGATCACAGCCCGGTCCTGTCGCAGCCGGTAGTGCCGTTCCATCGCGCCGACCTCTTCTTTCCCGGCACCGGCCAACCCACGCCGGCCGAGTACGCGCGGCCCGGACACGTTGCCCCCGCGGTGGTGGACGGGATCGCGACCTGGCTGGCGCGACGGTAGGGGGAAGGCAATGCCTGGGGGCAGTACGAACTGCCGCCCGCTGTCCCTGATCGTCACTGCCGGACAACGGGCGGACCGCACGCAGTTCACATCGGTGCTGGAGAGGATCAGGGTGCCCCGCCTCGGAGCGGGCAGGCCCCGCAAGAAGCTCGACAACGTCGCGACGGACAAGGCTCACGGCAACGGTCCCTGCCGCCAGTACCTGCGGCACCATTGCGCTGAGGCCCGTGGAGGGCCGCTCGCGTTCGGTCAGGACGCAAGGCGTCGGGTCCGCCGCGATCGCGGCGGACCCGACGCCTTGACCGTGGCAGCCATTACCGCCGGCTCGGCCCCCACCAGCCCGCCGGCACCGCGGACATCACTTCACCACGACGTTGTCCCCGGGTGATGCCGACTGCCCGGTGGTGGTGTTGCCGTAGTACACCCAGCGCCACGTACCCGTCTTGGAGGCCTTCACGGTCGTCCTGAGATCACCCGAGCCGTTCGCGTACACCTTCTTCACCGTGGTGTAGGAGGTGGTGCCGGCAGGCTTGAACTGCAGGCTCACCAGGCGGCCTCCGTAGGAGGCGTACTTCCTGGTCTCCCAGTTGGCCCGCGTGACCTTTCCAGTCACGGTGATGGTCCTGTCCTTGGACACCGGTTCGGGCGAGGCGTTGACGGTCAGACGGGAGTTGCGCTTGACGTAGACCGTCAGACCCTCGTCGTCGGTGTCACCACCGCCGCCCTCGAAGTGCACCTCGGCACCGACTTTCCAGGCCCCGGCCTCGCTGTTGCGCATGTCCCATACGCTCGGGTCGAAGTACATCGTCTCGTTGATGTCGCAGACGCCCGAGCTCACGTCGATGCAGTCGCTGGTCTCGACGGCGTGCCACAGCCGATCATCCACACCCCCGCGGTACAGGAACACCGCCGGCCACTTCCATGCGTGAGTGGTAGCCATCCGGAAGGAGGCGGGCACCGCGACCTCCCCTGACACCCCGATCACGATCGGCTTGCCGCCGTTCACCTGGACACGGGTGAACGAGACCCCACCCTCGGCCGCCCCGGCCGGTACCGCGGCCACGGCCGTGAACACCACCGCCGCACCACCGGCCACGACGACTCTCCAGAGCTGCTTCCCCACCTGATCCCCAATCTCCCTACGCAAACGCACCGAAGGCTCATCGCTCCAGCGCCTTACAGACAGCCGGCATCCACACGGGGTTGTACACCTGCGCATCACAATGGGGCATCAGACAATCACCGGCCCGAGGCCGAAGCAGACACATGATCGACCGGACAAGTCCCAGCCGCGGCGAGGGGCGGTGGTTCACGCCTCGGGGCCCGGCGGCCCTCGTCCGGCCCACGGCGGTCGAGGGCCCGCCAACCGGCGCCAGTACGGGCTGCTCAAGCGGGTCCGGGCGACACCGCTGCCGGCTTGGGCGTACTTCACGGGGCTCTTGGCGCACTGCGTGCTGGTGAGCGTGGTGGACGTCCTGCTGATCACGGGTGTCGGCCGCCTCTACGGGTGCCGGTGCCCGGGCCGGGGCGTTGGCCGTTGATCGTGTGCGTGCTGGTGCTGGGCGCGGCGGCGTAGCGCGCGCTGGGGGTGGGGGTGGCCTCGCTGATCCGCAACGCCGAGGCCGCGCCCGCCGTGGTGCAGTTCGTACGGTTCCCGCTGGTCTTCGTCTCGGGGACGTACATGCCGATCCACTCCGGCGCGCTGCGGCACTTCTCCCAGGCGCTGCCGGTGCAGCCATTCAACGAGGCGCTGCTGCACGCCTTCACCGGGCACGGCGACTTCGACTGGCGCGGGGCCGGGGTGCTGCTGGCGTGAGGCGTGGCCGGGGCGATGGTGGGGGTCCGGCGGTTCCGCTGGGATCCGCGGCCCGAGCGACCGGGGGCGGGGCGGCCAAAGGACGGAGCGGCCCGGCATGCCGCGGGACCGGCGCCCGGGGTGGGCGCCGGTCCCGTGGGGCCGGAGGGCGGCGGGGGCCGCCGGTCCGAGGCGTCAGGCGATGCGGTCCAGGACGATGGGCGCGGGGGTGAAGTCCGTGCCCGGGGCCGCGATGTCGATCGCCCCGTCCAGGGCGGCCAGCGCGTAGTCGAACCTCTCCGGGGTGTCGGTGTGCAGGGTCAGCAGCGGCTGGCCGGCGGTCACCTGCTCGCCCGGCTTGGCGTGCAGTTCGATGCCGGCGCCCGCCTGCACCGGGTCCTCCTTGCGGGCCCGGCCGGCGCCCAGGCGCCAGGCGGAGACGCCCACCGCGTAGGCGTCCAGTCGGGTCAGCACGCCGGAGGCGGAGGCGGTGAGCACATGCTGCTCGCGGGCGACCGGCAGCGCGGCGTCCGGGTCGCCGCCCTGGGCGATGATCATGCGGCGCCAGTGGTCCATGGCGGAACCGTCGGCGAGCGCCTTGGCCGGGTCGGCGTCGGGCAGCCCGGCGGCGGTGAGCATCTCGCGGGCGAGCGCCAGGGTCAGCTCCACGACGTCCGCGGGGCCGCCGCCGGCCAGCACCTCCAGCGACTCGCGGACCTCCAGGGCGTTGCCGGCGGTGCGGCCGAGCGGGGTGGACATGTCGGTGAGCAGGGCCACCGTGCGCACCCCGTGGTCGGTGCCCAGGCCGACCATGGTGGAGGCCAGTTCGCGGGCGGAGGCGATGTCCTTCATGAAGGCGCCGGAGCCGACCTTGACGTCCAGGACCAGGGCGCCGGTGCCCTCGGCGATCTTCTTGGACATGATCGAGGAGGCGATCAGCGGGATCGACTCCACGGTGCCGGTGACATCGCGCAGCGCGTACAGCTTCTTGTCGGCGGGGGCCAGGCCGTCACCGGCCGCGCAGACCACCGCGCCGGCCTCGTTCAGCACGTCCAGCATCTCCTGGTTGGAGAGCAGCGCGCGCCAGCCGGGGATGGACTCCATCTTGTCCAGGGTGCCGCCGGTGTGGCCCAGGCCCCGGCCGGACAGCTGGGGGACGACCGCGCCGCAGGCGGCGACCAGCGGGGCCAGCGGGAGGGTGATCTTGTCGCCGACGCCGCCGGTGGAGTGCTTGTCGGCGGTGGGGCGGGCGGTGCCCAGGGAGGCGGTGAAGTCCATCCGCTCGCCGGAGGCGATCATCGCGGCGGTCCAGCGGGCGATCTCCGCGCGGTCCATGCCGTTGAGGAAGATCGCCATGGCGAGGGCGGACATCTGCTCGTCGGCCACCTCGCCGCGGGTGTAGGCGTCGATGATCCAGTCGATCTGACCGTCGGTGAGACGGCCGCCGTCCCGCTTGGCTCGGATGACGGAGATGGCGTCCATGGTGCGGCAGCCTTTCTGGTGGCGCGGGATGGGTCGTGGGGGTGCCGATGTCCCGCGAGTCCGGTGGGGCAGCGGGATCGGCGTCCGGTGGGGCACCGCGGTCGGTGCCGGTGCGGCAGCGGGTCGGTGCTTGGTGGGGCACCGGGACCGTGCCTGGCGGGAGACCGGGACCGGTGCCCGGTGGGGCGCCCGGATCGGCGTCCGGTGGAACGACCGGATCGCGCCACCCGAGTGGGGTGGCGCGATCCGGGTGTCAGTTCTCGAGGTTGGCCGGGCCGAAGGCGTCCGGCAGCAGGTCGGACAGCGGACGGATACCGCCTGCGGTGTCCATCTGGAGCCCGGGGCCGCCGTGTTCCCACAGCAGCTGGCGGCAGCGGCCGCAGGGCATCAGCACCTTGCCGTGGCGGTCCACGCAGCTGAACGCGGTGAGCCGGCCGCCACCGGTGGCGAACAGCTCGCCGACCAGCGCGCACTCGGCGCACAGGCTCACGCCGTAGGAGGCGTTCTCCACGTTGCAGCCGCTGACCACGCGGCCGTCCTCCACCAGTGCCGCGGCGCCCACCGGGAAGTCGGAGTACGGGGCGTAGGCACGGGCCATGGCCTCCCGGGCCCGCTCGCGCAGCGCCTCCCAGTCGATCGGCGCGGCGGTCACTTGCCCTGTCCCTTCCGGTAGGGCTTGCCATCCGCCTTCGGCATCCGCAGCCGTTGTGCGGCGAACGCCATCACCAGCAGGGTGACCAGGTACGGGGTGGCGCTGACCAGGTCGTTCGGCACGGTGTCGCTGGCCAGGTACCAGACGATCAGACCGGCGGCGAACGCGGCGTTCACGCCGGCCGCGACCAGGTTCTTCCGGTACAGCTTCCACAGCGCCAGCAGCGCCAGGCCGATGGCGACCAGCAGCAGCAGGGCGTGCACGGTGGCACCGCCGTTGCGCAGCTGGAGGGCGTCGGAGTAGCCGAACAGGCCCGCGCCCATCGCCAGTCCGCCCGGCCGCCAGTTGCCGAACAGCATGGCGGCCAGACCGATGTAGCCGCGACCGCCGGTCTGGCCCTCGTTGTAGATGTGCGAGCGGACCAGGGCGAGGAAGACGCCGGCGAGGCCGGCCAGCGCGCCGGAGGTCACCACGGCCGCGTACTTGTACAGGTAGACGTTGACGCCCAGCGACTCGGCGGCGGTCGGGTTCTCACCGCAGGAGCGCAGCCGCAGGCCGAAGGAGGTCTTCCACAGCACGAAGTAGGAGCCGACCACCAGGGCGATGGCCAGGATGGTCAGCGCCGAGATGTTGGTGACCAGACCGCCGATCAGGCCCGCCAGGTCGGAGACGAAGAACCAGTGGTGCTTCTCGATGTCGGCCAGCCAGTCGGACAGGCCGGGGACGGTGAAGTCCTTGATGTCGTCGACCGAGGGGGACTGCTTGGGGCTGCCGCCCTCGTCGGCCAGCGGGCCGAACCAGCGCTTGGCCAGGTAGGTGGTGGCGCCCAGGGCCAGGATGTTGATGGCCACACCGGAGATGATGTGGTCCACGCCGAAGGTCACGGTGGCGATCGCGTGGATCAGGCCGCCCACGGCGCCGCCGAGCACACCGGCCAGTACGCCCATCCAGGGGTTGGTCTGGTAGCCGGCCCAGGCACCGAAGAAGGTGCCCAGGATCATCATGCCTTCCAGGCCGATGTTGACCACACCGGCCCGCTCGGCCCACAGGCCGCCCAGACCGGCCAGGCCGATCGGCACCGCCATGGACAGCGCGGCGGCCACCTGCCCGGAGGAAGTGATGGTGTAGAACGCGGGCTGCTTGCCCGAGGAGACCAGCGCGCTCACCACGGAGATCAGCACCAGGGCGCCGGCGAGCAGCAGCAGGCCCTTGGCGAAGGACATCCGCGGGCGGGCCTTCTCGCTCACCGCGGGGGTCGCGGTCTTCACGGTCGTGGCACTCATGCCGCCACCTCCTGCTTCTTGGCCTGCGCGGCCAGCTCGGCGCCGACGCGCTGCTGCTGGCGCTTGAGGCCGTAGCGGCGCACCAGTTCGTAGGCGATGACCACGCAGAGCACGATGACGCCCTGCATCACGCCGACGATCTCCTTGTCGTACCCCTCGAACTCGAGGCGGTTGGCGCCGCGCTCCAGGAAGGCCCAGAGCATCGAGGCCAGGGCGATGCCGACCGGGTTGTTCCGGCCGAGCAGGGCGATGGCGATGCCGGTGAAGCCGACCGTGCTCGGGAAGTCGGCGGTGAACATGTGGGTGTCGTTGAGCACCGTCGGCATGCCGACCAGGCCCGCCATGGCGCCGGAGAGCACCATGCTGGTGATCACCATGCGCTTCACGTTGACGCCGCTGGCCTGAGCGGCGGACTCGGAGCGGCCCACCGCGCGCAGGTCGAAGCCGAAGCGGGTGCGGCCCAGCACGAACCAGAAGCCGATGCCGGCCAGCGCCGCTATCACGATGAAGCCCCAGACCGGGTCCAGCCCGCTGCCGGTGGGGATGGTGAAGAAGTGGCTGGAGGAGGGGAGCGGCTCGGTGGAGATGACGTTGGTGGACTTGTCGAGCACGCCCAGCCGGCCGTCCACCAGCAGGTAGGTGATCAGCGAGGTGGCCAGCGAGTTCAGCATGATGGTGCTGATCACCTCGCTGACGCCCCGGTAGACCTTGAGCAGGCCGGCGATGGACGCCCACATCGCGCCGACCAGCATGGCGACCAGGATTATCAGCGGGATCTGGACGAAGCCCGGCAGGTTCAGCGCGCCGCCGACGGCCGCCGCGAAGAACGCGGCGAGCCGGTACTGGCCGTCGATGCCGATGTTGAACAGGTTCATCCGGAAGCCCACCGCCACCGCCAGACCGGCGAGGAAGTAGGTGGTCGCCTTGTTGGCGATGTAGATCATGCTGTCCGACTTGACGCCGTAGTCGAACATCACGCTGAAGGCGTTGAACGGCTCCTTGCCGGTGGCCACCAGCACCAGCGCGGTGACCAGGAAGGCGGCGGCCAGGGCGAGCACCGGGGCCGCGACGGCCAGTACCACCCGCTCCTTGTCGATGCGCCGCAGCCAGGAGGCGGAGGCGCCCGCCGTGTCGTGTGAAGTCATCATCGGTCCTCTTCCGGCCCCTCGGCGGTCTCCAGGTGACCGGCTGCCGCGCCGGTCATGGCCGAGCCCAGCTCCTCCGGGGTGATGGTGGCGGGGTCCGCGTCGGCGACCAGACGGCCGCGGTACATGACCCGCAGGGTGTCGGACAGGCCGATCAGCTCGTCCAGGTCCGCGCTGATCAGCAGCACCGCCAGGCCCTCCCGGCGCGCCTCGCGGATCTGGTCCCAGATCTGGGTCTGGGCGCCCACGTCCACACCGCGGGTGGGGTGTGCGGCGATCAGCAGCTTGGGGTGGTGGCTCATCTCCCGGCCGATGATCAGCTTCTGCTGGTTACCGCCGGACAGCGAGGCCGCGGTGACCTCGATACCGGGGGTGCGCACGTCGTACTCGGCGACGATCCGCTCGGTGTCGCGGCGGGCGCCGGACGGGTCCAGCAGGCCGCGGCGGCTGTTGGGCGCCTCGGTGACGTGGCCGAGTATGCGGTTCTCCCACAGCGGGGCCTCCAGCAGCAGGCCGTGCCGGTGGCGGTCCTCGGGGATGTAGCCGATGCCGTCCTCGCGCCGGGTGCGGGTGGGCAGCTTGCTGATGTCGCGGCCGTCCAGCGTGATGGTGCCGCCGTCCGGGGTGCGCATGCCCATGATGGCCTCGACCAGTTCGGCCTGGCCGTTGCCCTCGACGCCGGCGATGCCCAGCACCTCGCCCTTGCGGATGGTGAGGGCGATGTCGTCGAGCACCGCGCGCCGCATGCCGTCCGCGTCCACCGCGCACAGCGTCAGCCCGTCCACGGTGAGCATCGGGATGTCGGTCACGGTGGACTCCCGGGTCTCCGGCGAGGGGAGCTCGCTGCCCACCATCAGCTCGGCGAGCTGCTTGGGGGTGGTCTGCGAGGGCTCCACGGAGGCGACCGTGGTGCCGCGCCGGATGACGGTGATGTCGTCGGCGACCGAGAGCACCTCGCCCAGCTTGTGCGAGATGAAGATGACGGTCAGGCCCTCGCTCTTGAGCTCGCGCAGGTTGTCGAAGAGCGCGTCGACCTCCTGCGGGACCAGCACCGCGGTCGGCTCGTCGAGGATCAGGGTGCGGGCGCCGCGGTAGAGGACCTTGAGGATCTCCACACGCTGCCGGTCGGCCACACCGAGGTCCTCGACCAGGGCGTCGGGGCGCACCCCCAGCCCGTAGGCGTCGGAGATCTCCATGATCTTGGCGCGGGCCTTGGCGCCGATGCCGTACAGCTTCTCGGCGCCGAGGGTGACGTTCTCCAGCACGGTGAAGTTGTCGGCCAGCATGAAGTGCTGGTGCACCATGCCCACGCCGCGGGAGATCGCGTCGGCGGGCGAGTGCAGTTCGACGGTCTCGCCGTCGATGGCGATGGTGCCCTCGTCGGGACGCTGCATCCCGTAGAGGATCTTCATCAGGGTGGACTTGCCGGCGCCGTTCTCACCCACCAGGGCGTGCACGGTCCCGCGTCGCACGGTGATGTCGATGTCGTGGTTGGCGACGACTCCGGGGAACCGCTTGGTGATTCCGCGGAGTTCTACGGCGACGCCACCCGGGACGTCGGCGGAGGGTTTGCCTTGAGGGGCGCTGGCGGCTTTGATGGCGCACTCCTGAGGGGATGGACGGCGTCGTGTGGACGGGGGCGCGCGATGGACCTGGGCGGACGGTGTGCCATCCCCCCAGGTCCATCGTGTGCCGTGTGGAGCCGGGCGGTGCCGCACGGGTCACTGACCCGTGCGGTCACCGGCCGGACCCGGTCGGCGGTCAGTCCTTGTAGGTGTCCGTGACCTTGATCTTGCCGTCGATGATGTCCTTCTTGGCGGCCTCGATCTTCGGCTTGATGTCGTCGATGAACCCACCGGTGTAGGTCAGCGCGACGCCGCCGTCCTTCAGGGAGAACGCCTGGGTGCCGGTGAGCGGCTTCTTGTCCTTGACGACGCTCTTGATGAACTCGTACACCGAGACGTCCACGTTCTTGATCGCGGAGGTCATGATGGTGTGCTTGTACTTGGCCAGGCCCGGGTCGTTGTACTGGTCGCTGTCGACGCCGATGGACCAGGCGCCCTTCTTGCCGGCGGTCGCCTCGATGGCACCGGCGCCGGAGCCGCCGGCCGCCGAGTAGATCACGTCCACGCCGTTGGAGAGCATGCCGTCGGCGATGTCCTTGCCCTTGTCGGGCATGCCGAAGCCCTTCTCGTCCGGCGCGACCCACTGGACGTCGACCTTGGCCTTCGGGTCGGTGTCCAGGACACCCTGCTTGTAGCCGCCGGCGAACTTCTTGATCAGCGGGCTGCTGGTGCCGCCGATGAAGCCGACCTTGTGCGACTTGGACTTCAGCGCGGCGGCGACACCGGCCAGGTAGGAGCTCTCGTTCTCGGTGTAGACGAGGTTGGTGACGTTCTTGGCGTCGACCACCGAGTCCACGATCGCGAAGTTGGTGTCCGGGTACTTCGCCGCGGCCTTGGCCAGCGAGGCGTTGTACTTGTAACCGACCGCGATGACCGGGTTGTAGCCGGCCTCGGCGAGCGAGGCGAGCTTCTCGTAGCGGTCGGCCTCGGTGTCACCGTCCTTGGCGGTGAGGTCCTTGCCACCGATCTTGAAGTCCGCCTTGGCCTTGTCGAAGCCCTTGGCCGCGGAGTCGTTGAACGAGTGGTCGCCGCGACCGCCGACGTCGAAGGCCAGGCCGACGCCCTTGTCGCCGCCGCCGCTGTCGGACTTCCCACAGGCGGAGAGGGAGAAAGTGAGGGCCGCGACGGCAATGCCCGCCACGCTGATCATGGATACCCGGCGCACGAGGGGTCCCCTTCGGATAGAAGCGCCTCCTTGGCGCTGGTTTCGCCGCATCGTAACGCGCGTAGATGTCAGATAAAGAAGCGGTTCGAAGCCGTTATCGGATCGTCGCGAACCTGACTTGACCAGAAGACCTACAGAACGTGTCGATCCAGCAAAACCGCCGCGGTGAAGAGCTCCACACCGACCTGGATAGCCCCCTCGTCCACATCGAAGTCTCCCTGGTGGAGATCGCGCCGGGCGGTGTCGCCGACCGGCCGCACCCCGAGCCGGGCCATCGCGCCCGGCACATGCTCCAGATACCAGGAGAAGTCCTCGCCGCCAAGGCTCTGCTCGGTACTCTCCACCGAATCCGCCCCGCGGCGCGCCTGCATCGCCCGGCGCAGCAGCTCGGCGGAGGACTCCTCGTTGACCACCGGCGGCACCCCGCGCACGTAGTCGATCTCCGTCTTGGCGCCGTAGAGCTCGGCGATCCCGGTGACCGCGGAGTGCACCAGGTCCGGGGCCTCGTGCCAGGTCGGCAGGTCCAGGCAGCGGACGGTTCCGGACAGCTCGGCGCGCTGCGGGATGACGTTGCAGGCGTGGCCGCTCGCCAGCCGCCCCCAGGTGACGGCCAGCCCCGACCGGCTGTCCACCCGGCGGGCGAGCAGCGCGGGCACCTCGGTCGCCACCTTGGCGGCGGCCGTGACCAGGTCGCAGGTCAGATGCGGGCGGGCGGTGTGGCCGCCGGGGCCGGACAGCGCGACCTCCAGCCGGTCGCAGGCCGAGGTGATCGGTCCGGTGCGCAGCCCGATCCGGCCCACCTCCACCTTGGGGTCGCAGTGCACCGCCAGGATCCGGCCCACCCCGTCCAGCACGCCCGCGTCCACCGCGTCGGCGGCACCGCCCGGCAGCACCTCCTCGGCCGGCTGGAACAGCAGCCGCACCGGCTGCCGCAGCAGCCCGGCCCGGTCCAGCTCGGCCAGCACCAGGCCGGCGCCGAGCACCACGGTGGTGTGCACGTCGTGGCCGCAGGCGTGTGCCCGGTCCGGCACGGTGGAGCGGTACGGCACGGACTTGACGTCCGGGATGGGCAGCGCGTCGATGTCCGCGCGCAGGGCCAGCAGCGGCAGGCCGCCCGGCTGCCCGCCACCGGTGCCGATGTCGCACACCAGGCCGGTGCCGGTGGGCAGTACTCGGGGGCTCAAACCGGCCTGTTCCAGCCGGTCTTTGATCGCCGCGGTGGTGCGGAACTCGCGGTTCCCCAGCTCGGGGTGCATGTGCAAGTCACGGCGGAAGGCGACGAGTTCGGTGCGCAGCCCCTCGGGGAGGGTGCCGGCCAGTGCGGCTCCGTTGGTGGTGTCGGCTTCGGTCCCGGCGGTGGACATCAGGTGGTTCACCCGAGGAAGCGTATGCCGATGCGGAGCCCGTTTGAGGCGCGATCAGCAGAATTTCAGCCCCTTAGGGGACGGAAGGCGGGGCGGGCGCGCATGATCCCGCATGTCAGGGGGTATACCTGCGCCTCGCTTGGGGGTTGGGGAGATCTCACGGAGATCCGCGGGTGCCCACTCCGTGGACGGGCCCGGCGCCCCGCGCCCCGGTCAGGGGGTGGTGGTGGTCGGGGTGGAGCGCAGGTGGTGGACGTCGGGGGCGCTGCCGGTGACCCCGGACAGGAAGCCCTGGGCGCGGGGTGACGCCTTGTCGGTCAGCCAGGACGGGTCCACGTCGCAGACCGCCACCCGCACACCGGTGCCGGCGAGCGCCAGCGGCAGGGTGTGCACCACGGTGGAGGGGAAGCTCACGATGGTGCGGCCTATCGGACCGCGCCGGGCGATCAGCTCCAGCGGCAGTTCCGGACGTACCACCTCCAGCCCCAGTTCGGTGCTGACCCGGCGCAGCTTGTCGGTGCTCTCCCGGCGGTGGGCGAAGTAGCGGGTGGCACCGTGGGCGCGGGCCAGCGCCCCGACCGCCTCCAGATAGCGGTCCGGGTCCACCACCCCGGTCTCCACCAGCGAGGTGCCCACCAGATCGGTGCCGCGGGTGAGGCGGGGCGGGCCGAACCGGGCCCGGGTCCAGGCGAAGTCGTTGGCGGTGACGGTGATGCCCTCGGGCGGTTCCACCGGCATGGAGCTGAACACCTCGACCCGCCGGTCGCCGTCGGGGGTGAGCTTGCGGCGTGCGGAGGCGGACACCGGGGCGAAGACCATGTCGCGGGGTCCTCGCCCGGTGCCGCGCCGGTGCCAGCGCACCAGGGGCTGGCCGCCGGCCAGTTGCGTGACGAACTCCATGGTGGCGGTGCCGTCGTCCACCACGACCAGCTCGCGAGCCCGGGTCAGGGTCAGGAGCAGCTGGACGTAGCGGGAGAACGGGTCGCCGATGACGATCCGCTCGGCCCGCCGCAGCGGGCCGGACAGCCCGCCGATGGTGCGCAGGGACGCGCCGGCGCCGTCCCGGGCGTCCTCCCAGCGCACGCTGACGCCCTCGTCGCGGGCCAGCTCCGCCATCCGGCGGAGCTGGCCGCGCGTCATCGGATCGTGCGGCGACAGCACGACCACGACCAGGTGTCCGTAGCCCTGTGGGGCGGGACCCCTGGGGGCGGTGGCGGGGGTCGTCCCCACGGCCGGATCGCGGAGCGGGGGTCCGGCACCGTACGGGGTGTACCCGGCGGGAGCGGCGTCCGCCGGCTCGCGGCCCAGGGGCGCGGCCCCGGGCGCCCGGTCGGGGGGCGACACCGTGCCGCGGGTGCGGCGCAGGTCGGCGTAGGCCCACTCCAGCACGTTCAGCAGCTGGACCGGGCTCTCCACGAACGCCAGGGTCTGCGCCGGTGTCCCGGCCGCCGGGGGCAGCGCCCGGGAGCGGCGGGCGAAGGTGCGTGCCGCTCGGGGTGCCCGGGTGCCCTCGGGTGGCCGGGCCGGTGTCGTCTCCACCAGTGGATGCCCTGTCCGGCCCGTCAGACGGTCGCGGGTTCGCGGTCGCCGGCCTCGGCCACCACGCCGATCACGCGGCGCAGCTTCTTCATCGGGCCGAGCTCGCTGTCGTACACCTTCTTCACGCCGTCGCCCAGCGACTCCTCGATCACGCGGATGTCGCGCACCAGGCGGCCCAGGCCCTGCGGCTCCACCGAGGCGGCCTGGTCGGAGCCCCACATGGCGCGGTCCAGGGTGATGTGGCGCTCGACGAAGACGGCGCCCACGGCGACCGCGGCGAGGGTGGTCTGCAGACCGGTCTCGTGGCCGGAGTAGCCGATCGGCACGTTGGGGAACTCGGCCTGCAGGGTGTTGATCACCCGCAGGTTGAGCTCCTCGGCCTTGGCCGGGTAGGTGGAGGTGGCGTGGCAGAGCAGGATGTTCTCGCTGCCCAGCACCTCGACGGCGTGCCGGATCTGCTTGGGGGTGGACATGCCGGTGGAGAGGATGACGGTGCGGCCGGTGGCGCGCAGGGCGCGCAGCAGCTCGTCGTCGGTGAGCGAGGCGGAGGCCACCTTGTGGGCCGGCAGGTCGAACTTCTCCAGGAAGGCGACGGCCTCGGTGTCCCAGGGGGAGGCGAACCAGGCGATGCCGCGCTTCTTGCAGTGCTCGTCGATGGCGCGGTACTCGTCCTCGCCGAACTCCACGCGGTGGCGGTAGTCGATGTAGGTCATCCGGCCCCAGGGGGTGTCGCGCTCGATGTCCCACTGGTCGCGCGGGGTGCAGATCTCCGGGGTCCGCTTCTGGAACTTGACCGCGTCGCAGCCGGCCTCGGCGGCCGCGTCGATCAGCTTGAACGCGTTCTCCAGGTCGCCGTTGTGGTTGATGCCGATCTCACCGGTGACGTAGACCGGGTGGCCGGGGCCGACGAGCCGGTCGCCGAGGGCGCGCAGACGGTTGTTGGAGCTCACGGGGAAACCTTTCGGGGGAGGTTCCGGCCGGGGTGTGGCGGCCGGGGCGCAGCGGAGTTGACGGGAAGGGTCGGCCGCGCTGGGCGGGGCCGTTCTCGGGGG
>NZ_SRID01000127.1 GCF_004684805.1 Streptomyces palmae
GGCGGCGGGGTGTGCGGCGCCGCGCCGGGGGCCTGCGGGTAGCCATAACCCGGCTGCGGAGGCGGCGTGCCCGGGGGCTGCGGCGGGTATCCGTACGAGGGCTGAGGCGCGCCGAAGCCGCCCTGCGGCGGCTCGGGCGGCTGGGGCGGCTGTGACATCGGATTCCTTCTCACGCGGGCCCACGTACCGACCGGGCTCCCCCATGGCCCCGGGAGCTACCGGGGTTTCCCGGGGTCACATCCCACCAGGAAGGAGCGAATCGGACATGCAACCCGCCAGTCAGCGGCTGGCTAGCGGGAGTTCTTTGTATCACCCGATATCTGGCCGGAACCGGGCGGTCTCGGTCCGGCGGACAGCTGAGACCGGGCCGTGACGATGTTGTTGCGGGCCCGTCGCGGTCCCGCACACCGCCCTCACAGCTCGGTCACACGTCCTCGGCCAGCTCCAGCCAGCGCATCTCCAGCTCGTCCCGCTCCCCCGCCAGTTCCCGCAGCTGGGCGTCGAGGCCGGCGACCTTCTCGAAGTCGGTGGCGTTCTCGGCGATCTGCTCGTGCAGCTTCGCCTCCTGCTCACCGAGCTTGTCCAGCCGGCGCTCGATGCGCTGGAGCTCCTTCTTGGCGGCTCGGCTGTCCGCGGTGGACTTGGGCTTGCCGGCCGCCGCGGCGGCGGCGGCCGGCCCGGCGACAGGCGCCGCCTTGGCCTCCAGCACCTTCTGACGGCGCTCCAGGTACTCGTCCAGGCCGCGCGGCAGCATCCGCAGGGTGGCGTCGCCCAGCAGCGCGAACAGCCGGTCGGTGGTGCGCTCGACGAAGTACCGGTCGTGGCTGATGACCACCAGCGACCCGGGCCAGCCGTCGAGCAGGTCCTCCAGCTGGGTCAGCGTCTCGATGTCGAGGTCGTTGGTGGGCTCGTCCAGGAACAGCACGTTGGGCTCGTCCATCAGCAGCCGCAGGATCTGCAGCCGGCGGCGCTCACCACCGGAGAGGTCCCCCACCGGGGTCCACTGCTTCTCCTTGGTGAAGCCGAACTTCTCGCACAGCTGGGAGGCGGTCATCTCGCGCCCCTTGCCCAGGTCCACCCGCTGCCGCACCCGCTCGACGGCCTCCAGCACCCGCCAGTCGGGGTCCAGTTCGGCGACCTCCTGGGAGAGGTAGGCCAGCCGGACGGTCTTGCCGACCACCACCCGGCCGCCGGCGGGCTGCTCCTCGCCCTCGGTGCGGGCGGCCTGGGCCAGCGCGCGCAGCAGCGAGGTCTTGCCCGCGCCGTTCACCCCGACCAGGCCCACCCGGTCGCCCGGGCCCAGCTGCCAGGTCAGGTGCTTGAGCAGCACCTTGGGGCCGGCCTGGACGGTGACGTCCTCCAGGTCGAAGACCGTCTTGCCCAGCCGCGAGCCCGCGAACCGCATCAGCTCAGCGTTGTCGCGCGGCGGCGGCACATCGGCGATCAGTTCGTTGGCCGCCTCGATCCGGAAGCGCGGCTTGCTGGTACGGGCCGGGGCGCCGCGGCGCAGCCAGGCCAGCTCCTTGCGCATCAGGTTCTGCCGCTTGGTCTCCTCGGAGGCCGCGATCCGCTCCCGCTCGGCGCGCGCGAAGACGTAGTCGCTGTAGCCGCCCTCGTACTCGTGGACGGCGCCGCGCTGGACGTCCCACATGCGAGTGCACACCTGGTCCAGGAACCAGCGGTCGTGGGTGACGACCACCAGCGCGGACCGCCGCGCCTGGAGGTGGCGGGCCAGCCAGGAGATGCCCTCCACGTCAAGGTGGTTGGTGGGCTCGTCCAGGACGATCAGGTCCTGTTCCGCGATGAGCAGCTTGGCCAGCGCGATCCGCCGGCGCTCACCGCCGGACAGCGGGCCGATCACCGTGTCCAGGCCCTGGTCGAAGCCGGGCAGGTCCAGCCCGCCGAAGAGCCCGGTGAGCACATCCCGGATCTTGGCGTTGCCGGCCCACTCGTGGTCGGCCAGATCGCCGATGACCTCGTGCCGGATGGTGGCGGCCGGGTCCAGCGAGTCGTGCTGGGTGAGCACCCCCAGCCGGAGGTCCCCGGCGTGGGTCACCCGGCCGGTGTCGGCGCTCTCCAGCTTGGCGAGGATCCGGATGAGGGTGGTCTTGCCGTCACCGTTCCGCCCGACGACGCCGATCCGGTCGCCCTCGTTGACGCCGAGGGAAACACCGTCGAGCAGTGCACGGGTGCCGTACACCTTGTCGACGGCTTCCAGATTGACGAGGTTGCTGGCCATCTCACTCCTGGTACGCGGATCGGTCGACATCCCAGGGTAGTCGCCATGCGGCGTGCCCCGAACGGAGTGCCGTTCGCGGGGGCCCGTCCGGGCGGGTGCGCGGGTCGGCCGGTGAGGAGGGTTTGCCCCCTTGTACGGCCGAATCGCCGTGCAGGGTGCCCCGAACGGAGTGCCGGTGCGGCGGGCCGGTGCGAGCGGGTGGGCGGGTCGGCCGGCAAGGAGGGTTTGCCTCCGGCTCCGGTCGAATCGCCGTACAGGGCGCCGTCAACGGAGTGCCGTTTCCGGGGTCCCGGCACGGGCCGAGTCGCCGCACCGGGTGCCCCCGAACAGGGCGCCGGTGCGGCGGGCCCCACAGGGCGGGGCGCGGGTCAGGCGGTGAGGAGGGTCGCCCCCGGCACGGGTCCCGCGGCCACTCGGGCGCTTCGGCAGGTGCCCGAGTCCCGCAGGGCCCGGGCGACCTTCTCGGCGGCGGAGGCGTCCTCGGCGAGGAAGGCGCAGGTCGGGCCGGAGCCGGAGACCAGTCCGGCGAGGGCGCCGGCCTCGGTGCCGGCGCGCAGGGTGTCGGCGAGCGAGGGACGCAGCGATACCGCCGCCGGCTGGAGGTCGTTGGTCACCGCGGCGGCCAGCGCGGCGGCGTCCCCGGTGCGCAGCGCCTCCAGCACGGCGGGGGCCGCCTGCGGCTCGGGGACGGCCTCCGCGGGGCCTCCCTCGGCGCGCAGCCGGTCGCACTCGCGGTAGACGGCCGGGGTGGACAGTCCGCCGTCGGCCAGTGCGAAGACCCAGTGGAAGGTGCCGTCGACCTCCAGCGGGGTGAGCCGCTCGCCCCGTCCGACGCCCAGGGCCGCGCCGCCCACCAGGCTGAACGGCACGTCGCTGCCCAGTTCCGCGCAGATCTCCAGGAGTTCGGCGCGGGAGGCGCCGGTGCCCCACAGCGCGTCGCAGGCCAGCAGGGCGCCCGCGCCGTCGGCGCTGCCGCCCGCCATGCCGCCCGCCACCGGGATGTCCTTGGCGATGTGGATGTGCACGCCCCGGTCGGCGACCTCGTACCGCTTGCCGAGCAGGGTGGCGGCGCGGGCGGCGAGGTTGCCGGAGTCCAGCGGCACCAGGGCGGCGTCGGGGCCGGACACGGTGATCCGCAGGGATTCGGCGGGCCGGACGGTGATCTCGTCGTAGAGGCCGACCGCGAGGAAGACGTTGGCCAGGTCGTGGAAGCCGTCGGGGCGCGGGGGGCCGACCGCGAGCTGCACGTTCACCTTGGCGGGCACCCGGACGGTGACGCCCTCGCCTCCGGCCCGTACGGCGGCCGGCTCCGGTGCGGTCATGATCTCGCTCCCCTGTTCGTCCACGGCCATGCTCCTACCCTCCCTGGCTCCCGCGCTCACCCGGGCGCCGCCGTCACGCGCCGGCGCCGGTGATCCGCCGGCGGGCCTCGGCGATCGCGGCGAACTGCTCCACGGTCAGCGACTCGCCGCGCGCCTGCGGCGACACCCCGGCGGCCACCAGCGCCGTCTCGGCCGCCGCCGCGGATCCCGCCCAGCCGGCGAGCGCGGCCCGCAGGGTCTTGCGGCGCTGCGCGAAGGCGGCGTCCACCACGGCGAAGACCTCGTCCCTGGTGGCGCTGGTGGCCAGCGGTTCGGTGCGGCGGACCAGGGAGACGAGCCCGGAGTCGACGTTGGGCGCCGGCCAGAAGACGTTGCGGCCGATGGCACCGGCCCGCTTGACCTCCGCGTACCAGGCGGCCTTCACCGACGGCACCCCGTAGACCTTGGAGCCGGGCGGGGCGGCGAGCCGGTCGGCGACCTCGGACTGCACCATCACCAGGGTGCGGTCGATGGTGGGGAAGGTGGCCAGCATGTGCAGCAGCACCGGCACCGCGACGTTGTACGGGAGGTTGGCGACCAGCGCGGTCGGCGCGGGCCCGGGCAGCTCGGTGACGCGCATGGCGTCGGAGTGGACCAGGGCGAAGCGGTCGGCGCGCTCCGGCAGCCGGGCCGCGACGGTGCTGGGCAGGGCGGCGGCGAGCAGGTCGTCGATCTCGACGGCGATCACCCGGTCGGCGGCCTCCAGCAGGGCGAGGGTCAGCGAGCCGAGTCCCGGGCCGACCTCCACCACCACGTCGTCGGGGCGCACGTCCGCGGTGCGGACGATCCGGCGGACGGTGTTGGCGTCGATGACGAAGTTCTGGCCGCGCTGCTTGGTGGGGCGTACGCCCAGGGCGGCGGCCAGCTCCCGGATGTCCGCGGGGCCCAGCAGGGCGTCGGTCCCGGCGGGGGTGCCGGTCCCGGCGGGGGCGTCGGGGGCGGCGGCGTCGTCGGTCCCCGCGGCGTCGGTCCCGGCGACAGCTTCGGCGTCGGAGCCGGTCGGGGTGTCGGCGTCCGCGGTCGGGTCGGCGCCGGGCACGGGCTCGGGGTTGGTGGAGCTCATGCGGCCGCTCCAGCGCACTCGGCCCGGCGGCTCCCGGCGCCGGCCGGACGGTGGCCCCGGCTTCCCGCACACCTGTCGATCATTGGCTCACTTCGCTCGCTCACCGCTGAAGTTTACGGCCGCAGTACGGCCAGGGCGCCGCCCCCCGCAGGACGTAGAGCTTCTTGGCCCGGAAGGTCTGCTCGGCGGCGGGCGCGTCCTGCGGTCGGCCGCTGCCGCCGAGCCGCCGCCAGGTGGCGGTGTCGAACTGGTACAGCCCGCCGTGGGTGCCGGTGGCGTCCACCGCGTCCGGCCGGCCGCCGGACTCGCAGCGGGCCATCGCCGCCCAGTCCAGGCCCTCCGCCCCGGCCACCGCGGCGGGCAGCGGGCGGGTCCCGACGCGCACCAGCCGATCCACGGGGTGGCGCAGGATCTCTCCGCGGATCGCGAGGGGCCGCTGCCGTACGCCGTTGACGGTGCGTACCGCGTAGACCGTACGCCGCAGGCCCGGCGCCCCCGGCCGCTCGACCGTCGCCGTGCCCGCGGCGGCCAGCGGGTCCTCGATCCGCACGGTGCGGTACGGCAGCGGGGTGTCCCGGTGCTCGGTACCGCGGGTGACCCGCAGCACCGCGATGGCCTGGCCCTCCCGGGGGAAGCTGCCGGCCGGCGCCGAGGTGGTGTCCAGGCCGCTGAGCGCCACCCCGGCCTCGGCCACCACCTCGCGCACCGTCGCCGCACGGGTGCGCACCTCGTACGCCCGGCCGTCGGCCAGCACGGTGACGGTGCGCCGGGTGCGCACCGCGAGTTCGGCCCCGGTGAGCGGGACGGGGGTGCTCGGCGGTACGGACAGCCAGGCACCGGCGGTGGGGACGCCCAGTTCCCGCAGCGCCTGGGTCACGGTGCGGCCGGTGGTCCACGTCCGGCGCCGCTCGCCGTCCACGGTGAGGGTGAGCGGGCGGGCCCGGCGCACCGTGATCCGCTCGACGCCGTCCAGTGAGCGGCCCGGCGCCGGGGTCACCTCGTCGTGGGCGCCGAGCGCCACTCCCTGTTCGGTGAGGAGTTCCTCCACGGTGTCGGCGTAGCTGTGGAGGGTGCGGCCGGTGCCGTCGACCTCGAGGGTCACCGCCCGGTCCTGGCTGACGAAGGCGCAGGTGCCGCCGGCGAGCGCGGCGACCACCAGGGTGCGCGGCAGCAGCCGCATCGGCTCTCGCCGCCGGGGAGCGCGGCGGGTGGCCCGGTGCGTGCCGTGGGCTCCGCGGTGGGTGGCCGGTGAAGGGGGCACGAGCACACTCCGGTGCGGGGGGTTGGGGGGCGGACCCTAGCGGAGACGTGGTTACTCTCTCAAATTGTGCGGGCACACAGAGTTACGGTCGCGGTCGTCTGCGGGCCCGCTGTGGCTGATCGCGCAGTTCCCCGCGCCCCTACGGGGCGCAACGGCCGTACAGGGGATTCAGCCTCCGAAGGCTCGTACCGTGTTGGTCTCGATTCGGGTGGCGAAGGTGTCTTCGTCCGTTCCCTTGAGTTCGGCCATCGCCCGCAGGGTGTGCGGGATGAGGTACGAGGCGTTGGGGCGGCCGCGGTACGGGGCCGGGGTGAGGAAGGGGGCGTCGGTCTCCACCAGCAGCAGCTCGGGCGGGGCGATGATTAGGGCCTCGCGCAGCGGCTGGGCGTTCTTGAAGGTGACGTTGCCGGCGAAGGACATGTAGAAGCCGCGGTCGGCGCAGGCCTTGGCGAACTCGGGGCCGCCGGAGAAGCAGTGCAGGATCACCCGCTCGGGGGCGCCTTCCTCGTCGAGCACCCGCAGCACGTCGTCATGGGCCTCGCGGTCGTGGATGACCAGGGCCTTGCCGTGCCGCTTGGCGATGTCGATGTGCCGGCGGAAGGAGAGTTCCTGGGCGGCGACACCGTCCGGGCCGGTGCGGAAGAAGTCCAGTCCGGTCTCGCCCACGGCGCGTACCTGCGGCAGTGCGGCCAGCGCGTCGATCTCGGCCAGTGCCGCGTCCAGGGCGGCGGTGCCGCCCGCTTCCCTGGCTCCCTGCCGGGACCAGCCCTCGGGGTCGCCGTGCACGATGCGCGGCGCCTCGTTGGGGTGGAGGGCGACGGCCGCCCAGACCCGCTCGTGGGCGGCGGCGGTCTCGGCGGCCCAGCGCGAGCCGGCGAGGTCGCAGCCCACCTGGACGACCCGGTGCACCCCGACCGAGGCCGCGGCGTCGAGGGCCTCCCGTACCGCCTCCGCCTCCCTGCTGCCCTCGGCCGGACCGGGCGGGAGCATGTCCAGGTGGGTGTGGGAGTCGGTCACCGGCACCCGGAGCGGCTCCGGGAGCGGTGGCGGGGTCTGCTTGTCGCTCATAGCGCCCGATTCTAGGGACGGGCCCGGGCCGATCGCCCGGGCCCGTCCCTGGGGGGCCACCTCAGGCGCGACCGTTGTGCCGGAAGGGGTGCAGCAGGTCGGACAGGTGCCAGTGCCGCTCGCCGGCGGGCTCCTTGGCGCCGGGGGACATCCTCACCGCGGTGGTGTCCTGCGCCGGCACCAGCGGCCCGGCGGGCGGCTGCTCGGTGCGGGCGGCGGCGGCCACCCGGCCGGAGCGCATGATGCGCACCACCTGGCTGCCGCAGACGGCGCAGCCGGGGCGGGTCAGCGGAGAGGGGACACGCTCGCCGTCGGCGAGGTACACCACGAAGGGCCTGCCCTGGGGGTCCACGTGGTGCTCTATCTCGTAGGACTGCTCCCAGCCGCGCCCGCACCGCATGCAGGCGAACGCGTACGCCTCGTGGACCACCTCACGAGACGGCGTGGCCGGGATGGGTAGCGGAGTATGGAATATCGGGTGAACACCCCTTGAGGTGCCCGCGGTCTCGCTCATGGCAGCTCCTCTTGTCCGTTGGACAAGTCGTTCCGGGGACCGGTCGCCCCACACCTCAGTGGACGCCTTTCCCGGCCGGACCGCAGCCGCCCTTCCTGCTCCTTGGGCCAGATTTGGCAGGTGGATGCCGAAACGCCCCGGGTGCGCGGTCTAAGCTTTGCTTTCTACGATAGTCCTTTACTCGTACCATGGTCTGTTCGCACCGCATTCTTTGCCGCGACCACGGCATCGAACACCTCCCTCTTGGGAAGGCCGACGGACTGGGCCACCGCCGCGATGGCCTCCTTGCGCCGCTCGCCCGCCTCCTCCCGCACCGCGACCAGCCGGGCCAGCTCGGCGGCGTCCAGCTGCTGGGGACCCCGCTCGGCGGCGCCCTCCACCACGATGGTGATCTCGCCCCGTACGCCCTCGGCCGCCCAGGCCGCCAGCTCGGCCAGCGGCCCGCGCCGCACCTCCTCGTAGGTCTTGGTCAGCTCGCGGCACACGGCGGCCCGGCGCTCCCCGCCGAAGACCTCGGCCATCGCGCCCAGCGTGGCGTCCAGGCGGTGCGGGGCCTCGAAGTAGACCAGGGTGCGGCGCTCCTCGGCGACCTCGCGCAGCCGTCCCAGCCGCTCGCCCGCCTTGCGGGGCAGGAAGCCCTCGAAGCAGAAGCGGTCCACCGGCAGCCCGGAGACGGCCAGCGCGGTCAGCACCGCGGACGGCCCCGGCACCGCGGTCACCGCGATCCCCCGCTCCACGGCGGCGGCGACCAGCCGGTAGCCGGGGTCGGAGACGGACGGCATGCCCGCGTCGGTGACCAGCAGGACCCGCGCGCCCCCGGTCAGCGCCTCGACCAGCTCGGGGGTGCGAGCGGACTCGTTGCCCTCGAAGTACGACACCACCCGGCCGGCCGGCTGCACCTCAAGCGCCTGGGTGAGCCGGCGCAGCCGCCGGGTGTCCTCGGCGGCGATCACATCGGCCGCGGCGAGCTCGGTGGCCAGTCGCGGCGGCGCGTCCGCGATCTCTCCGATGGGGGTTCCTGCCAGTACCAGCGTTCCTGTCACACGGCCATCCTCGCAGGATGCTCCCGGCCGCGGCGGGGAGGTGCGTTCCGCCGACGATGCGACGCCCGCGGGCCCGTTCCCTACGATGGCGCGGTGACCACTGACACCGCACCCCGGGCCCAGCACGGCCGTGCGGCCGACCGCAGGCCGTCCTGGCAGGGCCGGCTGCGCCGGTTCGGCTACGTCGGGCGTCCGCAGACCGATGTCCGCGAGCAGCTGGTGCCGCCGTACGCGGAACCCGATGTGCGGCTGTTCGCGATGCTCGGGCTGAGCCCCGCGGCGTCCGCGCGGCTGGCGCGCTGGACCGGCTGGGGCGGGCCGCTGCTGGTGGCACTCTTCGCCGGGCTGCTGCGGTTCTGGCGGCTGGACAGCCCGAACCGGGTGATATTCGACGAGACGTACTACGCCAAGGACGCCTGGTCGCTGCTGCACTTCGGCTACGAGACCAACTGGTCGGACAAGGCCAACGAGCAGATCCTGCAGAACCACATCCCGCTGTCCGACTCGCCCGCTTACGTGGTGCACCCCCCGGTCGGCAAGTGGGTGATCGCGATCGGGGAGCAGCTGTTCGGCCTGAACCCCTTCGGCTGGCGCTTCATGGTGGCGCTGCTGGGCACGCTGTCGGTGCTGATGCTGTGCCGGATCGGGCGGCGGCTGTTCCGCTCGACCTTCCTGGGCTGCCTGGCCGGGCTGCTGCTGGCGGTGGACGGGCTGCACTTCGTGATGAGCCGGGCCGCGCTGCTCGACCTGGTGCTGATGTTCTTCGTGCTGGCGGCCTTCGGCGCGCTGCTGGTGGACCGGGACAAGGCCCGCGCCCGGCTGGCCGCGGCGCTGCCGGTGGGTCCGGACGGGGTGGCGCGGCCGGACGAGGAGGTCGCCGGGCGGCTGGCGCTGGGGCTGCGGCCCTGGCGCATCGCGGCCGGCGTCTTCCTGGGCCTGGCCTGCGGCACCAAGTGGAACGGGCTCTACGTCCTGGCGGCCTTCGGGCTGATGACCGTCCTGTGGGACATCGGCTCCCGCCGGCTGGCCGGCACCCGGCGCCCCTACCGGGCGGTGGCCCGGCGGGACCTGCCCTGGGCCTTCCTGTCCACGGTGCCGGTGGCCCTGGGGGTGTACGTCGCGTCCTGGACCGGCTGGTTCGCCAACAGCGGTACGTACTCCAAGGAGGCCGGCTGGCGGCACAGCGGCTACTTCCGGCACTGGGCCGAGTCCCCCAAGCCCGGCGGTGGCGGCTACGGCGACAGCGGCCCGTTCGCCTGGCTGCTCAACCCGCTGCGCAGCCTGTGGCACTACGAGCACGAGGTCTACAAGTTCCATGTGAAGCTGGACGACCCGCACATCTACATGTCCAACCCGTGGAGCTGGCTGGTCCAGTCCCGGCCGGTGTCCTACTTCTACGAGTCACCGCGCCCCGGCGAGTCCGGCTGCCCGCCGGACACCACCGAGAAGTGCGCCCGCGAGGTGCTGGCGCTGGGCACCCCGCTGCTGTGGTGGGCGGCCTGCTTCGCGCTGGGCTACCTGCTGTTCCGGTGGGCCCTGCGGCGCGACTGGCGGGCGGGCGCGATCCTGTGCGGGGTGGCGGCCGGCTATCTGCCCTGGTTCCTCTACCAGGACCGGACGATCTTCTCCTTCTACGCGGTGGTGTTCGTCCCCTTCCTCTGCCTGGCGGTGGCGATGCTGGCCGGCGCCATGCTCGGCCCCCCGACCGGCACGGAGACCCGGCGCGCGGTGGGCGCCGTCGGCGCGGGCACCCTGGTGCTGCTCATCCTCTGGAACTTCATCTACTTCTTCCCCATCTACACCGGCCAACCGATCACGGTGGACCAGTGGCGGGGGCGGATGTGGCTGGACACGTGGATCTAGCGCGGGGGTGACGCCGCGAGCCGGGTGGGGTCGGGGTCCCCTGAAGTCGCCGCGGCTAGCCTGGCGGCATGGAAGCAATCCTGGTCAGCGCGTGTCTGCGCGGGGTGCCCTGCCGGTTCGACGGGCGGCACAAGGCCGCCCCGGAGATCGAGGAGGCGGTTGCCGGTCGTGCGGTCGTCTCCTTCTGCCCCGAGGTCGCGGGCGGGCTCGCCACACCGCGGCGGCCGGCGGAGCTGGTGGGCGGGGACGGGCACGACGTACTGGACGGGACGGCGCGGGTGGTCGAGGACACCGGGCGCGATGTGACGGCGGAGTTCGTGGACGGGGCCCGGCGGGCACTCGCGGCGGCGCGGAACGGCGGCTGCACCGAGGCGCTGCTGATGCCGCGCAGTCCCTCCTGCGGACGGGGCGCGGTGTACGACGGGTCCTTCGCCGGCGAGCTGGTGCCGGGCGACGGGGTGACGGCGGCCCTGCTGGAACGGCACGGCATCCCCGTACGCCCCGCCCCCGGAGTGTGACGTCGGCCCTGTCCTCGGGCGGCGACCGCCACTGCCCCGGGGCGTGACGTCCCCCGTCCTCGGAGAGCGACTGGCGCTCGCCTTCCGGACGGTCCGGGCCGCGGGGCGTCGGTCAGTGGCGCTTGAGCCAGTCCTCGTAGCGGGTGGGCGCGAGGTGGGTGGTGTCGTCGCCGATCAGGGCCCCGTCCGGCATGTTCGCGAACAGGCCGGCGGTCTCGTCGCTGACGACCGTCCGGCCGTCCGGCTTCGCCGCCAGGGTGAGTTCGCCGAGGTGGTCGAGCCGGTGGACCTCGGGGCCCGCGATGTCGCGCAGGCCGTGCGAGGGCTCCCCCAGGGCCGCCTCGGTGACGGCGGCGGCGACCTCGGCGGAGGCGATGGGCCGCAGTCGGGTGGGCGGCAGACGCACCTCCGTACCCTGGGTGGCCATGTCCATCACCGGCGCGATGAACTCGAAGAACTGGGTGGCGCGCACGATGCTGTACGGGATGCCGCCGCCGCGCGCCGCTTCCTCCTGGGCGACCTTGGCCCGGTAGTAGCCGTAGCCGGGCACCTGGTCGGCGCCGACGATGGAGAGCGTCACATGGTGGCGGACCCCCGCCTCGCGCTCGGCCTCGAACATCTGCCGCGCCGCGCGGGTGAAGAAGTCCAGCGCCGCCTCGGCCTCGAAGGACGGGGAGTTCACCACGTCCACGACCACCTCCGCGCCCTTGAGGGCCTCCGCGAGCCCCTCGCCGGTGAGGATGTCCACCCCTGTGGAGGGCGAGGCGGCCACCGCCTCGTGACCGCGCTCGCGCACCATCGCGACCACCTGCGAGCCGATGAGCCCCGTACCGCCCACGACCACGACCTTCATGTCCTTCTCCGTTCGCCGGTCCACTCCCTCCATCTGATACCGGCGATGTCCGGCCGGTCCGGTGCGACACGGCGCGTGCCGGGAGGACGGGGCAGCCGCCCGTGTCCGTGAGGCCGCGGCCGGCGCCTCCCAGGGTGCCGGATCGGCAACGCCCCCCCCAGGGGGCGGCACCGCACGGATCCGGCCGACCCGCGGCACACACCGCAGGGCACCGCACGGTTCCGGCCGCCTGGTTCTGACCTGCGCCGGGATTCTCGGTAGGGTGCGCGGACCGCGTCCCGCACCGGACGGTGCGGGACTCAGAGGAACTGTGGGGGTTCTCGCATGCGGAGTGGGGCCAGAGCCGCGCTCGTCGGCGGAGTGTTCGTCGTACTCGTCGGGACCTCGGGCTGCGGAGGATCCTCCGGGTCCGAGGACAACAGCGGTGCGGGCGAGGCCCCCGCCGCCAAGGTCGTCAAGACCGGCCCGCCCAGCGCGGCCGAGATCAAGACCACCGCCAAGGACTTCCTCGACGCCTGGGCGGCCGGCGACACCGCCAAGGCGGCCGGCCTCACCAGTGACGTGCGGGCCGCCACCGCGGCGCTCGGCTCCTTCCGCAAGGACGCCCGCATCGCGCGGCTCGGACTGCGTGCCGGGGCACCCACCGGCGCCAAGGTGCCGTTCACGGTGGCCGCCCAGATCTCCTACGCCAAGCAGCAGACGGCGCTGGCCTACGCCTCCTCCCTCACGGTGGTGCGCGACAAGGGCACCGGCAAGGCCGTGGTCGACTGGCGGCCCTCGGTGCTGCACCCGCGGCTGCGGGCCGGCGACCGGTTGCGCACCGGGGCCTCCGAGGCCCCGCCGATCAAGGCCGTGGACCGCAACGGCCAGGAGCTGACCGCGGCCGCCCATCCGGCCCTCAAGGGCGTACTGGACGGGCTGCGCCAGCGGTACGGAAAGCTGGCCGGCGGCACCCCCGGGGTGGAGACCTGGATCTCCCGGGCCAAGGGCGCGGACGGCAAGCGGCTGCCGGACGAGACCCTGAAGGTGCTCTCCAAGGGGACCCCGGGCACGCTGAAGACCACCCTGGACGCGCGGCTGCAGACCGCCGCCGAGCGGGCCGTGAACAAGCGCCCCAAGGCCGGGGTGGTGGCCGTCAAGCCGAGCACCGGGGAGATCCTGGCGGTCGCCAACTCGCCGGCGGCGGGCTTCAACCTGGCCCTCCAGGGCTCGCTGGCCCCCGGCTCCACCATGAAGGTGATCAGCTCCGCGCTGCTGATCGACAAGGGTCTGGCCAAGTACGGCAAGCCGCACCCGTGCCCCAAGTACTTCTCGTACGGCGGCTGGAAGTTCCAGAACGACGACAAGTTCGAGATAAAGGGCGGCCGGTTCGAGCACAGCTTCGCCCGCTCCTGCAACACGGCCTTCATCAGCCAGGCTCCCAAGCTCTCCGACGACGACCTCACCAAGGAGGCGCGGGACGTCTTCGGCATCGGCCTCAACTGGCAGACGGGGGTGTCGACCTTCGACGGCGCGGTGCCGGTGCAGCACGACGCGCCCAAGGCGGCCTCGCTGATCGGCCAGGGCGGGGTGCGGATGAACCCGCTGAACATGGCCTCGGTGGCGGCCACCGTGCACAGCGGGGTCTTCCGCCAGCCCTACCTGGTCTCCCCCTCGCTGGACCACCGCACGCTGGCCAAGGCGCCGCGGTCGCTCAAGCCGTCCACCGCGAAGCAGTTGCGCGCGCTGATGCGGCTGACCGCGACCTCGGGCACGGCGGCGCAGGCGATGGCCGGGGTCGGCGGCGACATGGGCGCCAAGACCGGATCGGCCGAGGTGGACGGGCAGAAGCAGCCCAACGGCTGGTTCACCGCCTACCGCGGCGACCTGGCCGCGGCCGCGGTGGTGCCGGCCGGCGGGCACGGCGGCGACACGGCCGGGCCGATCGTGGCCTCGGTCCTCAAGGCGGGCTGAGAGCGGGAGTCCGGTGGGCGGGCGGTCACGGGCTGCCCGCCCGTCCGGGCGATCGGGCCGGGGAGGTCGTGGCCGCCGCTCCTCGGGCCGGAAGCCGCTCGGCCGCCGCCCCAGACGACTCGTACGGAGGCCGCCCGCCCGGGCCGATGCCGGGGCCGCGGGCCGGTGCCGGCGGCCGGGGAAGCGGAACGATCTGTGCCGCGGCTCTCACCTGCTGGTACTTCCTCGCCCTGGCCCCGCCTCCCCCGATAGCGTCCTGCCATGACGACATCTGAGGAGCACTCGCTGGGACAGGATTCGGCCGAGAACGGTGCCACCGACGCGCACCCGCGGTTCGCCGCGGCCCTGCGCGAGCTGGGGCTGAAGGTGGAGGTACGGCGCTTCCCCGAGGCCACCCGGACCGCCGCCGAGGCCGCCGCCGCGGTCGGCTGCGAGCTCGGCCAGATCGCCAAGTCGCTGATCTTCGAGGTGGACGGGCGGCCGGTGCTGGTGCTGGTGGACGGCTCGTCCCGGGTGGACACCGAGGCGGTGCGCCGCGAGCTGGGCGCCGACAAGGTGCGCCGGGCCGACGCCGACCTGGTACGGGAGACCACCGGGTACGCGATCGGCGGAGTGCCGCCCTTCGGCCACCGCACCCGGACCACCGTGCTGGCCGACCGGGGCCTGCTCGCCCACGAGGTGGTGTGGGCCGCCGCGGGCACCCCGCACACCGTCTTCCCGCTCGACCCGAAGACCCTGATCGCGCACGCCGGCGGCACCCTGGTGGACGTCCGCGCGTCCGCCACCTCGTGAGCCTGCTCGTCGCCCTGGCCGTACTGCTGGCCGCGGTCACCCATGCCACCTGGAACGCCCTGGCCAAGGGCATAGGCGACCAACTGCTCGCGTTCACCCTGATATCCGGCGGCGCGGTGCTGCCGGCGGCGGTGGGGGCCTGCCTGAGCCCCATGCCGTCCGCCGGCGCCTGGCCGTACCTGGTCGCCTCGGCCGCGCTGCACGTCGGCTACCAGCTGCTGCTGATGCGCTCGTTCACCCTCGGCGACTTCGGCCAGATGTATCCCATCGCCCGGGGCACGGCCCCGCTGGTGGTCACGGTGATGGCCGTGCTGTTCGTCGGCGAGTCGCTGAACGGCTGGCAGGCGGCCGGGGTCGCGGTGGCCTCCGCCGGCCTGGTCGGCCTGGCCCTGTGGGGCCTGCTGCCCTTCGGCCGAACGGCCCCGCGCGGCACCGAAGGCGGCAGGTCCGGTCCGTCCTGGCCGGCGCTGCTGGCCGCCCTCGCCACCGGTCTGACGATCGCCGGATACACCGTTCTCGACGGCGTCGGGGTACGCGCCGCCGACACCCCGGTGGGCTACATCTCCTGGCTGATGATCCTTCAGGGCCCGTTCATCCCGGCGTACGCCTACCTCCGGTACGGCGGCCGGCTGCCGGGGCTGCTGCGCCCGTACGCGGCCCGCGGACTGCTCGGCGCCACCCTCTCGCTGGCCGCCTACGGGCTGGTGCTCTGGGCGCAGACCCGGGCTCCGCTCGCCCCGGTGGCGGCCCTGCGGGAGTCCTCGATCCTGGTCGGGGCGGCGATCGGGGCGCTGTTCTTCAAGGAGCGCTTCGGCGCCCCGCGCATCCTGGCGGCGGGCGTGCTGGTGGTCGGCATCGGGCTGATGCTGCGGGCGGGCTGAGCCCGGGCGGGGCGTCCGTGCGCGGCCCCTCGTCCTCGCAGGGCCAGGCGTCAGTGCCCGGGGGCCCCTCGTCCTCGCAGGGCCAGGCGTCAGTGCCCGGGGGCCTCTCGTCCTCGCAGGGCCAGGCGTCAGTGCCCGGGGGCCTCTCGTCCTCGTACGGCCAGGCGTCGTGCGGGGCCCCTCGTCCTCCTGCGGCCAGGCGTCAGGGCGCGGAGCGCGGCTCCTCGGCCTCGTACGGCCAGACGTCCTCGGGGAACACCCGTGCGAACCAGTGGGGTTGGACGTCCCGCAACCGCGGCGTGCGCCAACGGCGCGAGTCGGCGGGTACGGGCACCGCGACCTCCACGTCCGGGCCGTGGGCGAAGAGCCGTTCCTGGCAGACGCCGAGGTCCCGCCCCCCGGCGCGGGCGGGCTCAGTCGCTCAGGCCGCGCACCTGCTCATGGGTGTGCTGCTCGATGTCCTCGACCGCCGAGTGCAGCAGCTGGTGCGAGAGGTCCGACAGGGCCCGGGCGGCGGCGAGTTCGCTTCCGATGGCGGGGACGTTCTCGTCGGCCGGATTGACCCGCGCCGAGCCCTCACCGGTGAGTACCGTGTCCCCCTTTCCGGTGAGCCGCGCCTGGCAGAGGGTGACCCGGTCCATCACGGAGATGCTCAGCTGCACATTCCAGTTCTCGGCCATGGTGACCACCGCCTCCCGTTCGCCCATTCCCCATGCTCACGCCGATACGGGGGCACCGCGACCGGAGGGCGGCAGGGGCCGGGTGCGCCCCGGCCGGAGGCCGCGCGGCCGTTATGCGGTGAGCACCGTGCGCACCGCGCGCACCAGGGCCTGGGCACGCGGATCGGCGGTGACACCGCGCTGCATGCCATTGGTGACGTAGCCGAAGCCGAGGCCCGACTCGGGGTCGGCGAAGGCGAGCGAGCCGCCCCGCCCGGGATGGCCGAAAGAGCCCGGTCCCAGCATCGGCGAGGACGGGCTGTGCAACATGTAGCCGAGGCCGAAGCGGGTGTTCACCACCAGTACCCGGTCCGGGCCGGTGGACTCCTCGGTGCGCGCCAGGGTGAGGGTGGCGGGGGCGAACAACCGGCGGCCGAAGGGCACCTGGTCGATCAGCGCCGCGTAGAAGCGGGCCAGTCCGTCCGCGGTGGCGACCCCGGAGGAGGCGGCGAGTTCGGTGCGCAGGTAGTCGGGGTCGTTCTCGTCGGGGGTGGGGGCGATGGCACCGAAGGCCCGCCGGGTCAGCGATTCCGGGTCCTGGTACGCCTCGGCGACCGAGCGCTTGGGGCGCACCCGGGGTCCGGC